>NZ_JBDJKY010000002.1:0-477664 GCF_039673075.1 Stenotrophomonas sp. TWI819 | reverse complement strand
ATGGCCCGGGCAATCGACGTGGGCGTAATGACGTTCGGTGGATTCGTATTCGACGTGTGCGGTCGAGATCGTGATGCCACGTGCCTTTTCTTCCGGCGCGGCGTCGATCGACGAGTAGTCCTTGAACTCACCGCCAAAGCGCTCGGCACCGATCTTGGTCAGTGCGGCGGTCAGCGTGGTCTTGCCGTGGTCAACGTGACCGATGGTGCCGACATTGACGTGCGGCTTGGTGCGCTCGAACTTACCCTTGGCCATGGCTGCTTATCTCGAAATCGTCTGAATTGGTAGCACTTAGATGGTGCTCACGAAAGGAATCGAACCTTCGACCTCCTCCTTACCAAGGAGGTGCTCTACCGACTGAGCTACGTGAGCGAGTTTTGTATTATGGCACGAATTTGAATATATTCAAATTCATTCAATGGAGCGGGAGACGGGGATCGAACCCGCACCATCAGCTTGGAAGGCTGAGGTTCTACCATTGAACTACTCCCGCATCGGAAGCTCTTGCCACAACATGAAACTGGTGGAGGGAGGTGGATTCGAACCACCGAAGGCGTAAGCCAGCAGATTTACAGTCTGCCCCCGTTGGCCGCTTGGGTATCCCTCCTTACCACCCTGTCCCGTGGCGCCGAAGCGTTTTCGGTGTGGGGTGGAAGAGCCGTGAATTTTGGGGATAAACGGGGGTTCTGTCAACAACCTTTTTGAATTTTTTCACACGAATCTGCAATTGCCTTGTCGGGACAGGCTATTGGCCTGGCAACGGCAGGGTTTCGCTGGCGAAGATCGCCACGTGTGGCACGCCATCGGCCCCGATCCAACCGCGATACATGCCCTGCGTGTTGAACGGCGTCGCTGCGCGACCGTCGGCGGAGAGCACAATCGCCCCGCCATCGCCGCCGAGTGCGGGAATGCGTTCGTTGATCACGGCACGCCCGGCCTCCACCGGCCCCTGCTTGAGGTACTGCATGCGGGCGCAGATATCGTGCGCGGCCGCCGTGCGGATGTAGTACTCACCCCAGCCCGTGCCCGACACAGCGCATCCCGCGTCCGCATAGGTGCCTGCGCCGATGATCGGTGAATCGCCGACGCGGCCATAGCGCTTGTTGGTCATTCCGCCAGTGGACGTCCCCGCGGCGAGCTTGCCGTCCTTGTCGAGTGCAACCGCGCCGACCGTACCGAAGTGGCGCGCCGTGTCCAGATCGGCGTGCGCCTGCCCACTGGCCTCTTCCTTCAGGGCGTTCTGCAGCTGCTCCCAGCGCTTGTCGGTGCGGAAGTAGGACGGATCCACCAGGGTCATGCCCTGGCTGCTGGCGAAGGCCTCCGCCCCCTGCCCCACCATCATCACGTGCGGCGAATGCTGCATCACCGCTTGGGCGAGCAGGATCGGGTTGCGCACACGCTGCACACCGGCCACCGCGCCGGCCTTGAGCGTGGCGCCATCCATCAGCGACGCATCCAGTTCATTGCGGCCATCGTGGGTGAACACCGCCCCCTTGCCTGCATTGAAGGTGGGATCGTCCTCGAGCACGGTGATCGCCGCGGTGACTGCCTCCAGTGCCGGCTTGCCAGCGGCCAGCGCGGCGTGGCCGTTCAACAAGGCCTGCTGCAAGGCAGCGCGCGCGGCCTTTTCCTCGGCTGGCGACAGGTCCTTGCGCTCCACCCCGGCCCCGCCATGGATCACCAGCACCGGCTCGGCCGCCGCAGCGCTGGCAGCCAAGGGGAGCGACAGATACAGCGAGAGCAGCAACCTGCTGGAACGGGACATGGGCAAGGCACTCGGAGGGGCGGATGCCCATCATGGCGACGGCAGCGCACCGTGGGTAGGGCGGGCGGGTTGAAGCGCGGAAACCGTTGTGGGCATTGACGAGCCTGAACAGAATGGGCCTGAAAGCGCTTCCACCCTGTGCCAGAGAAATTGGCAGTGGTCAACCCCGTGAAAAAGGCGTTAAATGCGCGCCGTCCATTCGCGAAATGTGAATGGGGGACAGGCCTCCCTCGAGGCCGACACTTTCTTCTCGAGAATTCTCATGCGTAAACAGGCGATGGCGTGGTCGATCCAGCTGGCGTTGATGGGTGTGGCCGCAACTGCGGGTGCCCAGACGCCCGCCCCCGGGGTGCAGCAACTGGATACGGTGCAGGTCACCGGCTCGCGCATTCCGCGCGCGCAGGTGGAGGGGCCAGCCCCGGTCACCGTCATCACTGCCGAGCAGATCCAGGCCAGTGGCTTCACCAGCGTGCCGGACGTGCTGCGCTCGATGACCCAGAACGGCGGTGAGACCCAGAGCCAGCAGTCCTCCAGCGGCGCGGACTTCTCCCCCGGTGCGCAGCAGGTGGACCTGCGCGGCCTTGGCCCCAACCACACCCTGGTGCTGGTCAACGGCCGCCGCATCGCCGATTTCCCGATGCCCTTCCAGGGCCGCAGCAACTTCACCGACGTTTCCAACATCCCGATCGGGATGATCGAGCGCATCGAAGTGCTGACCGGCAGCGCCTCGGCGATCTATGGCTCTGACGCGATCGCCGGCGTGGTCAACTTCATCCTGAAGAAGCAGGTGGATGGCACCACGGTCGACATGCGCATGGGCACCACCAGCGAAGGCGGTGGTGAGTCCTTCGACATGAGCATCGCCAGTGGCTTCGACGCCGGCCGTTTCAGCGCGGTCTACAGCCTGGAGCTGCAGTCGCAGACCCCGCTGTGGGCCTATGAGCGTGGCCAGCAGGATTCCACGCTGGACGCGCCGACCGAGAGCGCCCGTGCCCTGCGCCGCGCCTACCTGCGCACCGACTACAACGACGATTACCTCGATCCGGGCCAGGCCACCTGCGATGCGCTGGCCGGCCAGAACAACGGCAGCACCCAGTACGCCGAGCGTGCGCGGTATGGCTTCTACTGCGGCAGCGACCGCTCGATCGGCTACGGCACGATCCTGAGCAAGCGCCGCGGTGCCAATGGCTATGCCTCGCTGCGCTACGCGTTCGACAACGGCGCGGAATGGTTCGCCGATGTGCAGATGGGTTACCACGACCTGGCGCTGATGCGCGATGTCACCCAGTGGGGCCGCATGGCCGCCGACGGCAATGAGGACGGCTACTTCTACAACCAGGCCACCGACCAGGTGGAGTTCTGGCAGCGCCAGTTCTCCCCCGAGGAAATGGGCGGACTCGACAACGGCATGGTGCGCAGCACCCAGAAGACCTTCAGCGTGACCACCGGCTTCAAGGGCGCGCTCGGTGCGGACTGGGAATACGAGGCCTCGCTGAGCCATTCGCAGTACCAGTCCAGCATCCGCTGGCCGCAGATCATCGCCGCCAAGGCCAATGCGCTGTTCCTGGGCGAGCAGCTGGGCGAGTACACCGATGACGACGACAACGTGTTCCCGGTGTTCAACGCCGACCCGGCGCGCCTGTACCGGCCGCTGAGCCGCAGCGAGTACGATTCGATCGCCGCGCGCACCACCTATACCCCGAAGTCGCGCACCGAGACGGCCGCGCTGACCCTGACCAACGGCGAGCTGTTCGAGCTGCCGGGCGGCAAGGCCGGCTTCGCGGCGACCGCCGAGTTCGGCAATCAGTCCTACGCACTGAATCCGGACCCACTGGCGACGCAGTACTACTACTACAGCTGGAAGGATTCGGACGGCCACGGCAGCCGTAACCGCTGGGCGACCGCGGCCGAGCTGCGCCTGCCGCTGCATGACACGTTCAACGTCAGCCTGGCCGGCCGCTTCGACCAGTACCGTTACTCGGGCAACACCATCGGCAAGGCGACCTGGAGCGGTGGCCTGGAGTGGCGTCCGATCGATACGCTGCTGGTGCGCGGTTCCTACGGCACCGCCTTCCGCGCGCCGGACCTGCACTACGTGTATGCCGGCCCGGGCAACGATGAAACCAGTGCCAACGACTATTACGCCTGCGCGGTGGACGGCGGCGATGACTGCTCGGATTACGAAGAGAACCTGATCCGCACGCGCGAAGGCAACCGCCAGCTGGACCCGGAAACCAGTACCTCGTGGAGTGCTGGTTTTGTGTGGTCGCCGGCAGCGGGTCTGGATCTGTCGGTGGACTGGTTCGATATCGACATGCGCGACCAAGTGCAGGACATGGATGTGAGCACCATCCTGCGCGACGAGGCGGCCTGCCGCCTGGGCGACGCGGACGCGGCGTCGCCGACCTGCGTGGATGCGATCAGCCGGGTTACCCGCACCAGTGATGGCCGCCTGTATGGCGTGCACGTGAGCCCGATCAACATCGCGCGCGAAACGACCCGCGGCATCGATGTGGGCCTGCGCTACCGCCTGAGCACCGGGATCGGTGACTTCATCCTCAGCGGCAACCACACCTGGGTGAAGACGCACGATTTCCAGCAGTTTGACGGCGATGTGGTCGAGGACCAGTTCGCCATCAACAGCGGTTTCGACATTCCGCGCACCAAGACCAGTGCGAGCGTGACCTGGGAAAACGCGGCGTGGTCGGCCACGCTGTACGGCTCGCGCCTGGGCAAACTGCCCACCTACGACAGCTACGACCAGAGTTTCGATCCGGACAGCGGCGACAGCCCGTGGATCGGCGCGACGTACCGGTACAACGTGTCGTTGCAGTACCGCTTCGATGATCATTCGCGCCTGTCGCTGTCGGTGGTCAACATCGCCAACAAGCTGCCGCCGAAGGATGCGACGTATACGCCGTATCCGTATTACGACGTGTCCTGGTTCGACACCGTGGGCCGGACGATCAACCTGCAGTACACCCACAAGTTTGGCGGTACGGCACTTTAATCCGCCGCCACCATCGCATCGCTGACGGGCCCGCCATTGTGCGGGCCCGTTGGTTTTCACCCCGCTGAACCGCAGCCATGCGCTCGCGCCTCGGCGCACGGTTTTAGGGATCGACTGATGGGCCTGCCCGCCTTCGCTTCCTAGCATGCGCGCATGCACCGTCTTCTGCCCCGACGCTCCTCCCTTGACGCCCCGGTGGTGGCGGCCAACGTATTGCTGCGCTGGCTGTCGCTCTGCGTGCTGTTCTGCCTGATCGGCACCGCGGGGTTCTACCTGCTGGCGCAGCTGAGCGATGATGTCTCGGTGCATCGCCGCGACATGAATGCCGCCGCCTACCGCGCCCAGCTGTACTTCGATCATCGCGAGGCGCTGTTGAACTATCTCGTGGATTCGGTGGTGGAGTCCTCGCCGTCGATCCCAGCCTCCGCACTGCCCCGTCCCGCCAGCCGGGACGACAGCGAGGTCCAGCGCCTGCCGCTGGGAACGGGTCGTGATGGCCGCCAGCTCACTCTGCTGCTGTCCTCACGCGCCGAGCGGACGCTGGCCGAGTTCAGCGCACAGCTCATCCACGTCAGCGCCGATCCGGACGCGCCGCGTCAGTGGCTGCACGGCCAGCGGACCCCGGCAACGCCCCCGCCGGTCGAGCTGACGGCTTCCCTTCTACGCGCACATGCCCTCCGTGCGGCGCCTGGCACAAGCGTGTACTGGCTGAGTTCCGACCGGCCAGGGGGCACCCTCTACCTGTTTCGGGCCGCCGACGAAGCGCCCGATCCCACGAACTGGCTGGTGCTGGCGCTAGCGCCAGGCGCTGTGGCAAGCATGGTCAATGGACAAGGCATCGAGGATTTCCTCCTGCTCGACGGCCGTAGCAAGCCAGTACTCTCCAGCCGAGCGGACACCGGTCCACCCGCGACCTGGCTGTACGGCCAGCGCGACGATGCGTTCGCCTTCGTCTGGGCGCGTGGGCTGCCGCAGGGGCTGGCACTGATCAAGAGCATCGGCCAGGATGGCTGGCGGCTTGTCTACCACGTTCCCTCCACCCTGCTGCTGCGCGACCTGGCCGGACACGCCGCAGTGTCGCTGCTGCTGTGCCTGGCCGCTGTATGCGCGCTGCGTGTGCTCATCCGACGCATCGACCGCCAGCTGATCCAGCCGGCCCATCAGCAGCACCTGCAGCTGAGGGACAGCTTCGACTTCGGCAGCACCGTGATCGAAATGGCGCCGGTCGGCATGTGCGTGCTGCGCTGCCACGACGCCCAGGTGATGCTGGAGAACCAGTTGGCCCGCGACTGGCTCGGGAGCGATACCCGCACGGGCGATTGGACCGGCGCCTGGCGCTGCGCAAGCGGCCCTGCCCCCTGTCGTTCGCACCGGCGCGGAGTCGACTTCACGACCCGGGATGGACGGCAGCTGCAGGTACTGTCCGCGGCCACGCGGTACCACGGTGATGACGTACTGCTGTGCGTGTTCAACGACATCACGCGGCATCGCCAGATCCAGGCTGCACTGTCCGCCGCCAAGCAGGCCGCCGATGAAGCCAGCCAGGCCAAGAGCGCCTTCGTCGCCACCATGAGCCATGAGATCCGCACACCGCTGTACGGGGTCCTCGGCACGCTGGAACTGCTGGGCAACACGCCGTTGGATTCACGCCAGGCGCAGTACCTCAAGACCATCCAGCAGTCATCATCGGTACTGTTACAGCTGATCAGCGACATCCTGGATGTATCCAAGATCGAATCGGGCCAGCTGACCCTGGCCACCGTGGCGTTCTCGCCACTGGAACTGGCCGAAACCACGCTGCGTGCCTATGCCGCCGCCGCGGCGCGCAAGCAGCTGCAGATCGTGGTCTGCACCGATCCGCGGCTGCCGGCGCAGGTGACCGGGGATGCCGACCGGATCCGCCAGGTACTGGGAAACCTGCTCAGCAATGCGATCAAGTTCACCGACAGCGGACGCATCGTATTGCGGGTCAGGCTGCTCGCCTGCGAAGGCGGCACCGCCACCATGGGCTGGCAGGTCACCGACACCGGGATCGGTATCGCGGCCGCCGATCATCCCCGGCTGTTCGAGCCGTTCCGCCAGGCAGGTGCCCAGGGTCGCAACGATGGCACCGGACTGGGGCTGTCGATCAGCGACCACCTGGTGCGCCTGATGAACGGTGAAATGCGCCTGGTGAGCGAGCCCGGACTGGGGAGCAGCTTCACCGTGATCCTGCCGCTGGGCGTACAGGAGGGCACCCCGATCAACGCCGCCGCCGTGGATGACGGCCCAGCGCTGCTGCCGCACCCCCCGGTGTACGTGCGCTGCGCCATCACCGAGCTCACCGATAGCGCCTGTCAATGGCTGCAGCGCTGGGGCGCCACGGCACGACGCTACAGCGAGGACGCAACGGGTCCGATCGAACCGGGCGCGATCCTGCTTGACAGTGATCCGCGCGATGCCATTCCGGTCGAGTGGCCGGGCCCGCGCGTGGTCGCAACCGCCGACGGCGGCGACCCGGCCTGCGAGGATCCGATGCGCCCGGACCAGCTGACGGTCACCCTGCTCAGCATCCGTGCCATCGCCGATGCCGTGTTCCGCCTGCAACAGGGAAACCAGGTGACGGTCGCCACGTCGACACCGATCGTGTCTGCCCCGCTCGGACTGAGGGTGCTGGTTGCCGAGGACAATCCGATCAACCGGCTGATCCTCAAGGAGCAGCTGGAGACGCTGGGCTGCCACGTGGCGACCGCCTCCGATGGTCATGAGGCACTGGCCTGCTGCCGCGCCCAGCCCTTCGATGTGGTGTTGACCGACATCAACATGCCCGGCCTCGGCGGCCACGCGTTGACACGGCACCTGCGCCAGCAGGGTTACGCGATGCCCGTGATCGGCGCAACCGCCAATGCCACCCCTGACGAGCGCGAACGGTGCCTGGCCGAGGGCATGGATGACTACCTGGTGAAGCCGATCGATATCGCCACCCTCCGCCGTGCGCTGGGCGGATTGACCGCAGGAGCCACGGCATGAGCCACCAACGTGTACTGATTCTCGAAGACCAGGCCTTCCAGCGCGGGTTCCTCGCCAACATGTTCAACGCCGCACCCGGCGTCACCGTGGATACCTCGGGCGATGCCGCCGACGCGATAGAGATGTGCCACTGGCAGCGCTACGACCTGGTGGTGACGGACCTGATGATGCCAGGCGTGGATGGCATCCAGTTCATCCAGGCGCTGGCCGCACAGGAGCACAGGCCGATGCTGGCGCTGGTCAGCTCCGTGTCGCAGCGGATGATGGCCTCGGCGCGGCTGATGGCCGAGTCGCTGGGCATCACCGTGCTCGGTATCCTGCCCAAGCCGGTCTCGCCGGCCGACGTGCGTGAGCTGCTGGCACGGCTGGACGACGCCCGCAGTGGAGAAGGCCCCGCGCACGCGCCGGTCGAGGTACCGATCAAAGCAACCCGCGAACGCCTGCGCCGGGCGATCGATGACGGGGAGATCACCGCGTGGTTCCAGCCCAAGAAGTCGCTGGATTCCGGCCTGGTGGTGGCCGCCGAGGCGCTGGTGCGCTGGCGCCATCCCGAACATGGCACGCTGCAGGCTGGCCGCTTCCTGCCTCTGATCGAGCAGCACGGGCTCGAATCGGCGGTGCTGCGCCATATCCTCAAGGCCAGCATCCAGGCCCAGGCACGCTGGCGCGAGCAGGGATTCCGCATCCCGGTATCGATCAATCTGCCGCCTCACCTTCTGGAGCGAGGCAACCTGCCGGACGAACTGCTGGATCTGACTCTGCAACAGGGCGGCACACCGGCCGACCTGTGTTTTGAGCTGATGGAGAGCAGTACCACGCACCACGTCAGCGACTACTACGCCGGCGCGTGCCGCCTGCGCATGAAGGGCTTCGGGCTGGCCCAGGATGATTTTGGCCAGGGCTTGAGCACGGTGCACAACCTGGTCAGCACCCCCTTCACCGAGGTCAAGATCGACGGTGCCCTGGTCCGTGGGTGCGCGCGGGACCCCGCGTTGCACAGCGCGCTGGCGACGGTGATCGCGCTGGGCAGCAGATTGGGACTGAACATCGTCGCTGAAGGCGTGGAGACCGACGCCGAACTGGCTACGCTGCGCAAGCTGGGGTGCAACCAGGTCCAGGGCTTCCTGATTTCGCGGGCGATCCCGGCCGAGACGTTCGGCGCGCTGCTGGACCAGGAAAAGGCGGCGCACCGGCATACTGAGCTGGGCCAGCCGGGTGCACTGGCCCCGCGCTGAGGCGGTGTCCGCCCGCATTCACCACGTCGTCAAACCCTGCTCCGCATGCTTGGCGCGCGGTGCATGATCCAACGGGCAAGACGGCAGTGCGCTGCGGCCGGCGCCCTGAGCCACCATCACAGAGGGGACTTCCATGCCCGAGGCTGCACCCATCCGCCGACTCGCCCGCCGCTCCCTGCGCGTGCATGCGCTGCTGATCGGCGTCATCGTTCTGGCCACGGTGCAGGCAGGGCTGGTGCTGTCGACCACGCTGCAGCTGTTGAACGAAGAACAGGGCAAGGTGGACTTCCACTTCCGCCGGCTGAGTGGTGCGCTGCAGGAACAGGAACGCTTCATGCGGCGATGGCGTGCCCACGACCATGAGCGTGCGCCGGCACCGGGCGGGCCACCGGGCACGGTGCGCAGCGAGCCGCTGTCCCGTGTGCGTCAGTCAGATAGCGGGACGCTCGCGTTCATCCCCTTCTCGGTCCTGCACGACGACACGCCGCCGCCGACGTCCGCCGCGTCACTCGGTGTGCGGTTCTCCGGCTTCTATGGGGCGTTCTGGGCGGAATCGCTGTACCCCTCACCGCGCTGCCTGCTGGTCAGTGGCGAGGGAACCGCCGGGCTGCTGGTGCCCTTGACGGTCGATGACATCGATCCGGTGCGCCCCTCGTCGGCATCGTCGCAGGCGCTTCTGCACTACATCCACGCGGTAGCGGCCAGTGTGTCCTTGCAACGTGGTGATGTGCGCTGGTTCCAGCGCGACCCGGGCGACGGCAACAATCGCCTTCTCTCGATCGCGCAGGCGCCGCAGGACATCAGCGCATGGGGCGATGTGGACGCGGCGGCGATGCCAGCGATCGCATGCCTTCTGGACCTTTCGCGCCTCGATGCGCACCGTCAGATTCTCGGCGAGGCGATCTACGATGAGCTGTCCATCATCGACCCGAACGGCCGACCCGTGCACGGCCCTGCCCTGAACGGCGATGGCCGCGGCGCGGAGCGCAGCTTCACGCCAACGGGCGTGGTCTACCGCATGCGAACCAGTGACGGCTGGCAGGCGGTCTATCAGGTGCGGTGGGCGCGCCTGCTGAGCCATCCGCGCGGCCCCCTGATCGGCAGTGTGGTCGCCGCACTGTTGCTGGCCCTCGGTGGCGTGCTGGTGCTGCGCAGCTATCGGCGATCGGTACTGGTACCCCTACGCGAGAACCACGAACGTCTGTTGGAAAGCGAAGCGTTCAGCCGCACCGTGCTGGACGCCGCACCGATCGGCTTGTGCCTGCTGCGCCGTCGCGACGGACAGATGATTCTCGAAAACGCGCTGGTACGCAGCTGGCTGGGGGAAGACCAGGATGCACCCGGCTGGCACGGGGTGTGGCGCGACGACGCACTGGCCGACGCGGATGCGCAGCGGCCGGCCGCGCAACCGTACACCACGCCCGACGGACGCCACCTGTTGATCACCGCCACGGCCGCTCGCTACCGGGGCGAACCGGTGATGCTGTGCCTGTTCATCGATCTCACCGCTCAGCATGAGGCCGAACAGGTCCTGCAGCAGGCCCGGGTGGCGGCCGACCAGGCCAATCGTGCCAAAAGCCTGTTCCTGGCCACCATGAGCCATGAGATACGCACGCCGCTGTACGGGGTACTGGGAACGCTGGAGCTGCTCGGTCTGACGCCACTGGACAGCCGCCAGCAGGAATACGTGGGGACCATCCAGCGATCGTCATCGACCCTGATGCAGTTGATCAGCGACATCCTGGATGTCTCCAAGGCAGAGGCCGGCCAGCTGGTGCTGGAGCCGGTGGCGTTCTGCCCTGCCGGTCTGACCGAGGACGTCGTGCGCTCCTATGCGGGATCGGCCACGCGCAAGCGGCTGCAGCTGTATGCCTGCATCGACAGCAATGTCGCCGCGCTGGTCATCGGCGATGCCGCGCGGATCCGGCAGGTGCTCAACAACCTGATCAGCAACGCGATCAAGTTCACCGATGTGGGTCGCATCGTGGTACGTCTGCGTGGACTCAGCGAGCCGGGCGAGCTGCCGCAGCTGGGATGGCAGGTGGCCGACACGGGGATCGGCATCCAGCAGGAACACCAGCTCCGCCTCTTTGAACCGTTCTACCAGGCCAACCCGGCCACCGATGCGATGCGGGGAACCGGCCTGGGACTGGCGATCAGCGCCCATCTGCTGGAGCTGATGGACAGCGAACTGCGGGTGGTCAGCGACAGCGGGCTGGGCAGCAGCTTCAGCTTCGACCTGGCGCTGGCAGAGAGCCCCGAGCTGCCGGAGATCCGCCCCACGTTTGCGCAGCATCCTGCGGTTTACGTGCGCTCCTCAGTGCGCGAACTGGCCGAGAACCTGTGTGAGCGCCTGCGCCAGCGTGGCGCTGCGGCGCAGGTTTATCACCGCGAATCGGCACAGAATTTCAACCCGGAGACCGCCATGCTCGACGCTGTTCTGGACGAGCCCGTTCCGGACTGGCCCGGACCCCACGTCGTGGCCAGGACAGATGGCGGCGACCACCCCGAGCTGATCGACGGACGATGGGACGTGGCGTTGCACAACCTGGATGCGATCGTGGATGCGCTGCTGATGGCTGGCGGTGATGACGCACCGCTTTGCGTACCGGCGCCCGCACCGCAGTTCCGCCGTCTGGGACTGCACGTGCTGGTCGCCGAGGACAATCCCATCAACCAGATGATCCTGCGCGAGCAGCTGGAACAGCTCGGCTGCTACGCCGTGGTCGCAAGCGATGGCGACGAAGCCTTGGGTTACTGGACGCAGCGCCGGTTCGACGCCGTGCTGACCGATGTGAACATGCCGCATATCGACGGGTACGCCCTCACCCGCCAGCTGCGTGCCAAGGGCGTGCGTGTCCCGATCATCGGTGCGACCGCCAACGCGGCGCCCGAAGAGCGTGAGCGCTGCCGCAGCGCAGGCATGGACAGCTGCCTGGTGAAGCCGATTTCGCTCCAGGCGCTGTATCGCCAATTGAGCGGCGTGGTTGAGCGGGAGCCCCCGATCACGGCCGATGCTTCACCAGGTCACGATATGCCGGGCGATACCATCCTCGTCCCCGGCCATCTGCGTGCACTCTTTCTGACCACCATGCGCAGCGACCTGCGTGAGCTGTCCCACGCGATACAGGCTCGTGACGCCGTCGCGGCGGGACAGATGCTGCATCGCATCCGGGGCGCATTGGTTATGGTGTCGGCACAGCCGTTGGTCGACGCTGCCGAGGCGATCGAAGATAGACTCGCCGCAGGTGCCGCAGGTGCCGCGGTGGACGCGTGCGGTGCGTTCCTGGCGCGCCTGGAACACGCATTGGTGCGACTGGAAGGCTCGCCGCCGGGAACCCTGGATGTCCCTTGATTGCTACTACCGGTGCCGAGAACACGCATGCAGACCAAGATCGTCATTGCCGATGACCACCCGATCGTTCTGGCGGGTATCCGCGATGTGATCGAACGGGACCCGCGCCTGCAGGTGGTGGGTCAAGCGCAGAACCCCACCGCGCTGGTCGAGCTGATGCAGACGCTCGGTCCGGACATCGTGATTTCCGATTACAACATGCCAGGCGATGACACGCTGGGCGATGGCATCAAGTTGATCTCGTATCTCGACCGCAACTTTCCAGACACGCGCATCCTGATCCTGACCATGGTCTCCAATCCGTCGATCATCGCCGAGATGTACCGGGCCGGTGCGAGTGGCGTGGTACGTAAAAGCGGCGATCTCAAGGAACTCAACGTCGCCCTCGCCTCATTGCTGGCGCAGCGCATCTACCGCTCGCCGGACCTGCCTCGCGAGGACGCTCTGCCCGCGACAGGCGATGCATCGTCGGCGTCATTGCTGTCGCCGCGCGAGTTCGAAGTCATCCGGTTGTTTGCCAACGGCCAGAGTGTGGGCGACATCGCAAGGCGCCTGAATCGCAGCAGCAAAACCGTCAGCACCCAGAAGGTCAGCGCGATGCGCAAGCTGGGCGCCAAGACCGACCAGGAGCTGATCACCTTCTGCCTGGCCTCGGACCTGTTCAACTGAGCCGCGAAGGCCGGTGACGGCCGGGGGCACCGCCCGCGCAGACATGCGGCAACTGACTGGCGGCCCAATCCCAGCGCCTGCCTGAAGCAGTTTAAGGATCGCCTGATGTCAGCAGCGGCACCCACTGCCTAGCCTGTGCATACCGGTGGCGCAACGGTCGTGCCTGATCACGGCAGTGCCCTGCGCCTTCGCCGGTACGGCTTCAAGGACGCCCCTGAGACACGCACTTGCGTGTCGTGGCGATGGCATCGCCATCTTGCCCTCCTCCCCCGCGCCTTGTCGCCATGCAGCGTTGCCGGCCATCTCCGGTGATGCCCCGAAGGTGATCGCCAACGTGGCGATCGTCATGGCCTGCAGACGCACCGGGTGCACGCCGGGCGGCTGCCTTGCAACGAGATAGGCAGGATGAACAGAATCTACCGATTGGTACGGGATCCCGTGAGTGGACGCTGCGTGGTTGCGTCCGAATTTGCCCAGCGGCGCGGCACGCACTCAGGCGTGACCGCCACGCGTGGCGGTGGCCTGCCGACACGGCTGGCGCTGTGCGTCGCGCTGCTGGCGGCGCTGCCCGCCGCTGCGGTGGAGTACACCACCCCGATCACGGTCAATGCCGGCGACGCGTTCGATCTGGCCCGTGGTGACAGCGTAATCCACGCCGGCAGCAGCTATGCCGTCACGGTGCAGGGCCAGGATGCCGCGCTGACCAGTACCGACCTGGACCTACGCGTGACCGCCAATGGCAGCGGCATCGGCGCCATGTCCGGCGGCAGTGCAGTGATCAACGGCGGGCACCTGCAGTTGGGCGATGGCAGCGCCAGCGTTGGCTATGCGCTCAACGCCAGCGGTGCCGGCAGCGTCATCCGCGCCGACAACCTGGTCATCGATGCCTACCGCAACGGCTCGGGCTACGGCACGGTCAATGCCACCGGCGGCGGCAAAGTCTGGCTGACCGGCGGCCACGTGAGCAGTGCTGGCCATGCGCTTTACGCCACCGGGAGTGGCAGTGAACTGCATGTTGTCGGCACGGGTATCGACAGCGGCGCCAACAGTGCCGTGCAGGCGGCATCCGGCGCGCTGTTGTCGATGGAATCACTGCAGCTGACCTTTGCGCCAGGCAACAACGGCTTCAGCGGGCGCCTCTCCTCCAGTGATACTGGCAGCGTGCTGTCGCTGACCGATGTCGATGTCACCAACGGCTACTTCGATATCAGCAGCGGCGGCCTGCTGCGCATGAGCGGGGGCAGCGCCACCACGACGGGTGGCAGTATCCGTCTACTGGGCAACAAGACCAATCGGCTGTACGCAACTGCCGACGTGACCGGGGGCCGTTTCGAGACGACCGGTGGTTACGGCGTCAACATCAACGACTGGGGCCGGCTGACCGCCAACGGGGCGCATTTCACTGTGCGTGACGGGCAATCCGGACTGTGGTTGTCCAGCTCGGCGTCGCTGGCAGATCTGACCGATACCGTGATCAGCACGTACGGCACCAATGGCTATGGCCATGGCATCGATGTCTGGGGCGGCACTGCAACGATCAACGGCGGCAGCATCGACACCCATGGCGACGGTGTGTACGGACTCCGCGCGTCGGGCAGCAACCCACCAACGCCGTACTCCCGTATCCGCGCCAATGGACTGGATATCACCACCTACGGCAATGGCGGTGGCGGTGTGTTCCTGGGCGGCAGTACCGCAGACGTTCAAATGGACGGCGGCCACATCAACGTGCTGGGCGATGCGTCGTTCGGCATCGTGCAGATGAATACTGCGGTACTCACCGCAGACAACGTCGCGGTCCATGCGCAGGGAGCCGGTTCCGGTGTCTACCGCTCCTACATCACGGTGTTCGGTCCGTACTGGAACCGGCTGGCATTCAACAACAGCCAGCTGCAGACTGAGGACGGACCGGCGTTGTGGCTGCAGGGCAGCAATCAGGATCTCACCCTCACCAATACGGATGTGATCGCGCGCCAGGCCGGTGCGGTGGAAGGCGGCCGCCTGCTGCGTGTCAGCGACACCGTGTTCACCGATGGCAGCTCGGTGGCGACCTCCGACATCCTGTTCACCGCTGACAACAGCCGCCTGACCGGCGATGTGGTCGTGGACAGCGCCACCGCCAACGTACGGATGGCCCTGGGCAACGGCAGCGTGCTTAGCGGCGCACTGCGCAGCGACAGCGGCTTCCACGTGGCCTCGCTGTCACTGGATGACAGCAGCCGCTGGAACCTGCGTGGCGACTCCACCGTGGGCACGCTGCAGCATGCCGGTACCATCGCGTTCGTCGCGCCCACGCAGGACGACTTCAAGACGCTGACCATCACTGGCGACTACCTCGGCAACGGCGGCACCTGGGTGATGAACCGCCAGCTTGGCGATGACAACTCCCGTGGCGATGCGCTGGTGATCCAGGGCAACAGCAGCGGCACCGCCAACGTGAGGGTCGACAACGCAGGCGGTGCAGGTGCACTGACCAGCGAAGGCATCCGCCTGATCAGCGTGGCCGGCCAGTCGGAGGCGCAGTTCACCCTGCAGGGCCGCGCGGTTGCAGGTGCGTACGACTACTTCCTGTACAAGGGGGGCGTGGCCGATCCGGATGACGGCAATTGGTACCTGCGCTCGGTGTATGTACCGCCCGTTGATCCGGTTGATCCGGTTGATCCGGTCGATCCGGTCGATCCGGTTGATCCGGTCGATCCGGTTGATCCGGTTGATCCGGTTGATCCGGCGAATCCCCTTGCACCAGTGGATCCCGTGGATCCAGCACGCCCTGATCCGGTTGACCCGGGGACACCACCTGCACTGAAGGTGGAACGTCCGGAGCCCGCCGTCTATCTCGCCAACCAATCCACCGCGCTGCGCATGTTCCAGCACAGTCTGCATGATCGTGCGGGTGATCCCATGCGCGTCCCATCCGACGACTCCCCCGGCGCGCTCGCCTGGGCAAACGTGCGCAGCAGCACCATGGATCGCCACGCTGCGGGGGAGCAGGTGCGCGTGGACAGCCGCGTGGACAGCGTGATGATGGGCGTTGGACATGCTCTTGCCGAAACCGCGGGTGGCCAGCTGCAGGTTGGGTTGATGGGTGGACATGGCCGCGCCACCAATGACGCCACCTCGCGGGTGACCGGCTACACCGCGCGCGGCGTAGTGTCCGGTACCAGCCTGGGCCTCTACGGCACTTGGCTGCAGGAGGCCGGCATCCTTCCCGGTGCGTATGTGGACAGCTGGTTGCAGTACGCCCATTTCCGCAACCGCGTGCAGGGCCAGGGCCTGGCCGAGCAACGGTACCGCTCACGCAGCTGGAGTGGCTCTGTGGAAGGCGGCTATACCCTGCCATTGCACAGCAATGGGCAGCGGGGTGTATATCTGGAACCGCAGCTGCAGGTGATCCACAACCACTACAACGCCGATGAGGTCGTCGAGAACAATGGCACGGTCGTGGAAAGCCGCCGCGTGGGTGGCACCAGCACCCGGCTCGGCGCGCGCCTGTATACCCGCGCGCTGACCCGGAAGCAGGGTCAAGTACATCCCTTCGTCGCGGTGAACTGGTGGTCGGGCGGCAATGCGTCGGCGATCGCGGTGGACGGCGAAGCGATCCGTCGTGATCTGCCTGACGACCTGTACGAGGCCAAGGCCGGCGTGCAGGTCAACCTGTCCGGGGGCTGGCGTGGTTGGGGCCAGATCAGCCACCAGACCGGCAGCCAGGGCTATCGCGATACCAGCGCACAGCTGGGTGTTTCCTTGAACTGGTAACGGCTTGCCCGCTTCCGGTCATGTGACCGGAAGCGGGCAGCGCACCGTTTGGGGGCCGCTGGGGAGTTCTGTCCCGGCGATGCGGCCCGGCCGCGCCTCCAGGCGCAGGACGCTACGCGACATCCGGCGTGGCGGGCGATGGAAGCAGCAGTCGGTTCGTCAGCCAATAGGCGGTCACCAAACCCGCCAGCGTCAACACGCAGGCCGCGGTGATCGGCAGCGTCCCATTCGCGCTCAGTGTCCAGTACAGCACCTGCAAGGCGCTGTGCGTCCGCTCATCCGCGGAATAAGGATCCGGACTGAGCAGCAGGACGATGATCTCCAGCCCCAGCACCCAGGTGCTGTAAAGCAACGGCACAGCGGCGGTGGCCAGCCCCAGCCGGATGCACCAGGCAAGCAGGCGCGTGCGCGCCGGAACAGCCGGGATGGCAGGCGGTAGCGGGCGACTGTTGTAGCGCAGACACGCGGCCTTGGCGACACTGGCCAACCACCACGACGCGCCGGCCAGCAGGAGCGCGATCGCGGTGATCACCTGGGTGCCGGAGGTCAATCGCTCATGGAGAAAACGCAACGTGGCGTCGGCCATGGGTCGCTGATCGATCAGGATGGCTATGTAAGCGTATCTGTGCGCATCCGGCTGCACGGCGAAGGCGAGCAGCACCGCCAGCACCGCGATGGCGCTGCAGACCAGAACGGCGGTAACCAGCAGGAACTGGGAGAGCACGCTGCGTGCAGATTCGCGGGGTAGATCGGTCATGGAGCGGCGTCCGTGTCGGGGCCACAGTATCGGTTGTGCGCAGCGGGTGTGGAAGGCGACGTGGCACTTGTGCAGTGCGGTTGACGTGCTCAGGCGAGACGGTTCCACGTTGTCACAAGGTCATGGGGACAGCGTGGAGGAATGAACACCCACTTTTTCCACACGCCATGTGGAACGACACATGCAAATCATGTGGATAAGCGGCGGCGAGCCGTTTGCCAGAAGGCTTTGCGGTGCATGGTGAATTTTTATCCAGATACCCATCGCGGTTTTCCACACACTCCGTGGAAAGCGATGGGGGTTTGCTGTGGACAACCCTGTGTGAGCGATGCACTGCAACGGTTTTCAGTGGTGGTCAGAAATTGTCCATCTCGCTTGCGGGCGGGTCAGATGGGTTGCCGGCCAGCGGCCGGCACTACCGCGCGCGGGTTTTCCACATGGTGCGTGGAGAGGCGTGGGGGTTTGTTGTGGACAAGTCAGGCGGAGGCATACCAGGCAAGCATTTCGATGGCTGGTCATTTTTTATCCAGCCTGTTCATGGCGTGGAAGGCGCTTCCCCCGAACGCAAACGCCCCGCTCAAGGCGGGGCGTTGCGGACCTCAACGTGCGATGGAATCAGACGTTGAAGCGGAAGTGCAGGATGTCGCCTTCCTGGACACGGTATTCCTTGCCTTCCAGGCGCAGACGACCCGCTTCCTTGGCACCGGCCTCGCCCTTGTACTTGATGAAGTCGTCATACGCGATGGTTTCGGCGCGGATGAAGCCCTTCTCGAAGTCGGTGTGGATGACGGCCGCGGCCTGCGGGGCGGTGGCGCCCTTGCGCACGGTCCAGGCGCGGACTTCCTTCACGCCAGCGGTGAAATAGGTCTGCAGGCCCAGCAGCTGGTACGCGGCGTAGATCACGCGGTTCAAGCCCGGCTCGGACAGGCCCAGGTCGGCCAGGAAGGTGTCGCGGTCTTCGTCGTCGAGCTGGGACAGCTCTTCTTCGATCGCAGCCGAGACCGGCACCACCTGCGCGCCCTCTTCGGCGGCACGGGCGCGCACGGCATCCAGATGCGGGTTGTTCTCGAAACCGTCTTCCAGCACGTTGGCGATGTACATCACCGGCTTGAGGGTCAGCAGGAACAGGTCACGGACCAGCGCCTTCTCTTCCTCGTCCAGGCCGGCGGTGCGACCCGCCTTGCCGTCGGCCAGCGCGGCCTGCAGCTTGGCCAGCACCGGCTTGCGGGCTGCGGCTTCCTTGTCGCCCCCCTTGGCAGCGCGCTCGGCGCGGTTCAGCGCCTTCTCGACGCTGTCCAGATCGGCCAGGGCCAGTTCGGTATCGATGGTGTCGATATCCGAGAGCGGGTCGACCTTGTTGTTGACGTGGATGACGTCGGCATTCTCAAAGCAGCGCACCACGTGGGTGATCGCATCCACTTCGCGGATGTGGGCCAGGAACTTGTTGCCCAGGCCTTCACCACTGGCCGCGCCGGCGACGAGGCCGGCGATGTCCACGAACTCCACGGCGGTCGGGATGACCTTCTGCGGGTTGATGATGGCCGCCAGCTCGTTCAGGCGCGGATCCGGCACCGGCACGATGCCGACGTTCGGTTCAATCGTGCAGAACGGGAAGTTGGCCGCCGCGATGCCCGCCTTGGTCAGCGCATTGAACAGGGTCGATTTGCCGACGTTGGGCAGACCGACGATGCCGCATTTGATACCCATCTTTGACAACCTCTGGGGTGAAAGTGATTGGGGAAACAGCGACGTTCGGCGCTGCTTTTCCAATCATTTTCCGTAGCGACCAACGGTCGGTACCTACCGGTAACGTCAGTCACCGGTTACGTTATTTCGGGGTGTGCAGCCGCTTCATCGCTTCGCTGAAATCGCCCTTCACTGCCAGCGGCAGGACGTCGATCGCATCGTTGACGGCATGACCGATCAGCACATCATCGTCTTTGCTGGCACGCCCCAGCACCCACGGGACCACGCGGTCCTTGTGGCCGGGATGGCCGATGCCGATGCGCAGGCGGTGGAATCTGCCATGGCCGAGCAGACGGATGGTGTCGCGCAGGCCGTTCTGGCCGCCGTGGCCACCGTCGAACTTGAGCCGTGCCACGCCGGGCGGCAGGTCCAGCTCGTCATGCGCCAGCAGCGTTTCTTCCGGTTCGATCTTCCAGAAGCGCTGCGCCGCGGTGACCGATTTGCCACTGAGGTTCATGAAGGTGGCGGGCTTGAGCAGCCATACCGGCTGGCCGGCGATATCGACCTTGGCGGTCTCGCCGAACAACTTGCTGTCCACGCTCCAGCGCGCGCCGGCCTGTTCAACCAAGGCGTCAATGAAACGAAACCCGGCATTGTGCCGGGTCTGGGCGTGCTCGGGTCCGGGGTTGCCCAGACCAACGATCAATCGCAATCCTGTCATTACTCTTCTTCGTCGGTACCCGCCCTGTGCCGGTACATACAGAAACGGCGCCTGCCCCGAAGGACAGGCGCCGCAATCACTTACTCTGCAGCCGGCGCTTCGTCGGCAGCTTCTTCCTTGCCGAGCTTGGCGGTGACGATCGCATCGTCATGGTCCTTGCCCTGGGCCAGCGCCGGGATCTCGACGCCCTTCGGCAGCTTGATGTCCGACAGGTAGATCACGTCACCAGCCTTCAGGTCGGCCAGGTCGACGTCGATCGATTCCGGCAGGTCCTTCGGCAGGCAGGTGATGCTGACTTCCTTCAGTTCGTGGGTGACCACGACGTCGGCAGCCTTGCCAGCCGGCGAGGTGTCTTCGTTGATGAAGTGCAGCGGGACGTTGGCGGTCAGCGCTTCGTTCTCGTTCACGCGCAGGAAATCCAGATGCAGGATCAGCTGCTTGAACGGGTGGCGCTGCATGTCACGCAGCAGCACCTTGGTGACCTTGCCGTCCAGGTTCAGGTCCAGGATGGACGAGTAGAACCACTCGTTCTGCTGGGCCAGCCAGATTTCGTTGTGGTTGAGCTGGATGACGCTCGGCTCGACGTCGCCGCCGTAGATGATCGCCGGGATCTGGCCAGCGCCACGCAGGCGGCGGCTCGCACCCTTGCCTTGCAGTTCGCGCTGGACGACCTTGATTTCATGATTCTTGGCCATGCTGATTTACTACCTTCGTTGTTTGCCGCGCCATGATGGCGAGGCGATGAGGGGAGATCCGCGACCAGATCTCCCCGGGAAACCACCCACCGTTGCCGGTGGGCGGAAAAATCAATCCACGTACAGCGAGCTGACCGACTCACCGAAGGCGATGCGGCGCATCGTCTCGGCCAGCATTTCCGCCACGCTGAGCTGGCGGATCTTGCTGCACACCCGCGCCTCTTCACGCAGCGGGATGGTGTCGGTCACCACCAGCTCATCGAGCTGGGAGTTGTTGATGTTGTCCACCGCCGGGCCCGAGAGCACGGCGTGGGTGCAGTACGCGGCGACCTTGAGGGCGCCACGCGCCTTCAGGGCTGCAGCGGCCGCACACAGGGTGCCGGCGGTATCGACGATGTCATCGACCATCACGCAGGTCTTGCCTTCGACGTCACCGATGATGTTCATCACGGTGGAGACGTTGGCGCGCGGGCGGCGCTTGTCGATGATCGCCAGATCGGCATCGTCCAGGCGCTTGGCGACGGCGCGCGCGCGCACCACACCACCCACGTCCGGGGACACCACGATCAGGTTTTCCGTGCCGTAGGCGCGCCAGATATCGGCGAGCAGCAGCGGCGAGGCGTATACGTTGTCCACCGGCATGTCGAAGAAGCCCTGGATCTGATCGGCATGCAGATCCACCGTCAGTACCCGGTCAGCCCCGACAGCGCTGAACATCTTTGCGGCGACCTTGGCGGTGATCGGCACGCGCGAGGAACGCATGCGGCGATCCTGGCGCGAGTAGCCGAAATACGGCACCACGGCGGTGACACTGTTGACCGAAGCGCGCTTGAGCGCATCGATCAGGACCAGCAGTTCCATCAGGTTCTCTGCGCTGGGTGCACAGGTCGGCTGGATCACGAACACGTCCTGCTTACGGACGTTTTCCTCGATCTCGACCTGCACTTCACCATCGGAGAAGCGCGACACCAATGCCTTGCCAGGCCGCACCCCCAGTTCCTTGCAGATGCTCTGCGCAAGGCGCTTGTTGGCGTTGCCGGAAAATACCAGCAGGTTGGGGTGTTCTTGCATCATGACGGTCTCGGGCGGGAGCGATTGGCGGAGAACTGGGCCGCCGGCACCCGGAGGTGTCTGCGGTGACAACACCGCGGCGTATGCACCGCGCCCGCGCAGACATGCGCATGGAGTCGCGGCAGATATCCGCTAGTGGCAGGGGCGGGAGGATTCGAACCTCCGAATGCCAGGATCAAAACCTGGTGCCTTGGGCCTCTTGGCGACGCCCCTGCATCAAAATCAGTAACGCTCGAGTACATCAAGCAGTGGCGAGCGCTCCACGCCCGCAGCCACCCATGCCCGCAGTTCCTTCGGCAATTGCGCCAGGCCCTGCTCTGCAGCAGCGCGCGTGGCGAACTCGACGAAACAACCGCTTCCCGACCCGGTGAGTCGTGCCCGGCCGATACTGCTCAACGCTGCGAGCGCTGCCTCTACGGCAGGTTCGCGGCGGCGCAGGACCGGCTCGAACGCATTCCCGAGCAAAGACCCGGAAGCGAAGTCCGCTATTTTCGCCACTGGGGCATCCCGCGTCAAATCCGGTGATGCGAAAAGTGCGGGAGTCGGCACGTGAACGCCGGGATGGACCAGCACAAACCAGGCCGGCGGCAGTGCGATCGGGGTCAGCAGTTCGCCCACGCCCTCGGCCCAGGCGTTGTGCCCGCGCACGAAGACCGGCACATCCGCGCCCAGCTGCAGACCCAGCGCGGCCAGCGCATCGACCTCCAGACCGGCGCCCCACAGGCGGTTCAGCGCGACCAGGACGGTGGCGGCATCGGAGGACCCGCCGCCGAAGCCACCGCCCGCCGGCACGCACTTTTCGACGCCGATATCGGCACCTTGGCCGATGTTCGCCGCAGCCTTCAACAGGTGCGCGGCGCGGATCGCCAGATCGTCGGCCTCGGCAACGCCAGCCACGGAGGTGCCCTCACGGCGGATCCGGCCGTCGTCGCGGACACGCAGATGGATCCGATCACCCCAATCGAGCAGCCGGAACACGGTCTGCAGCTGGTGATAACCGTCCGGGCGCCGGCCGGTGATGTGGAGGAACAGATTCAGCTTGGCCGGGGCCGGCCAGGTCGACCCGCCGTCGACTCCATCCAACCTGCTCATGGCGTGGCCAGTACCCAGCTGTCGACCACCAGGCGCACCTTCGCGTCGCCTTTGACCGCTTCGATCCGGCGCGGCAGCACCGGGCGACCGGCTTCGGCCGGGTACCAATCCAGGTACTGGATCTCCCAGCCCAGCTGCTGCACGCGACGCGGGCGGCCTTCGCCGTCGCGCTCGACCAACTCGGCCGGGGCAGCATCGGCGACCAGACCGCGCACCCAATCCGGCAGCTGGTTGACCGGGATGTCCCAGCCGGTGGCCTCCAGCAGGACCTGCTGGGCATCCTCGCCTTCGCGCGTGCCGCCTTCCAGACCTTCCAGGCGGCCGCCCTCGTGATGGCTGTCGCCGGTCAGCTTCCAGCTCTGCCGGGTGACCGGCGCGCTGAGCTCGACCACATAGCCGGCCGCCTGCTGCTGCCAGTCGATGCGGCCGCTGCCGCCATTGCGGCCTTTGCTGATCGCCACCCGCCCCTGGAACGACCAGGCCGGCTGCGCCCGCACGGCCGCGATGCGCTCGGCCTCGGCCTGTTGCGCAGCGGCCGATACCGCGGCGACCACGGTCGGGGCGGACGGCGCCTTGCGCTCATCCAGCGACACGCAGGCGGAGAGCGACAACGCCACGGCCGCGGCGAACGCGGCCTTCAGGGACAGCAGATTCATACGCCGTATTTCTCGATCACGCGCTGCAGGGCGCGGTTGTCCGGGTCCAGCTTGCGAGCCTCTTCAAAGAAGTGGCGCGCCTCGTCCTTCTTGTTCAACACCCACAGCACCTCGCCCACATGCGCGGCGATCTCCGCATCCTTGGCCAGGGTCCAGGCGCGGCGCAGCTGCACCAGTGCTTCTTCGTTGCGGCCCAGGCGATACAGCACCCAGCCGTAACTGTCGACGATGGCGGCGTTGTCCGGCTCGGCCACGCGCGCGCGGTCGATCAGTTCCAAGGCTTCCTGATAACGCTGCGTGCGGTCGGCCAGGGTATAGCCGAGCGCGTTGAGCGCGGCGATGTTCTCCGGATCGGTGACCAGCACCTTGCGCAGGTCGGCCTCGGCGCGCGGGATGTCGTCGCGACGCTCCCAGGCCAGCGCGCGGGCATACAGCAGCGCGTTTTCGTCCGGATACGCGGCCAGGCCACGGGCCAGCGCGTCCAGCTCACCGGCATCGTCGTTGCCGCGCTGGCGCAGCTCGGCCTCGAGCAGGTAGGCATCGCGGCGGGCATCGTCATCGACGGTGGCATCGGACTGGATGGCGTGCACTTCGGCCAGCGCCTTGTCGGTGCGGCCCAGTTCGTTCTGCGCATTGGCCGCGCGCAGGCGCGATTCATCGCGCTCCGGGCCTCCGGGCACGCTGTGATACCAGTTCACCGCTTCCTCGTAGCGCTTGAGGTACTCGGCGATCTTGCCCAGCAGCAGGCGCTGGGCCGGATCCGGCTTGGTCGCCTGCCCGGAGAGTTCGGTATACAGGGCCAGCAGGCCCGGGTCGTCCTTCTGCTTGGCCAGCAGCGAGGCGCGCATGCCGTAGGTCTGCACATCCTGCGGGCCGACCGCCAGCACGCGCTCGGCCGCAGCAGGCTGGCCCATCAGGTCGTAGGAGATCGCCACCGCGTTGCGCAGCTCGGGGTCCTGCGTGGTCTTGGGCTCCACGCCCTTCAACAGGGCCAGCGCCTCATCGGACTTGCCGGCCTGGGTGAGCTGACTGGCGTGCAGCAGGGCCACGCGCGGCTCATCCGGGAAGCGCTTGACCACCTCATCCACCATGCGCCGGGCCAGCTCGGGCTGCTCCATGCGCATGGCCAGGCGACCGAACTCCTGCCAGACCTCCAGGCGGTCGGGGATGGCATTGGCATCCACCAGCTCGCCCAGCACCTGGGCCGGAACCTTGGGATCGCTGCCGCCGCTGATCAGGGCGCCGATCGCAAACTTCCAGGCGGTGGGATCCGGGTCCTTGAGCAGCGCCTGCAGTTCGGTGCGGGCGGCCTTCACCTTGTTCTGGCGCATGTCCAGCGCGGCGGTGCTGCTGCGCATGGCCAGTGAGCGCGGCGCTCGCTGCTCCCACAGGGCCAGCGCGCGGGCCGCGCGCTTGTCATCGTTGGCCAGCATGGCGATCCGGGAGGCGCGCTCGGCCAGGCCGGCATCGCCTTCACTGGCCTCGGCCGCCTCCAGGTACCAGCGCGCGGCGTCGCCCAGTTTGCCGGCCTGCAGGGCGAATTCGCCCGCCATGACCGGGGCCAGGGGGACCGCCTCGGCCGTGCTGTTCTTGGCCTTCGCCGGGGCTGCCGGGGGGGCGGCCAGGGCGTTGGCGGTGAACAACGACAGCAGCAGAACGCTGGAGATGCGAATCAATGCGGGCATCGGGGGCATCTGAGCCTTAAAATGACGACTTGAATGGCCAGCAGCTTATCGCAAGCAACTGAACAATGACCCTGTGGGTGCTCGGACTGAATCACCAGACCGCGCCAGTGGAACTGCGCGAACGCGCCTCCTTTGGCGGCGACGCCCTGCCCCAGGCATTGGCGTCGCTGCGCGATACGCCACAGGTGGCCGAGGCGGTCCTGCTCTCCACCTGCAACCGCACCGAGCTGTACGCGGTGGCCGAATCCGGTGACGCGCTGGCGCAGTGGCTGGAGTCACATGCCGGCACCTTGCATGGGTACCTCTACCAGCACGCCGACGCCGATGCGGTGCGCCACCTGTTCCGGGTGGCCACCGGGCTGGATTCAATGGTGCTGGGCGAGCCGCAGATCCTGGGCCAGGTGAAGGATGCCTGGGCCCTGGCGCGCGATCACGGCCTGCTCGGCCAGCGCCTGGACCGGCTGTTCCAGCAGACTTTCTCTGTGGCCAAGCGCGCCCGCACCGATACCCGCGTGGGCGCCAACCCGGTGTCGGTGGCCTCCACTGCGGTGCGCCTGGCGCAGAACTCGTTCGCGCGGCTGGAAGATTCCACCGTGCTGCTGGTCGGCGCCGGCGAGACCATCGAGCTGGCCGCGCGCCATCTCAGCGAAGGGCGCGTGCGGCGGCTGCTGATCGCCAACCGCACCCTGGCCCATGCGCAGGAGCTGGCCAGCCGTCATGGCGGCGTCGCCCTGCCCCTGAGTGAGCTGGACCGTCATCTGGGCGAGGCCGACGTGGTGTTCTCGGCCACCGCCGCGCGTGAGCCGGTGATCACCCGCGCGCACGTGGCCGCCGCACTGAAAACCCGCAAGCACAAGCCGATGCTGCTGTTCGATCTGGCCGTGCCCCGCGATATCGAGGCCGGCGTGGGCGAACTGGCCGACGCCTTCCTGTACACCGTGGATGATCTGGAGCGCGCGGTCGAAGACAACCGCCGCAGCCGCCGGGAAGCCGCGGCCGAGGCCGAAGCGATCATCGAGCTGCAGGTCGCCCGCTTCGTGGAAACGCTGCAGGCCAGCGTGCACCAGGCCCCGCTGCGGCAACTGCGCGCCTATGGCGAAGCGACCCGCGTGGAGATGCTGGAGAAAGCCCGCCAGCAGCTCGCCCACGGCAAATCACCGGAAGAGGTGCTCGAGCTGCTCGCGCACGGCCTGACCAACCGCCTGCTGCACCCGCCGACCGCCGCCCTGCGCGCGGCCGCGCTCAGCGGCGATACTGAACTCACCCGCGCCGCCGAGCGCCTGTTCCCGGCCAAGCCGGGTTACCAGCACCCTGCCGTGCGTACCGATGTAGCGAGGAATGATGACGCCGACCCTGCGCCGTAAGCTGGAAGCGCTGGCCGAGCGCCGCGAAGAACTGGAACGCCTGTTGTCCGACCCGGCCGTGGTCGGGGACAACGACCGTTTCCGCGCGCTGTCGCGCGAGTTCTCGCAGCTGGAGCCGGTCGCCAACGCGCTGGCCGACGAAGCCCGTGCCAAGGCCGATCTCGCCGCCGCCGAAGCGATGCGCGAGGACCCTGACCTGCGCGAACTGGCCGACGAGGAAATCATCGCCGCGCAGCAGCGCCTGCAGCAGCTGGACGAAGCACTGGCCCTGCTGCTGGTGCCGCGCGATCCGCGCGATGACGGCAACCTGTTCCTGGAAGTGCGAGCCGGTACCGGCGGTGACGAGGCGGCGATCTTCGCCGGCGATCTGTTCCGCATGTACGCCCGCTATGCCGAGCGCCAGGGCTGGAAGGTCGAGATCGAATCGGACAACCCGGGCGAACATGGCGGCTACAAGGAAGTGGTGGCGCGCGTGGTCGGCCGTGGCGCGTTCTCGCGGCTGAAGTTCGAATCGGGCACGCACCGCGTGCAGCGCGTGCCGGCGACCGAGTCACAGGGCCGCATCCATACCTCGGCCGCAACGGTGGCGATCATTCCCGAGGCGGATGACGTCGAGGACGTGGTGATCAACCCGGCCGATCTGCGTGTGGACACCTACCGTTCCTCCGGCGCCGGTGGCCAGCACGTCAACAAGACCGAATCGGCGATCCGCATCACCCATCTGCCCACCGGCGTGGTGGTGGAATGCCAGACCGAGCGCAGCCAGCACGCCAACCGCGACAAGGCGATGAAACGCCTCAAAGCGCAGCTGCTCGATACCGAGCGCAGCAAGCAGGCCGCCGCCCAGGCCGAAAGCCGCCGGCTGCAGGTCGGCAGTGGCGACCGCAGCCAGCGCATCCGTACCTACAGCTTCCCGCAGGGCCGGATCACCGACCACCGCGTGGAAGGGCTGACCCTGTACGACCTGCCCAACATCCTGACCGGCGATCTCGATGCGCTGGTCAGCCGCCTGACCCACGAACACCAGGCCGACGAGCTGGCCCGGCTCGCGGAAGGCAGCTGAGCATGCCCGCCCGGGCGCGGCAGCGATGAGTGCCGATCCGCAGCGCCTGCAGTTGCGCCAGGCGGTGCAGCGGCAACCGACCGATTTCATTGCGTGGGTAATGCTGGCCGACGCGGAGCTGGAAGCCGGCGATGTGCGTGCCGGCGAACAGGCCGCCACCCGTGCGCTGCAGCTGCGCGGCGACCACCCCGAGGCCCTGGCCCGGCTGGGTCGCGCACGCTGGATGCAGGGCCGCCATGGCGAGGCCGCCACACTGCTGCGCCAGGCGGCGGATCGCGCGCCCCAGCACCCCGGCATCACCCTGTGGCTCGGCCACGCACTGGAAGATGCGGGGCAACCGGAGGCGGCGGCGGATGCGTATCGCCATGCACACCGTCTGCTGCCGGGCGAGCCCTACATCACTGCGCAGCTGCTCAACTGGCAGCGCCGACTGTGCGATTGGCGGGATCTGGAGCGGTTGTCGGCGCGGGTGCGCCAGGCCGTCGCGCAGGGCCAGGCGGTGGTCGAGCCGTTCGCCTTCCTCAGCGAAGACAGCAGCGCCGCCGAGCAGCTGGCCTGCGCCGGCCAGCGCGCGGCGGCGCTGGCCGAAGGCATCCCGCGGTTGCCGCCGGCCACGGTGCGCCCGCACGGCACGCTGCGGGCCGGCTTCCTCTCCAACGGCTTCGGCGCGCATCCCACCGGCCTGCTGACCGTCGCCCTGTTCGAACAGCTGCGCGCGCTGGGCATGCTGGACCTGCATCTGTTCGCGCTCAGCGCGGATGACGGCAGCAGCATCCGCCAGCGTCTGCAGCAGGCCGCCCACACGCTGCACGATGTCAGCGCGCAGCCGCATCAGGTGATCGCCCGACGCATCCGCGAGGCCGGCATCGACGTGCTGTTCGATCTGCGCGGCTGGGGCGGTGGCGGCACCCCGCAGGTGCTGGCGATGCGCCCGGCCCCGGTGCAGATCAACTGGCTGGCCTACCCGGGCACCTCCGGCGCGCCCTGGATCGATCATGTGCTGGCCGATGCCTTCGTGCTGCCCGACGCGCTGGCACCGGCGTTCAGTGAGAACGTGCGGCGCCTGCCGCGTGCGTTCCAGCCCTCGGACAACACCCGCGTGCTGGAGCCGGTGCCCTCGCGCGAGGACTGCGGCCTGCCCGCGCAGGGCGTGGTGCTGTGCTGCTTCAACAACAGCTACAAGCTCAATCCGCGCAGCATGCAGCGGCTGTTCGCAGTGCTGCACGGCGTGCCCGGCAGCGTGCTGTGGCTGCTCTCCGGCCCGGGCAACGCCGACGCGCGCCTGCGCAGCGCCGCACGCCAGGCGCAGCTGGATCCGGCGCGGCTGGTGTTCATGCCGCGCCTGCCCCACCCGCAATACCTGGCGCGTTACCAGCACGCCGACCTGTTCCTGGACACGCACCCGTACAACGCCCACACCACCGCCTCCGATGCGCTGTGGGCCGGCTGCCCGGTGCTGACCTGCCCGGGCACAACGTTCGCCTCGCGGGTGGCCGGCAGCCTCAATCATCACCTGGGCATGCATGCGTTCAACGTGGCCGATGACGCGGCGTTCGTGGCCACCGCCATCCAGCTGGGCAACGACCCGGCTGCACTGCAGGCGGCGCGTGCCACGCTGGCGCAACGGCGCGAGGCCAGCGGCCTGTTCGACATGGCCGGTTTCGCGCGCGACCTCACCGAGGTGATCCAAACGCTCGCGCGCGAACGCGGCTGGCAGGGCCCACACATCGCCTGAGCATCGGCTGCGCTAGGCTCGGGCTTCCCTGTGAATCACCGAGGCACGCCGATGGGCAAGCTCAAGCGCAAGGACTACCAGGCCCTGCTGGAACCAATGCAACTGGAACTGGCGGCGATGGCGCGCTGGGTGCAGCACACCGGGCAGCGCGTGCTGGTGCTGTTCGAAGGCCGCGACACGGCCGGCAAGGGCGGTGCGATCCAGGCGATCGCCGAGCATCTCAATCCGCGCCAGTGCAAGGTGGTCGCGCTGCCCAAGCCAACCGATCGCGAAAGCACGCAGTGGTATTTCCAGCGCTATGTCTCGCACCTGCCGGCGGCGGGCGAGATCGTGCTGATGGACCGCAGCTGGTACAACCGCGCCGGCGTCGAGCATGTGATGGGCTATTGCACCGAGGCGCAGTACCGCAGCTTCCTGGCGCAGACGCCGGTGTTCGAGAAGCTGCTGATCGACGATGGCATCGTGCTGTTCAAGTACTGGCTCAGCGTGGACCAGGCACAACAGGAAAAGCGCTTCGCCGAGCGCCACCTCGATCCGCTCAAGGGCTGGAAGCTGTCGCCGGTGGACCTGAAGTCACGCAGCAAGTACAGCGCCTATACCGAGAGCCGCGAAGCGATGCTGCGCGCGACGCATAACGATGATGCCCCGTGGACGCTGGTGGACTTCAACGACCAGAAGCGCGGGCGGCTGGGCCTGATCCGCAACCTGCTCGACCGCCTGCCCGATACCCGCGTGGACGAACCCGTGCTGGCGCTGCCGCCGTTGAAGGGCAAGCTGCACAAGGAGCACTTCGGCGTGCTGAAGCCGATCGAACCCTTCGTGACCACGTAGATCCACGCCATGCGGGGATGCTTTGCTGCACTCGGTACCCACGCACGGCGTGGGTCTACCGCGCGCAGCGGGGCAAAGGCGTGCCGGCTATCCACCGGCACGCCCGTCAGGCTCAGCCTTCCTTGATCCGCGCTTCGATGTCGTGCGCGGTGACCGGGCCAAGGAACTCCTTGGCGACCTTGCCATCCGGCGCGATCAGGTAGGTCATCGGCAGGCCGCGCGGGATCGCGAAGTCTTCCGGCGGGTTGTAGGTGTCCACGATCACGATCGGATAGGTGACCGGGCGCTTCTCAAGGAACGCCTTCATCTCGGCCGGTTCGATGTCCTCGAAGGCCAGCCCGACCACTTCGATCTCATTGCGCATCGCGTGCAGCGCCGAGAGCTCGGGCATTTCCTTGCGGCACGGGGCGCACCAGGTTGCCCAGAAGTTCACCACCACCCACTTGCCGCGGTGCGCGGCCAGATCGTAGTCGGTGCCGTCCAGCGCCTTGGCTTTCAGCGTCGGCTGTTCGACGGTCTTGCGCTCGGTGGCCGGCACGGCTTCGGTCGGCGGCGCGGCGGGCGCGTTGATCGGGGCCGGGGCGGCAGGCGCAGTGGCCTCGCTCTGTGCGGCGGGCTTGTTGCAGGCGGCCAGCGTGAGCAGGCCCAGGGCCAGCAGCAGGGGCTTGGCGGTCATGGTTTGTCTCCGGGGGTCGAGTAGATGTCGCTGACGCGGCGTTTGAGCAGTTCGCGCAGCGGCAGGCGCAAGGTGTCCAGCGCGGCCACCGAGGCCGTGCCGAGGCTGTCGTCGCGATACGGCAGGTAGGCTTCCTTGATCGGGATCCGCATCTGCGTGGTCTCGTACAGGTCGGCCAGGGTGAGTTTGTCCAGGTCGCGCGCGAGCAGCCATTCGCCCTGCTCGTCGCGGCGCACCACGCGGATCGCTTCCAGATCGCAGAGCAGCGTCTGCAGCAGCGAATCGGTCAGCATAGGCTCCAACCGCAGGATCTCGTCGTCATCCAGGCTGCGCCCTTCGGTACGCGCCTGGTGGAAGCGGCCGATCAAGCGCAGCAGGCCATAGATCTCATACCCCACCGGCAGGCGCAGGTCGGCCGGCTGGTAGCGGAACGCGGCGATCGAGGAGGCGAGCGATGCACCGAGCAGCACCGAGACCCAGCACAGGTAGATCCACAGCAGCAGGATCGGCACGAAGGCGACCGTGCCGTAAAGCTTCTGATAGGACTGGAAGCTGCCCAGGTAGGCGCCCATGCCCCACTTCACCAGCTCCAGCATGATCGCGGCCAGGATCGCGCCGGGGACGGCATGGCGCCATTTGACCGTGTGGTGCGGCACCACGCGATACACCAGCATGATGCAGACGAACTCGATCAGGATCGGCGCGACCGTCAGTGAGACGTTGGCCAGCCAGCGGCCCTCGCTGGTGCCGAACAGCGGCAGCGCGAACACCCGCGCCGAGACCGCGAGCGAGGCGGCGGCAAGCATCGCGCCAAGCGTGAGCACGGTCCAGTACACGAGAAAGCGGGTCAGCTTCGGCCGGGTCGAACTCACCCGCCAGATCTGGTTGAAGGTTTCCTCCACGCTGTTGAGCGTGATCAGCAGCGACACCACCAGGGCGATGAAGCCGGCGGCGGTCAGCTGCCCGGCGCTGGCTGAGAACTGTCGCAGGTAGCCTTCGGCGGCGCGCGCGGCGTTGGGCACGAAGTTGGAGAACACGTAGTCGCTGAGGGTGTCGCTCCAGCGGTCGAACACCGGGAACGCCGAGAGCACTCCGAACACCACGATGGCCAGCGGCACCAGCGCGAACACCGTGGTGTAGGCCAGCGAGGCGGCCGCCTGGAACAGGCGGTCATCCAGAAAGCGGCGCCACAGGAAGCGGCCGAAGCTGATCGTGCGCGCGCGGTCCCGCACGCGTTCGATCCACAGGTTGATCGTATCGAGAGGTTCCATCGGCGCAAGGGTACCCGATGACGGGTGTGGGGCATGCACGCCGGCTCACAGTGCCCGGCCTCGCCCTGAGCGGGCTGCGTTGCCATACTGCCGGCATCGGACGCAATGAGATGAAAGCGAAATGGCGGAGATCCTGGTGCTGTACTACAGCCGTGGCGGTTCAGTGGCACGGCTTGCCCGCCAGATTGCGCGCGGCATCGGCGAGGTGCCGGGCATGAGCGCGCGGCTGCGCACGGTGCCCCCGGTGGCGGCGGTGACGCAGACCGCGCTGCCCCCGGTGCCCGAGGACGGCGCACCGTATGTGAGCGTGGCCGACCTGGCCGAATGCACCGGGCTGCTGCTGGGCAGCCCGACCCGCTTCGGCAACATGGCCGCGCCGGTGAAGCACTTCCTGGACGGGCTGGGCGCGGAGTGGGTCAACGGCACCCTGGCCGGCAAGCCGGCCGGCGTGTTCACCTCGACAGCCTCGCTGCACGGTGGGCAGGAGTCGACACTGCTGTCGATGCAGGTGCCGCTGCTGCACCACGGCTGCCTGATCGTGGGTATCCCATTCACCGAGCCGGCGCTGAGCCATACCACCACCGGCGGCACGCCGTATGGCGCCAGCCATGTGGCCGGGGCGGACGACAACCCGGTGCCGAGCGAGGATGAGAGCATCCTGGCGCGGGCGTTGGGGCGCAGGGTGGCCGATATCGCGCGGCGGTTGGCGTGAGCACGCGCGCCCAGGAAATCGTCCTTGCGCTTTTGCTGGTGGCGCTGGCGGTGCTGTTCGCGGTCTGGTTCGCGCAGGACAAGCATTGGCTGGCCACCCAGCTGGTGTTCACCCTGCCGCCGCTGCTGCTGGCGCTGGGCGTGCTGGTGCGGCGGGGCAAGGCGATGTTCTGGGCCGGCGTGCTGGCGCTGTTCTGGTTCAGCCACGGGGTGATGAGTGCCTGGAGCCACCCGGAGGTGGCACTGTGGGCCTGGCTCGAGCTGGGGCTGGCCCTGGCCGTGATCGGGGTCGCCAGCACGCCGGGGCTGCGCCGGCGCTTCGGCCGCAAGACGACGGCGGGCTGACCGTCCGGCGTCCCAAGCCTGCATCGGGCGGGCGGCAGCCGTATCATCTACGGGTCGGCGCGGCGGTTCCGTGCCCTTCTGTCTGGTACCCAGGATGCTTGCAATGGAAGAACTACTGATCATCACCACCGGTGGCACGATCGACAAGATCTACTTCGACGACAAGTCGGACTATCAGATCGGTGATCCGCAGATCGGGATGATCCTGCGCGAGCTGGGCGTGACCTTCCGTTTCAATGTGATCCCGATCCTGCGCAAGGATTCGCTGCACATCACCGACGAGGACCGTGAGTTGATCCGGGCCACGATCGCCGCCCAGCCGACGCGGCATGTGCTGGTGACGCACGGCACCGATTCGATGGTGCAGACCGGCCAGGTGCTGAAGTCGATCACCGACAAGACGATCGTGATGACCGGTGCGTTGAGCCCGGCGCGCTTCCGCGGCTCGGATGCGGAGTTCAACATCGGGTGTGCGATCGGTGCGGTGCAGTCGTTGCCGAGCGGTGTGTACATCGCGATGAACGGCCGGATCTGGAATCCGGAACAGGTGCGCAAGAACGTGGCGGCGAACCGGTTCGAAGCTGCGTAATCACTGTTGAGTGAACGAACGCCCCGGCATGCCGGGGCGTTCTGCGTTGGTGCGATGGGACCGCGATCAGTACTGCGCGGTGAGGCTCAGGCCGGAGAAGGTCGAGTAGGCCTTGACCCGTACGTGCCAGGTGCCAGCCGCCGGTGAGGTGATCGTGCAGGTCTCGTTGTTGCCGCTCAGGTAGGGGCGGCAGGTGTAGACGGTGTCGGTCGGGGCGCTGCCGGAGCGGACGTAGAGATCGGCATCGCCACTGCCGCCGGCGATGGTGACCTTCAGCTGGCTGCGGCCGGACGGCACGGTCACGGTGTAGGCCAGCGAGGCACCGCTGGCGGCGCCGAGGCCGGTGACCGGGACGTTGTTCTGCAGCACGTTACCGGTGCCCGGGTTCGGGTTGGTCCCGCCCAGCGCGGCCGTCACCGCCGCGGCGGCATCGACGATGCCCGCGCCGCAACCGCCGGAGCAGGCGCCCGGCAACGGCCGTGCGGTGCTCTTGAGCAGGCTCTCGATGGCGGCCGGGCTCAGGGCGGTGGGGGCAACGGACTGGATCAGCGCGACCACGCCGGCCACGTGCGGGGCGGCCATCGAGGTGCCGTTGTAGGAGGCATACGATGCGGTGCCCGGCACCGTGGTGCCACTGTTGAGGGTGGAGAGGATGCCCTGCCCCGGGGCCGAGATGTCGATGCCGGCGCCGTAGTTGGAGAAGCTGGCGCGGGCACCGGCCGAGGTGGTCGCGGCAACGGCGATGACGTTGGCGCAGTTGGCCGGTACCGAGGAGGAGACGTTGGTGTTGCTGTTGCCGGCAGCGACGACCACGGTAGTACCGCGCGAGACGGCACCGTTGATCGCGGTCTGGTAGGTGGTGGAGCAGCTGCCACCGCCGCCGAGGGACATGTTGATCACTTCGGCGGGGTTGGCATTGGCCGGGACGCCACTGACGGTACCGCCGGAAGCCCAGACGATCGCGTCGGCGATGTCGGAGGTGTAGCCGCCGCACTTGCCGAGCACGCGCACCGGGACGACCTTGGCATTGAACGCTGTGCCGGCCACGCCGCTGCTGTTGTTGGTCACCGCCGCGACGGTGCCGGCCACGTGGGTGCCGTGCCAGCTGGAATTGGAGGCCGGAATGCCCGCGCCACACTCGTTGGCGGCGTACCAGTCGCCTTCGTCGTTGGGGTTGTTGTCGCGGCCACCGCCGTCGCGCGCCATCGCCGCGTCGCTGATGAAGTCATAGCCTGGCAGGATGTTGGCGTTGAGGTCCGGATGGTTGGTGATGCCGGTGTCGATCACCGCCACCACCACGCCGGTACCGGTGGCCTTGTCCCAGGCCGGGCGTACGTTGATCGAGGCGTTGCTGGTGCCGAAGCCCCACTGCTCGGAAAAGCGGGTGTCGTTGGGCACCAGGGTGGCCTGCATCAGCTGATCGACTTCAACGTATTCCACGCCCGGGTCGGCCGCCAGGCGGCGCATCAGCAGTTCGGCTTCGGCGCGGTCCAGCGGCCGGTCGGCCTTGACCACGGTCGGGCCGATCGCCAGCTGGCGCAGCTTCTGCAGCCCCAGCGCACGGCCCTGGGCCGCCGGCACGGCCGCGGCGGCGGCCTTCAGCGAACTGGCCAGCGCGGTCGGGGTAGCGACCTCGGTACTGCCATCCTTGTACTTCACGATGAAGCGCTGGTGGGTCGGCGCCGAGGACAGGCCGCTCAACTGCACATCACCGGCGAACGCCGGGGTGGCCAGCAGCAGGGTCGACAGAACGGAGGCGCCCAGTACAACCCATGCACGGTGACGCAAACGGTGTTGCGAGACATGAGACATCGGATTTCCCTTTCAGACAGTGAATGCCGTCGTCGCGGCTGAGAATCCTGATCCGATCCGGGGGCTGCGGGAAGCGATGGCGCGGATCGGGCCGGGTGAGTGGATCGGTTCCCCTGACATCAAACCGCCCACACCGACGCTAGTGGCTCACCGCACGATCAACAATGTTTCAGCTGCACTTCAGTGACATGAAATGTCGGATTTGAGACTTTCTGTGTCGAGGGTTTGTGAAAGTGAAGGGTCTCGGCAGCGTTTGAACGCTCTGCCTGCGTCAAGAAATGTCCGAAATGGCTGTCACTGTCCCCGACACCCGGACATCGCTTGCGCATCAAAGGCTTGCGACATTGCCACCGTGGGACAGGCAACAAAAAACCCGCCTGTCACCAGGCGGGTTTCTTTGGCTTCCTTCGGATCCGCAGGGATCAGGCGTCCAGGCGGACCAGCCAGCCGTGACGGTCCGGCAGGCGACCGTACTGGATGTCGGTCAGTTCCTTGCGCAGGGACATCGTCACTTCGCCGGCCGGCGCGTTGATGTCGCCCACCGAGAAGCCTTCGCCCTTGAGCTGGCCGATCGGGGTGACCACCGCAGCAGTACCGCAGGCGAACGCTTCCACGATCTCGCCGGAGGTCACGCCGTCCTTCCACTCCTCGAGGGTGACCTTGCGCTCTTCGACCTTCATGCCGCGGTCGCGGGCCAGCTGCAGGATGCTTTCGCGGGTGATGCCTTCCAGGATGCTGCCCGACAGCGACGGGGTCACCAGGGTGCCGTCCTTGTAGACCAGGAACACGTTCATGCCACCCAGTTCTTCCAGGTACTTGCCCTCGACCGGATCCAGGAACAGCACCTGCGAGCAGCCCTGCGCCTGCGCCTTCTGCTGTGGCAGCAGCGAGGCAGCGTAGTTGCCACCGCACTTGGCCGCGCCGGTGCCGCCCTTGCCTGCGCGTGCGTAGTCGGTGGACAGCCAGATCGACACCGGCGCCACACCCTTGGCGAAGTATGGACCGGCCGGGCTGGCGATCACGTAGTAGCCGGCCTTGTGCGCGCCGCGCACGCCGAGGAAGGCTTCATCGCCGATCATGAACGGACGGAAATACAGGCTGGATTCGTCGGCCGACGGCACCCAGCTGGCGTCCACGGCAATCATCTGCTTGAGCGATTCGACGAAGATGTCCACCGGCAGTTCCGGCAGCGCCAGGCGCTGGGCCGAACGCTGCAGGCGGCGGCCGTTGGCCTCCGGGCGGAAGGTCCAGATCGAGCCGTCGGCGTGGCGGTAGGCCTTGATGCCTTCGAAGATTTCCTGACCGTAATGCAGCACCGCGGCGGCCGGATCCAGCTGCAGCGGGCCGTACGGGCGCACCACGGCATCGTGCCAGCCGGTGTCCTTGTCCCAACGCACTTCCACCATGTGATCGGTGAAGTGCAGACCAAAACCGGGGGCGGCCAGGATGCGCTCACGCTCCTCGCTGCTGCGCGGCTGGGCGGAACGGGTGGTGTTGAAGCTCACGGAAGACTGGGACACCGGATATTTCCTGTTCTGGTTACGGGGAACGCCGTGACGCCGGCTGGCGATGGGCGGTTACAGCATGCCGGTTTCGAGCCGGGCGGCCTCGGACATCATGTGACGGCCCCACGGCGGGTCGAACACCAGCTCGACGTCGGCCTGCGCCACCGTCGGGATCATTTCCAGCTTGCTGCGTACGTCATCGACCAGGATCTCGCCCATGCCGCAGCCGGGGGCGGTCAGGGTCATTTTGATCTCGACCTCGCGCTGGCCGTCATCCAGGTGCTTGAGGTCCACTTCATAGACCAGGCCCAGATCGACGATGTTGAAGGGGATTTCCGGATCGAAACAGGTGCGCAGCTGCTGCCACACCAGTTTTTCGACCTCCTCGTCGGAGGCATCGGCGGGCAGTTCCAGCGCCGGGGGCGCTTCCTTGCCGATGGCATCGCCATCCTTGCCGGCGATGCGGAACAGATTGCCTTCGACAAAGACGGTATAGCTCCCACCCAGGGCCTGGGTGATGTAGCCATAGCTGCCAGCGGGCAGCGTGACCGTTTCGCCCTGCGGGACCATGACGGCCTCGCAGTCGCGTTCGAAGTGGACAGGTTCACTGCTACGGGAATACATGTGGATCGATATGGGGGTCGCGGCCAATTCCCGCAAGGCGACCATTTTAGCCCAGTGGCCGCCCACGCGCCGGTCACCCCGCAAGCCGGTATCCTGTGGGGACTTACAGGAAGATTGCATGTCGCCCACGTCCGTGCCTGTCCGGAGCCGCCACTGGCTCTGGCCCCCGATGTTGCTGCTTGGTGTCGTCACGGCCACGTTGGCCTGGTTGTTCATCGCCCTGCTGACCGGCCGCCAGGCCGGCTGGATGGCGGTTCTGGTGGCGTTGGAGATCGCCTTCATGCTGCGTCTGGGCACCCTGCGCGCCGGTACCACCCGGGTGGTGCTGACCCTGCTGGCCACCGTGCTGGTGGCGCTGGCAGCCAACTGGGGGATCGCTTCGGCCTACCTCGGCGGCTCGATGGGACTCACCCCGTGGGAATCAGCGTTGCGCATGGGGCCCTATCTGGCCTGGACCCTGAGCGGCCTGGCCAATGGCGCGGTCGAATGGCTGTGGCTGGGCGTGGGGCTGGTCGTGGGTTGGTGGGTGGCGAGGTAACGTCATCGCATTCGCGCTGCTGCTCCGTCGGTAATGCCAGCTAGCAGGCGGCTCCCCTGCACGCTGTCGGAATGCAGCTGGAGGAGAGCCCCCTGAGTCAGGGGGCGGCGCCGAAGGCGCGGGGGTCTGGGTGCTGATGAGTCCGGGCCCGCGTTGTGCGCAGCAGAACGTGGGGCGTCAGCGCGCATGCGATGACGTTTACCCGCCGTCTAGCGCCTTCAGTTCGCTGACCAGCGCGCTCGCCGCACCCGCACCATCGCCGTACAGCATGCGGGCGTTGTCGGCATAGAACAGCGCATTCTCGATGCCGGCAAACCCGGTACCCTTGCCGCGCTTGATCACCACCACGTTGCGGGCGTTGACCACGTCCAGGATCGGCATGCCGTAGATCGGGCTGGCCGGGTCGGTGCGCGCGACCGGATTGACCACGTCGTTGGCGCCGATCACCAGTACCACGTCGGTGTTCGGGAATTCCGGGTTGATGTCGTCCATGTCGGCGATGAGGTCGTAGGGCACGCCCGCTTCGGCCAGCAGCACGTTCATGTGCCCCGGCATACGCCCGGCCACCGGGTGGATCGCGAACTTCACCTTGATGCCGCGATCGATCAACCGCTGCGCCAGCTCCCACACCTTGTGCTGCGCCTGGGCCACGGCCATACCGTAGCCGGGCACGATCACCACGCGCTCGGCGAAGGCCAGCATCGCAGCGACGTCGCTGGCCTCGATGGGCTTCTGCGCGCCGCTGATTTCCTGCGCGACACCGCCGCCGCCGAAGTTGGAAAACAGCACGCCACTGATCGGCCGGTTCATCGCCTTGGCCATCAAACGGGTCAACAGGATGCCGGCCGCGCCAACCATCATGCCGGCGATGATCAAGGCCTCGTTGCCGAGCACGTAACCCTCGAAGGCCACCGCCAGGCCGGTGAAGGCGTTGTACAGCGAGATCACCACCGGCATGTCCGCGCCACCGATCGGCAGCGTCATCAGTACGCCCAGCGCGAGTGCGACCACGAAGAAGCTGATGATCGCCACCGGGCTCAGGGTGACCGCTGCCCAGATGCCCAGCACCACCATCGCCAGCGCGACCAGCAGGTTGAACACCTGTTGCCCCGGGAAGGTGACGCGGCGGTCGAGCCGACCATCGAGCTTGGCCCAGGCGATGATCGAGCCGGACAGCGAGACCGCACCGATCGCCGAACCGATCACCGCCAGCGCCAGCACGGTGGCCGACGGCTGGCGCGCGGCGAGATCGGCCAGTGCCTGCTCGCTCCAGTGCGTGGTATCGCGGTTGGTCAGGAACGAGAAGCGCAGTAGTTCGACCGCACCGATCGCCGCCGCCGAGCCGCCGCCCATGCCGTTGTAGAGCGCCACCATCTGCGGCATGTCGGTGATCGCCACGCGCTTGGCCGACCACCACGCCACGCCGGTGCCGATCGCCACCGCCGCCAGGATCAGCGGGATGTTGTGCAGCTCGGGCAGGAAGAACGTCGCCACCGTGGCGATCAGCATGCCCAGCCCGGCCCAGCGGATGCCGCTGCGCGCGGTCATCGGCGAGGCCATGCGCTGCAGGCCGAGCAGGAACAGGGTGGCGGCCACCAGATAGCTCACCTGGACCAGCCACTGCAGCAGTTGCGCGGTGGTCACGTTCAAGGCGTCTTCTCCCCGGCGTCGCGCTTGGCGCTGGGCTTGAACATGTCGAGCATGCGTTCGGTCACCACGTAGCCACCGGCCGCGTTGCCCGCGCCGAGCACCACCGCGATGAACCCGATGATCTTCTCCAGCGGGGTCTGCGCGTGTCCCAGCACCACCATCGCCCCGATCAGCACGATGCCGTGGATGAAGTTGGAGCCGGACATCAACGGGGTATGCAGGATCACCGGCACCCGCGAAATGATCACGTGGCCGGCAATGGCGGCCAACATGAAGATATACAACGCCACGAACCCGTCGCTCATTGCAGTCAGTCTCCCAGGCGGTCATCCCGTCCCCTGCATCATAACCATGCGCTGAACCAATCGGGCGGGCCGGTCAACCGCGGCCGCCCTGGGGCGTTCTCACGGTATCCCCCTGCCGGACCGCTACCCTGTGCTGGTGAGCTCTCCCCTACCGTCGATGGATGCTGAACTGCCCGCCCCTGCCGAAGCGGCGCTGCCGGTGTCGCTGGATGCGTTCCTGGCCGGCATCGGCCCGCGCGCGTTCCGCTTCGCCGAGGCCGGCCTGCGCCAGCGCGAGGACGCGCTGGATGCGGTGCAGGACAGCATGTTGAAGATGCTCGGCTACCGCGACAAACCCGCCGCCGAATGGGCACCGCTGTTCTGGAGCATCCTGCGCCGCCGCGTGGTGGATCTGCAGCGCCGCCGTGGCTTCCGCCTCAAGTTCTGGCGCAGCAGCGACGAGGCCGGCGGCGACCATGACATCGACTGGGCCGACCACGCGCCCGGCCCGGCCCAGGCCCATGAGCAGCGCGATCAGTACGCACAACTGGTGCAGGCGCTGCGGGAGCTGCCCGCGCGCCAGCGCGAGGCCTTTACCCTGCGCGTGCTGCAGGACCTGGACGGCGCCACCACGGCCAAGGCCATGGGCTGCAGCGAAGGCGCGGTCAAAACCCATCTTTCGCGCGCCCGCCAGGCGCTGCAGCAGTCTCTGGAGATCGCCCTGTGAACCGCCCCCTGCCCCCTTCGATACATGACGATGCCGCCCTGCGGCAGCTGCATGCGCAGGCGCTGGATACGCTCTCGCCGACCACGCTGGCGCGGCTGCGCAGCGCGCGTCATGCCGGCCCGTCGGCCAAGCGGCACACCCCGTCCTGGTGGATGGCCACGGCCTGTTCGGCGGTGGTCGCGCTCGCGTTGGGCTACAGTTTCCTCCTCGGCGAATCGACCGCCCCGCCGGCACCGGTCGTGGCGAGCGCGGCCGATGACGGCAGCGACGTTCTCGACGAAAATCCCGATCTGTATGTGTGGCTGGGCAGTACCGACCTGGCAATGGAGTGATGATGAAACTGCGACTGTCCCTGGGGCTGATGTTGCTGACGCTGAGTGCGGCCGGCTGGGCGCAGACCGCCCCGCTGCCGGACTGGGACACACTCAGCCCGCAGCAGCGCGAGGCGTTGATCGCGCCCGTGCGTGACCGCTGGAACGACGCGCCGGCGCCGCAACGCGAGCGCATGCTGCAGCACGGCCAGCGCTGGCTGACCATGACCCCGGAACAGCGCGCGCAGGCGCACCGGGGCCGCCACCGTTTCGAGAACATGACGCCGGAACAGCGCGAACAGGCGCGCGCGCTGTTCGGTCAGATGCGCAGCATGACCCCGGAGCAGCGGCAGGCGCTGCGCGACCGCTGGGCGCGGATGACCCCGGATGAACGCAAGGCCTGGCTCAAAGCCAACCCTGCACCGACACCGCCACCGCCGCCGAAGCGCTGAACGCCTTAACAGGGACGGAGGTAGTTATTAATCCCCTCCGTCCCTGTTATTTCTGTTATTTCAGGCGGCGACCCAGCGGGTTTTGGCGAGCAGTTCGTCGTCCCAGTCGAAGGTGACCGCGCCGTCTTTCAGGAACAGCGCGACGAAGTTGTAGACGTTGCGGGCGTACATCTCGCTGGCATGCACCGCGCCCTGGCTGGCCAGGTTGAGCGGACCGTCGATGAGCACACCGTCCAGATCCACTACCTCGCCCGGTTGCGTGGCCTCGCAGTTGCCGCCGGTTTCGGCGGCGAGATCGACGATCACACTGCCCGGTTTCATGCCACGCGCCATCGCGGTACTGACGATTTTCGGCGCTGGCCGCCCTGGCACGGCCGCGGTGCAGATCACCACGTCCACCGTGCGCAGGTGCTCGCCGAGGCGACGCTGCTGCTCGGCACGCTCTTCATCGGTCAGCGGCCGCGCGTAGCCGCCTTCGCCGACCGCGCTCACGCCCAGATCCAGGAATTTGCCGCCCAGCGATTCGATCTGCTCGCGGGTTTCCGGGCGCACATCGAAGCCTTCCACCTGCGCGCCGAGACGGCGGGCCGTGGCAATCGCCTGCAGGCCGGCCACACCGGCACCGACCACCAGCACTTTGGACGGACGGATCGTGCCGGCGGCGGTGGTGAGCATCGGGAAGAAGCGCGGCGCGCGCTGGGCCGCGATCAGGGTGGCCTTGTAACCGGCCATGCCCGCCTGCGAACTGAGCACATCCATCGACTGCGCACGCGTGGTGCGCGGCAGACGCTCCAGCGGGAACGCCTGCAGGCCACGTGACTGGATCAGGCCGGCACGTTCGGCGTCGGCCTGCGGGTGCAGCATGCCGATCAGGCTGGCACCGGATTTCAGTCGGGCAAGGCGGTCATTGGAGGGTGGCTGTACGCACAGCACGAGATCGGCCTGGCCCAGGCGGGTGTCATCGGCTGGCTGGGCGCCCACGTCCTGATACGCCGCATCGGGGAAGCCCGCCGCCAACCCTGCTCCGGGCTCGAATGCGACGCCCGCCCCCAGCGCGATCAACTTGCGCGCCGTTTCCGGCGTCATCGCCACGCGCCGTTCCCCCGGCGCATGTTCCTTTACCACCAACACCTCGACAGCCATGCCTGTCCCCGACGATCAGCGGATTGTGGGCTGATCGTAACCCGATCGTCAGGCCAAGGTGGCCCCCGGGGTCAATGCACGGTGGCGTTCTTGGTATCCAGGCGATCGATCACGCCCTGCATGGCGCTGTCGAAGGCACCATCGTCGATATGCGCACGCAGACGCCCCAGGCGCACCATCACCGCCAGTTCTTCCGGCGAGGCCACGCAGAAGCGCACCCCGCGCCGGTTGACGAACAGCAGGCGCTGCGAAATCGGACTCACCCAGGACAGCTTGCCGGCCTGCACCTTGCCGTCCTTGTCGACGAAATCCAGCCAACTGCCGATCTCCAGGCCGCGGAAGCGGTCGGCATCGGCATTGTCGAAATCGCTGACATCCACCTTGCTGCCCAGCTCCACCACCGCCGCCGATTCCTGCGCCGGCGGCGAAGGCAACGCCACCTGCGGCAGCTCGGGCAGCGCGCGTTCCAGCTCCGGGCGCGATTCGGCGATGCCCTGCAGGGTGTCGTGCAGCGCATCGATGGCACTGGTCGCCGCGTCGGCATGCACACCGACGCTGGCAAAGACCTTGCGCAACGCGGGTTGCCAGGCCTGCAGCCACGGCTTGCCGACGATATGCCGGCGCGCCTCGGCCACTTCATCCAGCATGCCATCGGCCAAGCTCAGGGCCTCACCGACCGAGGCGCCGTCTTCGCCTTCGCGCAGCACCGTCAGAGTCAGGTGGTGCTGCCAGGGCTGGCGCAGGAATTCACCGATCGCCTGCGGCAAGGTCGTGTCGCCAATCCGCCGGTCCAGTTCGGTGCTGGCCCGTTGGCGCGCCATTTCAAGTTTTTCCTGGCCGCGCTGGGTCTCGGCGGCACGGCGCTCGGCGATCTCGATCCGGCGCCGGTGCTGGGTCAGGAAATCGCGGAATTCTTCTTCCAGGGTCAGGAAGATGGCCAGGTTCTCGTTGAACTCGGCCACCAGGCGCTCGATGATCTCCTCGACCTTGCCCATCAGCACGCGCTCGGCCTGGCTCTCGCCGGTGTTGCCTTCGCAGGCCTCAGCCAGCGAGTTGAGCAGCTTGCGCGCCGGGTGGGTCTTCTGCACGAACATGCGGCGGTCGAGCATGGCGACCTTGACGAAGGGCACCACCAGCCGGCCGATCAGCTCGCGCGAGCGGCCCTCCAGGTCGCGCTCGTCCAGCATCACGTCGAACAGCATGCCGACCAGATCGATCGCATCTTCATCCTGCGGGTCCAGCCGCGCCTGCGCGGGATCCACCCCGAGCCGGGTCGCGCCGGACAGCACTTCACTCTTCAACCGCTGCGCCAGCGATTCGCCGTCCTCGCCGATCGCCGCGCGCAGGGTCGCGCTCGGCGTGGCCTGCAGCAGCGACAGCACGGACATCATCTCGCGCTGGCTCAGCGGGCGCTGCTGGCCCACCGCGACGCTGGCCGCCGAGGTGGCGTCCTCGCGCACATGGCGGGTCTGCTGCAGCAGTTCGTGCAGGGCATCGAGCAGCATGCCCTGGTTGCCGCCGAGGCTGTCACCCGCATCGCCGGGCAGGTCCTGATGCCCGGTCTGGCTGCCCTGAAGGCGGCCGCGGCTCTCGGCCCAGCGATCGGCGAAGCGGCGGGCCCAGGCCGGTGCCTGGCCCTCCTCGGCGCTGCTGCCGAGCGCCGTGTCGGCATCGAAACCGTCAAACCCGGCCTCGCGCTCGGGGCGCGGCGGCGGCGAGGGTGCGCGCGGCGGTGGCCGCCGCGCGGCCATCTGCGGCATCACGCCCGCAGCGGCCAGTTGTTCATCCAGGTACTCGTAGCGCTTGCCGATCGGCTGCTGCAGATCGCGCTCGCACAGCTTGATCAGCACCAGCCGAACTTCCGGGGCCAGTTCACAATCGGCGAAGGCCTCGTGGATGGCAACGCCGATATGCTCGGGGCTGATCGGATTGGTATCGGCATTGAGCTCGACACCACCGGCGATCACGCCCAGGCGGCGGTCGAGCCGCGACAACACCGGCTTGAAGTCACGCAGCAACACGGTGGCGAAGTTGCGCACCGCCAGGCGGGATTCCAGCACGTGTTCAGGAACCAGGCTGAGGCCATCTTCGATCTGCCCGGCCAAGGTGGCTTCGGCCGACAACGGGTCGCCCCGCTCCAGCGCCTCCCAGCCTTGCGTCAGGTGAGCGCGGAACCCGGCCACGATGTCGTCCCGGCGGCGGCGCAGCTCGCGCATGCCATCCAGGAACAGCAACTGCGACGCGCCGGCAGTGCCGGCACGGTCGAACAGCACGTCGTCGAAGCGCGCCAGCACCGTCGAGAACGACTCGATCAGCCCAGGCAGCACGGCCTCACGGGCCATCTTCAACAACGCCGGGTCACGGCCCGGGTGCCCCCCTACATTGGGCGTGGCGATCATGCGAGAAGGCTCCCCACCTTCACAGGTACTGAGTACAACATGGATACAACGAACGCCGGCGCACCCCATGCGCCCACGTTCGGAGGATAGGCCGGCCGACCGGTCAGAGACAATGAAACAGTCGACACGTTAGACCTCATTACCGGTGACCCGGCAGGCCTTGTATCGTAAGCGCAGCAGGACGTGGAAGCGAGTACAGCCACGTGAAGGAAGTCCGCTGATTAGGTGATGTTCATCACGCTTTGTCGCAAATTGCACCGAGATCGCCCAAGACCGTGCCACAAACACGGACGACTATAATCGGGGCATCGTGAAGCCTGATTGAGAGACCATGTCCGTTCCCCCTGCGCTGCATGCCCTGGACGCCCGCCGTTCGGTCCCCGCCAAGCAACTGGGCGAACCCGGTCCGGATCCGGACACCCTGCTGCGGATGCTCACCTCCGCCGTGCGTGTGCCCGACCACGGCAAACTGGTGCCGTACCGCTTCCTGCGGATCGCTGGCGATGCACGTCACAGTCTGGGTACGTTCCTGGCCGACCGTGCCGTCCAGCGCGACCCCCAGGTGTCCGCTGCCCAGCTGGACAAGGACCGCCAGCGGTTCTCCCATGCACCGCTGATCATCACCGTCATCGCCAGCCCGCGGCCCAACCCCAAGGTACCCGAGGCCGAACAGCTGATGACCGCCGGCTGCGTTTGCTTCGCCCTGCTGCAGGCCGCGCAGGCGTTTGGCTTCGGCGCGCAGTGGCTGACCGCCTGGATGGCCTTCGACCCGGCCGTGCACGCCCACTTGGGCCTGGCCGAGGGCGAGCAGATCGCCGGCTTCATCCACATCGGCACGCCGAAGACCGAGGTACCCGAACGCGAGCGCCCCGACCCGGCCGCGCTGCTGCAGGACTGGGAGGGCTGAGATGTCCGCCCTTCCCGCCGGCCCCGGCATGGCGCCCCCGCCGCTGCGTGCGCCGCTGTACCTGGTCGACGCCAGTCTGTACGTGTTCCGCGCGTGGCATTCGATGCCCGATGAGTTCCAGGATCAGCAGGGGTGGCCAACCAATGCCGTGCACGGCTTCGCGCGCTTCCTGCTCGACCTGCTCGAGCGCGAACGCCCCGCCAACATCGCCATCGCTTTTGATGAAGCCCTGGACAGCTGCTTCCGGCACCGGATCTACGCGGCCTACAAGGCCAACCGTGATCCCGCGCCCGACGCGCTGCGCCGCCAGTTCGCGCACTGCAAGGCACTGTGCACCGCGCTCGGCCTGGCCGTGCTGGCCCACCACGAGTACGAGGCCGATGACCTGATCGGCAGCGCCCTGCATGCACGCCGCGATGCGGGGATGCGCGGGGTGATCATCTCCGCCGACAAGGATCTGTCGCAGTTGCTGTTCGAGCATGACGAACAGTGGGATTACGCGCGCAACCAGCGCTGGGGCATGGCCGGCGTCAAAGCCCGCCACGGCGTGCATGCGCACCAGATCGCCGATTACCTGGCGCTGTGCGGTGATGCGGTCGACAACATCCCCGGGGTGACCGGGGTCGGGGCCAAATCCGCCGCGGTGCTGCTGGCCCATTTCGGCAGCCTGGACGTGCTGTACGAGCGCCTGGATGAAGTGCCTTTCCTGCGCCTGCGCGGTGCGGCGCAGATGGCGGTGCGCCTGCGCGAACAGCGCGAGCATGCGCTGCTGTGGCGCCAGCTGACCACCATCGCGCTGGATGCGCCGCTGGACGGCGCCGCCGTCGATTTCAGCCGGGGCGTGGCCGATGCACAGATGCTGCAGGGCCTGTGCGATGCACTGCGGTTCGGGCCGTTGACCCGGCGCCGCCTGTTCACCGCCGCCGGCCTGTCCGATTCCTCTTCCGTTGCCAGTGAGTTCGCATGAGCCCAAATACGCAAGCCCCGAAGGTCGTTTTTGAAGGCAAGTACCAGCGCATGGTCGTGCGCGGCACGTGGGAGTACAGCGAGCGCACCCACGCCGGCGGCCTGGCCGCGATCATCATCGCGGTCACCCCGGACGACACGGTGCTGTTCGTCGAACAGTTCCGCGTGCCACTGCAGGCCAGGACCATCGAGATGCCGGCCGGCCTGGTCGGCGACATCGATGCCGGCGAGTCGATCGAGGTCTCGGCCGTGCGCGAGCTGGAGGAAGAAACCGGCTGGACCGCCGATCACGCCGAGGTGCTGATGATCGGCCCGACCTCCTCCGGGGCCAGCAGCGAAAAAATCGCCTTCGTCCGTGCCACCGGCCTGCGCAAGGTTGGTGAGGGCGGTGGTGATGCCAGCGAAGACATCACCGTGCACGAGATTCCGCGCGCCCGCGCCGCCGCGTGGCTGGTCGAGAAGATGGGCCAGGGCTATGAACTGGACGCCAAGCTGTGGGCCGGCCTGTGGATGATCGAACACCATCTGGACGGCACGCCGCGTGGCTGATGCGTTCGCCCATCCGCACACCGGTGCGTCACTGCTCGGGCCGTCCGACCCGGCGCCGTTCACCGTGCATCAGGCAGACGGTCGCTCGTCGTATCTGCTGATCGCCGACCACGCCGGCCAGCTGGTGCCGACGGCGCTGGCCGGCCTCGGCCTGCCGCAGCGCGAACGGGACCGCCACATCGGCTGGGACATCGGCATCGCCGGCGTCACGCTTGAACTGGCGCGCCTGCTCGATGCGTGGGCGATCACGCAGACCTACTCGCGACTGGTGATCGACTGCAACCGGCCGTTGACCTCGCCCACGCTGATGCCGGCGGTGAGCGATCTCACCATGGTTCCCGGCAACCAGCGCCTGTCACCGCTGCAGCGTCAGCAGCGCATCGACGCGATCCACACGCCCTACCATGCACGCATCGATGCCGAGCTGGACACGCGCCAGACACAGGCCCGGCCAACGCTGCTGGTGATGATGCACAGCTTCACCCCGGTGATGAATGATGCTGCGCGCCCCTGGCATGCCGGCGTGCTGTACCACCGGGACACGCGCTTTGCGCGTCCGCTGCTGCAGGCGCTGCGCGAAGAAGGTGACCTGGTGGTGGGCGACAACCAGCCCTACGCGGTCAGCAGCACCAGCGACTATGCCGTGCCGGTGCATGGCGAAGGCCGCGGGCTGGTGCACGTGGAGCTGGAGATCCGCCAGGACCTGATTGCCGATGCCGCCGGCCAGCAGGCCTGGGCGCAGCGCCTGGCGCGCATCTTCACCGCACTTCAGCCGCAGCTGGACGCAGTGCCACCGGCATAAGGCGTACTGTCGCAGGCGCATCCATCCACGGAAACGCACGGTATCCCCGCATCTCCAGCGCGATGCCGGCCGCCTGGAAGGCCGCCGCAATGGCAGCGGCACGCGGGCGCTCCAGGTCACGACCGAGTTCCACCGGCAGGTCACGGCACAACGCCAACGCCCGGCCCACCGGGACATCCAGCACCGCTGCAACGATGCGGGCAGCGTCCTTCACCTTCGATGCCGGGCACTGCACCAGCGCCACGTCGAACGCGGCGAAAATCCCGCGCCCCACGCCCAGCGCATGCGCGGCCTGTCGTGCCTCGGCCGTCGCCTCACCCAGTGCTTCATCGATGCCCGCCACCGGCGCGAACGCGTCGTACTCGCTGTAGTACGCCAGCGCCTGCGCGTAGTCGTCCAGCGTGGACAACGGACACTGGCGCTTCTGCACGTCCAGCACATCGGCGAAGGTGGCGGCCTCCAGATACGTGCTCAGCGCATGCTGGGCAGCGAACGCCTCCACGCTGGGGTCGTCATGCTCAGCGTCATGGTCGGACAACCAGAACCGGGCATCCCGTTCGTCGCCGTCGGTGGCATAGACCCAGCCATACCGGTCCCACACGTCACGATCGTTGGTGCATCCGGCGATCGCCTCAAGCGCCTGGCAAAGGGTAAGCAGGTCGGTCATCGCCTCATCCTTCATTCGCGGACACCGTCGCTGCGGCCGCAGCGTCTTCCTGCGGCCGCAGCCATAGCGCTACGCCCACACCCAGCAGCGCGAACAGGGCCGCGCCGTACTGCGCATGAATCATGCCCTGCAGGGCCGCCTCACTGCTGGCGGCGGCGCTGCCGCGACCAGCGTTGGCCAGCATCACCAGCAACGCCAGGCCCAGCGCGCCGCCAATCTGTTGTGCGGTGGCAGCCATGCCCGAGGCCACGCCCTGCTGCGCGGCGGGCACGCCCTGCCCGGCCACGATCCACATCGCCGTCCAGGTGATGCCCTGGCCGAGGCTGAGCACCACGATGCCCGGCAGCAGCGCCCAGTAGGTCGCGCCGTACGGCAGCGCGACGGCGACCGCGGCGATGCCGATCGCGCCGGCCAGCATGCCCACCGTCAGCACCTGGCGCGGCGAACGCTGCGCGAGCATGCGCTCGGCGATGCGGATGCCGAACGTGCACACCAGGGTCGGCGGCAGGAACGCCAGGCCGGCCTGCAGCGCACCCCAGCCGTAGCCATCCTGGTAGTACAGCGCCAGGAAGTAGTACTGCACGCCGTAGCTGCTCATGAACAGCATCGTCAGCAGCATCGCCGCACGCAGGCTGCGCAGGCGCAGCAGCGAGAACTGCATCAGCGGGTCGCGGCTGCGGCGTTCGATCTGCACGAACGCGGCCAGCATCACCGCCGACACGAGCAGGCAGATCAGCGTGAGCGGCGCCGACCAGCCCCATACCGGGCCCTGCACCAGGGTGGTCACCAGCAGGCTGCCGCCGAAGGTCACGGTGACGCAGCCAGCCAGATCGAACGAGCGGCCCGCCAGCGGCGCAGGATCGCGCGGCAGCCACCAGCCGCCCAGCAGCGCGCAGCCGCCGGCGAACGGCACGATCACCAGCAGTACCGAGGCCCACCCGAAGCTCTGGGTGAGCACGCCGCCGAGCAGCGTGCCCAAGGCCAGGCCGCCGGCGCTGGCCATCGACCAGATCGCCAGCGCGCGATTGCGCGGCGCGCCTTCGGCGTAGATCGTGCTGATCAGCGCCAGCGTCGCCGGGAACAGCAACGCCGCGCCGATGCCCTGCACCGCGCGGGCCGCGATCAGCAGCCACGCACTGGTGCTGAAACCACCGACCAGCGAGGCCAGCGCGAACAGCGCCATGCCCAACCGATAGACCCGGCGGCGACCGAGCAGATCAGCCGCGCGGCCGCCCAGCAGCAGGCACCCGCCGAACGCCACCGTGTAGCCGCTGACGATCCACTGCAGCTGCTGGGCATTGATGCGCAGCTGCGCGCCCATCTCGTGCAGGGCAACGAAGATGATCGTGGAGTCCAGCGCGATGATCAGCTGGGCGGTGGCCAGCAACGCCAGGGCCAGGCGCGGAAATGCGGGCGCCGGCGCGCCAGCGGGAGACAGGGGGGAGGTCATGCCGACTCGGTACTGCGTAAGAAGGTGGGCAGTCTCATTGATGACGCTGCAGAAATAAACCCGGATACTTCGATATCTGTCATGCATATCCGCATGAATCGGAGGAGCGATGGACCTCAACGCCGTGCGCATGCTGGTGCAGGTGGCCGACGCGCGCAGCTTCACCGTCGCCGCCGGCCAGCTGGGGATCAGCCAATCCGGTCTGTCACGGGCGATCAGCCGGCTGGAGAGCGCCCTGGGGGTGCGGCTGCTCCACCGCAACACCCGCAACGTCAGCCTGACCCCGGATGGCCGCCAGTTCGTCGAGCACTGCGCACCGCTGCTGAGCGGGCTGGAGGATGCCGAGCGCCGGCTGGGTGATCGCCCCTCCACGCCGTCGGGCGTGTTGAAGCTGACGGCGCCCTCGATGTTCGGGCGCAAAGTGCTGGTGCCGCTGGCCGGGCAGTTGATGGCGGCGCACCCGCAGCTGCAGTTCGAGCTGGTGCTCAACGACCGCCTGGTCGATCTGGTCGAAGAAGGCTTCGATGCCGCGCTGCGCACCGGGCCGATCAGCGACGTGCGCATGGTGGCCCGCCCCCTGCGGCCGTTGCACTGGGTCACGGTCGCTTCCCCGGCCTACATCGCGCAGCACGGGGAACCGGCCACCGTGGACGCGCTGCGGGATCACGCCTGCCTGGCGGTGCGCAATCTGCGCAGCGGGCGGCTGGTGGATTGGCAGTTCCGCGAAGCCGAGGGCCAGCTGCGCGAGTTCACTCCACCGGCGCGGATGGTGTTCGACAGCGGCGATCCGCTGGTGGAGGGGGCGCTGGCCGGGATCGGCATCGTGCAGGTGATGGATTTCGCGGTGGCCGATGCGTTGGCCGACGGGCGGCTGCAGCGGGTGCTGCAGCCCTTCGAGGGCCGCAGCCGGGTGCTGTCGCTGGTTTATCCACCTTCGCGGCAGGCCTCACCGAAGCTGCAGGTGCTGGCGGAGGCGTTGTTGGGCGGTAATTGGTAACCCGCCGCATCACGACCAACGGTCGTGATCCACCGCACGACGTCAGGGGGTAACACGGTAGGCGCCGACCGTTGGTCGGCACGCCTCCATCAACCCGCGAAACGATCCGTCGCCCGCACCAGCGCGTCGACATTCTCCGCTTCGAACGCGGAGTGGCCCGAGGCCGGGCTGATCTCCAGCGTCGAGTTCGGCCACGCCTTGTGCAGTTCCCACGCGCTCTGCAGCGGGCAGACCACGTCGTAACGGCCGTGCACGATCACGCCCGGAATGTCGGCGATGCGGTGCGCGTCACGCAGCAGCTGTTCTTCCACCTCGAAGAAGCCGCCGTTGACGAAGTAGTGGTTCTCGATGCGGGCGAAGGCCAGCGCGAACTGCGGATCCTGATGGCTGTTCACGAAGTCGTCGTCCACGTGCAGGAAGCTGGTCGCGCCTTCCCACACACTCCACGCCTTGGCCGCGGCCAGGCGGGTGGCTTCATCGTCGCTGGTCAGGCGGCGGTGGAAGGCCGAGATCAGGTCGTGACGCTCCACCGCCGGGATCGGCTTGAGGTAGTGCTCCCACGCATCCGGGAACAAGCGGTTGGCGCCTTCCTGGTAGAACCACTCCAGTTCCCAGCGGCGCAGCATGAAGATGCCGCGCAGGACCAGCTCGGTCACGCGCTGCGGGTGGGTCTGCGCGTAGGCCAGCGCCAGGGTCGAGCCCCAGCTGCCGCCGAACACCTGCCAGCGATCCACTTTGAGGTGCTCGCGCAGCGTCTCGATGTCGGCGACCAGGTCCCAGGTGGTGTTGTCGACCAGGTCCGCATGCGGCGTGGAACGGCCGGCACCGCGCTGGTCGAACAGGATGATCCGGTACTTGGCCGGGTCGTGGAACTGGCGCATTTTGTCGCTGCAGCCGCCGCCCGGGCCACCGTGCAGCATCACCACCGGCTTGCCGTCGGGATTGCCGCACTGCTCGAAGTACAGCGTGTGGCGGTCATCGACCTTCAGGGTGCCGACGTCGTAAGGGGTGATGGCGGGATACAGCGTACGCATGACAGAAACTCCATGTGGAATGACAGTCGCCGCATCACGCTGCGCGGCGGCCCGGTGGACAGGTCATTCTAGCCTCGGGGTCAGCGCTGGGATGGCATGCCGTCAGGCCGGCAGACAGCCAAGGCTCACCCGGTCGCGCTGTTCCAGGTCGCGTTCGGTGGCGACCGACTGGAAACCGGCCTGCTGCAACAGCGCGCGGATCGCATCGCCCTGATCCCAGCCATGCTCGATCAGCAACCAGCCGCCCGGCCGCAGGTGCGCTGCCGCACCGTGAATGATCAGGCGGATGTCGTCCAGCCCGTCCTGGCCGGAGGCCAGCGCGGTGGGCGGTTCGAAACGCAGGTCGCCCTGGGCCAGGTGCGGGTCGTCGCTGGCGATGTACGGTGGATTGGTGGCGATCAGATCGAAGCGCTCGCCTGCCAGCGGTGCGTACCACGCGCCCTGCCGGAAGCGGACGTTGCCCAGTGCGTGGCGCTGCGCGTTGCGCGCGGCGACCGCAAGGGCTGCCTCGCTGAGGTCGGTCGCCACTACCTGCGCCTGCGGCCGTTCGCTGGCCAGCGCCAGCGCGATCGCGCCACTGCCGGTGCCGAGGTCGGCGACCCGCAAGGCGGCATCTTCGGGCGATCGTGCCAGCGCCAGCTCGACGAGTAGTTCGGTCTCCGGGCGCGGGATCAGGGTGGCCGGGCTGACCTCCAGGTCCAGGGTCCAGAAGCCGCGGCGGCCCAGCAGGTACGCCACCGGCTCACCGGCCAGGCGTTTGGCCAGCAGCGCCTCGAACGCCGCCACCTGCACCGGCTCGACCGGATCGGTGGCATGCGCGAACAGCCAGCTGCGCTCGCGTTCCAGCACGTGCAGCAGCAGCAGTTCGGCCTCATGGCGGCCTTCCACGCCGGGCAGGCGGGTGGCGGCATCGGCGAGCAGCTGGCGGACGTCTGGCGGGGCGGCGGTCATGGCGGAGCGGAGCAGCGGTGGGGGCCGCAGTGTAATTCACGCCACCGCCAGGATCGGTCGGGGAAAACGGCCTTCCGCGACCGACCACGCGATTGAATTCGACCATCGCAACACATATCTACATTTGTGATCGCTATCGATCTCGGCCGGAAATCACGGGTCCCCGGCGCGGGATGGGCCGCAAGCGTTCAGATTGCCCGCTGCCCGGATAAGCACAGACTATTGAGCCCATCATCGGCGCGAGCGCCGTGGTCATTGCGCTGCAACGGTTCTGACGGATCTGGCCATCACCATTCATCGCAGGATCAGACCATTTTGATAGCCTTTGTCTATCGTATAGATGCAATCAATGGATTGTTCTTATGGGAACGGAGCCGCTAACCTGTGTTGGTCGCTTCACCCACCCCCTTCACCAAGAGGAACAACGATGTCGCTCATCAACACCCAGATCCAGCCGTTCGAAGCCAACGCCTACCAGAACGGCGAGTTCATCAAGGTCTCCGACAGCACCCTGAAGGGTCACTGGTCCGTGCTGATCTTCATGCCGGCCGCGTTCACCTTCAACTGCCCCACCGAGATTGAAGACGCCGCCGATCATTACGCCGAGTTCCAGAAGGCTGGCGCCGAGGTCTACATCGTCACCACCGACACGCACTTCTCGCACAAGGTGTGGCACGAAACCTCGCCGGCCGTCGGCAAGGCCCAGTTCCCGCTGGTCGGCGATCCGACCCACCAGCTGACCAACGCCTTCGGCGTGCACATTGCCGAAGAAGGCCTGGCCCTGCGCGGCACCTTCATCATCAACCCGGAAGGCGTGATCAAGACCCTGGAGATCCACTCCAACGAGATCGCCCGTGACGTTTCCGAGACCCTGCGCAAGCTGAAGGCTGCCCAGTTCACCGCCGCCAACCCGAACCAGGTGTGCCCGGCGAAGTGGAAGGAAGGCGAAAAGACCCTGACCCCGTCGCTGGACCTGGTCGGCAAGATCTAAGCCGCTCCTCACCCCCATCCCCGCCCGCCGGGGATGGGGGTGAACCCAAGCCGGTGCCGCACGCGCCGGTTTCGGTTCACCCCCATGTCGCGCAGATGCACCCGCGGGGTGCGTCGACGCTGCCCCCTTGCCTGATTCAAGGAGTTTTTCGATGTTGGATGCCAACCTCCAGTCCCAGCTGAAGACCTATCTGGAACGTGTCACCCGTCCGATCCAGATCACGGCGCACGTGGATGACGGCGCCAAGTCGCAGGAAATGCTCGAGCTGCTCAACACGCTGACCACGCTCTCCACGCAGATCAGCCTGGACGTGCGTCGCGACAGCAACGCGCGTACGCCCTCCTTCGCACTGACCACGCCGGGCCAGGACATCCATCTGGTATTCGCGGGCCTGCCGATGGGCCATGAGTTCACCTCGCTGGTGCTGGCGTTGCTGCAGGTGGGTGGTCACCCCTCCAAGGCCACCGCCGAGCTGATCGAGCAGGTGCGCAACCTGGAGGGCGACTACCGGTTCGAAACCTACTTCTCGCTGTCCTGCCAGAACTGCCCGGACGTGGTCCAGGCACTGAACCTGGCGGCGGTGCTGAACCCGCGCATCCAGCACGTCGCGATCGACGGGGGCCTGTTCCCGGCCGAGGTCGAAGCGCGCCAGATCATGTCCGTGCCGACCGTGTACCTCAACGGCGAGGTATTCGATCAGGGCCGCATGACGCTGGAGCAGATCGTGGCCAAGCTGGACACCGGTGCGTCCAAGCGCGATGCCGAAAAGCTGAGCACCAAGGCCCCGTTCGATGTGCTGGTGGTGGGCGGTGGTCCGGCCGGCGCGGCCGCGGCGATCTATGCCGCACGCAAGGGCATCCGTACCGGTGTTGCCGCTGAACGTTTCGGTGGCCAGGTGCTGGATACGATGGCGATCGAGAACTTCATCTCCGTCAAGGAGACCGAAGGTCCGAAGCTGGCTGCCGCGCTGGAGCAACACGTGCGCGAGTACGAGGTGGACATCATGAACCTGCAGCGCGCCACCGCGCTGGTGCCGGCCGGCGATGACGGCCTGGTCGAGATCAAACTGGAGAACGGCGCGTCGCTGAAGTCGCGTTCGGTGATCCTGTCCACCGGTGCGCGCTGGCGCCAGATGAACGTGCCCGGCGAAGATCAGTACCGCAACAAAGGCGTGGCGTACTGCCCGCATTGCGATGGCCCGTTGTTCAAGGGCAAGCGCGTGGCGGTGATCGGCGGTGGCAACTCCGGCGTGGAAGCGGCGATCGATCTGGCGGGTCTGGTGACGCATGTGACCCTTCTGGAATTTGATGACAAACTGCGGGCCGATGAAGTACTGCAGAAGAAGCTGCGCAGTCTGGGCAACGTCACCATCATCACCAGCGCCCTGACCCAGGAAGTGCTGGGCGATGGCCAGAAGGTGACGGGCCTGGTCTACCAGGACCGCGTCGGGGGCGATTCGCACCGGGTGGAACTGGAAGGCATCTTCGTGCAGATCGGTCTTCTGCCGAATACCGAATGGTTGAAGGACACGGTGGCGCTGTCACCGCGTGGCGAGATCCTGATCGACGACCGCGGCCAGACCAGCGTGCCGGGTGTCTTCGCCGCAGGCGATTGCACGACCGTTCCGTACAAGCAGATCGTCATCGCGATGGGCGCCGGTTCCACTGCGGCACTGAGCGCCTTTGATCACCTGATCCGCACCTCCGTTCCCAAGAGCAGCGGCGCTGTCGCCGAAGCTGCCTGAAACGTCCGGTTCCCGGTTCGCCGGGAGCCCTGTCTGTCTGCTGGGTAAGCCACGCCATCACCCGGTCCATTACCGTGAGAGGTCCAAGGAAATGAACCTACGTGATTTGAAGTATCTGGTGGCGCTGGCCGACCACCGCCATTTCGGCAAGGCGGCTGCCGCCTGCTTCGTCAGCCAACCCACCCTGTCCACCCAGATCCGCAAGCTCGAGGACGAGCTGGGTCTGCCGCTGGTGGAGCGCGCACCGCGCAAGGTCATGCTGACCCCGGCCGGGGTGGAAGCCGCCGCGCGTGCCCGCACCATCGTGGCCGAGGTCGAGCAGATGAAGGAAGCGGCGCGGCGCAGCCGCGATCCGGAAGCCGGCACGGTGCGGCTGGGGATCTTCCCCACGCTGGGGCCGTACCTGTTGCCGCATGTGATCCCCAACATCCGCGAACGCTTCCCGCAGCTGGAGCTGCTGCTGGTCGAGGAAAAGAGCGACGAGCTGCTGGCGCGACTGCGCGAAGGCAAGCTGGATGCGGCGTTGTTGGCGCTGCCGCTGGACGATGACCAGCTGCATGCGGAATTCCTGTTCGAGGAGCCCTTCCTGCTGGCCGTGTCCGGGCAGCATCCGCTGGCACGCCGCCAGCATCTGGACGTGCAGGAGTTGTCCTCGCAGAAACTGCTGCTGCTCGAAGACGGGCATTGCCTGCGCGACCAGGCGTTGGCGGTCTGCCGGCTGTTCGGCGCCAACGAAAAATCCGAGTTCCGCGCGACCAGCCTGGAAACGCTGCGGCAGATGGTGGCCGCCGATGTGGGCATCACCTTGCTGCCGACGCTCTCGGTCAAGCCGCCGGTGCCGCGTTCGGAGAACATCCGCCTGCTGGACTTCAGCGGCGATGACCGCCCCAGCCGCCGCATCGCGATGGCCTGGCGACGCAGTTCGGCGATGACCGGCTTCCTGGAGCAGCTGGCCCAACAGTTCAAACGACTGCCGCAGGGCCTGTTTGCGTTGGAAACCACCGATGTCCCTGGTGCCGGTGAGACACGCAGCGCCCGCGCAGGCTGAGCCGGACTGAACCGTCCGGCGGGGCCGATACGCCGGACGGGTCGCATCCGCCTACGATTGTCAGCACAATAGAACGAGGCGGTGCCAGCAGGCGCCGCCTTTTTACTGGGTCTTCCACACACGCAAGGAGCTACACCATGTCCACTTCCAGCGGACTGCCCCCTTCGATCATCGTTTCAAGCCACGACATGGACCGCCTGGATGCCATGCTCGAATCCCCCGCCGTAGCGCAGACGCCTGCCGCGCTCGCCCTGGCCCAGGAACTCAACCGTGCGACCGTTGTGGCGCCGGACGCGATGCCCGAGGGCACCGTCATGATGCATTCGCGCGTGGAATGCGAAGATGAGCTGCAGAACGAGAAACACGTGCTGACGCTGGTCTATCCGCGCGAAGCCGATGTTGAACAGGGCAAGGTCTCGATCCTTGCACCGGTGGGCACCGCCCTGCTGGGCCTGTCGGTTGGCCAGACCATGGACTGGGACGCGCCGGGTGGCCGTAAGCTGCGCCTGCGCGTGACCGCCGTTCACCACGCGTCTCACGCCTGACCCCTGCCTGCTGCGATCCGCGCAGGCTCCACCGTTCGTACCAGGAGTTGCAATGAGCACCGTTTCGCCGTCAAAACTCTCCCAGTTGCGTGATCTGTCCGTGGTAGTTGCCGATACCGGCGATGTCGAGGCGATCAAGCGTTTGAAGCCGGTCGATTGCACGACCAATCCCACCTTGGTGAAGAAGGCGCTGGATCTGCCGGTGTACGCCGATCTGATCGAGAACGCGCTGGCCTGGGGTCGTGAGCAGGCGGGTGAGCGCGAGACCATCGTGCACGCGGTGGCCGATCGGCTGACCGTGGGCGTGGGCACGCTGCTCAGTACGCTGGTGCCGGGCCGTGTCTCGACCGAGGTCGATGCGGACCAGGCCCACGATACGGCGGCGACGGTTGCCAAGGCGCGCCAGTTCATCGCGATGTACGAGGCGGCCGGTGTGCCGCGCAGCAAGGTGCTGATCAAGATCGCGGCGACCTGGGAAGGCGTGGACGCGGCGCGTCAGCTGCAGGCCGAGGGGATCGACTGCAACCTGACGCTGATCTTCAATCCGACCCAGGCCTTGGCGTGCAGCGAGGCCGGGGCGTTCCTGATTTCGCCGTTCGTGGGCCGCATCCTGGATTGGTACGTGGCCAACGGGCAGGCGCCGGCTACCATCGATGAAGACCCGGGTGTGGTGTTCGTGCGCGGCGTGTATGCCGAGTTCAAGCGCCGCGGTTCGCCGACGGTGGTGATGGGCGCGTCGTTCCGTTCGACGGCGCAGATCGAGGCGCTGGCGGGCTGCGATCGTCTGACGATTTCGCCGGATCTGCTGGAAAAGCTGGACGCCGATCACGGTGCGCTGCCGCGCAGGCTGGTGGCCGGTGCGGCCGAGCCTGTGCAGGTGACGCCGATCGATGGGGCGCGGTTTGCGGCGGATCTGGCGGCCGATCCGATGGCGACGGAGAAGCTGGCGAGCGGTATCGATGCGTTCGCCAAGGATCTGGAGGCGTTGCGGCAGACGATCCGCGAGCGGTTGTAAGCGCTGGCGGTTGGATGGCTGCACGAAAAAAGGCCCCGCTCATGCGGGGCCTTTTGTTTTTGGCGCGTACGGCTGGTGCGTTGGGGAGAGCAGTAGCGCGGCGAGCCTAGGGCTGTCTGCTGGACCTGGTAGAGCCGACCGTTGGTCGGCTTTCTCCGTTGTCAGGCGTCCACGCCGATGGGGCAGCTGACGCCGGTGCCGCCGATGCCGCAGTAGCCGTTGGGGTTCTTGGCAAGGTACTGCTGGTGGTAGTCCTCGGCGTAGTAGTACTCGGGCGCGGGGAAGACGATATCGGTGGTGATGGGGCCGTAACCGCTGTCGTTGAGGCGCTGCTGGTAGGCGTCGCGGCTGGTCAGGGCGGCGTCGTGCTGGGCCTGGGTGGTGGCGTGGATCGCGGAGCGGTACTGGGTGCCGGTGTCGTTGCCCTGGCGCATGCCCTGGGTGGGGTCATGGCTTTCCCAGAAAACCTGGAGGAGGCGTTCGAGGGGGACGATGGCCGGGTCGTAGACGACCTCGACGATTTCAGTGTGCCCGGTGAGGCCGGAGCAGACTTCTTCGTAGGTGGGGTTCGGGGTGACGCCGCCGGCGTAGCCGACCGAGGTCGAGTAGACGCCGGGGATGGTCCAGAATTTGCGCTCCGCGCCCCAGAAACAGCCCATCGCGAAGCGGATGCGCGCCAGGCCGGTGAAGCTGTCCTTGAGCGGGTGGCTGTTGACGTAATGCTGGTTGTGCAGCAACGGCAAGGGCTGCTCGCGGCCGGGCAACGCTTCTTCCGGGCGCGGCAGGCGCTGCTTGAAGGCGCCGATGCCCAACAGACCGTTTCCAATACCCAACATGGCGTTCTCCTAGGCCGGCGACAGGCCGGCGTTTTCGTCTCCGTCCCATATGGGGTCGTCCGGGGCCGCGCCCAAGTCCAGCTGGGCGACGATGCCTTCCGCTTCAGGACGGGCCAGATCGGGGACGCACACGCGCAGGACGCCGAACAGCGGGAGCTCGCCCATGCCGCCCAGCAGCGATTCGCCGAAGACGAAGGCGGGGATGCCGGCGTCCTCCAGGGCGTGCTTGACCAGATGGGCGTCGAACAGGTTGTCGGCCTGGTAGATCACATGCATGGGGCGGCTCCGGAGGACATGGGCCCAGCATACGCCCGGGGGCTGAAGGCGTGCCGACCCACGCGGCCGGGCAAGCCCACCCCCGACAGGCTAAACTGTTGGTCTTTCTGCCTTTTAACTGCGACCGCGCATCATGTCCGAGTCTACCGCCGCCCCCACCGACGCCCTTCCGGAAACCCAGGAAAAACGGGATTTCATCCGTCAGATCGTCCGCGAGGACCTGGCCGGCGGCAAGCATGCCGCGATCAAGACGCGCTTCCCGCCCGAGCCCAATGGCTACCTGCATATCGGCCATGCCAAGTCGATCTGCCTGAACTTCGGCATCGCCGGTGAGTTCAACGGTGTGTGCAACCTGCGCTTCGACGACACCAACCCGGCCAAGGAAGATCCGGAGTACGTGGCCGCGATCCAGGATGACGTGCGCTGGCTGGGCTTTGAGTGGAACGAGCTGCGCCATGCCTCGGATTACTTCGATGCCTATTACCTGGCCGCGCAGAAGCTGATCACCGATGGCAAGGCGTATGTGTGCGACCTGTCGGCCGAGGAAGTGCGCGCCTACCGCGGCACCCTGACCGAGCCGGGCCGTCCGTCGCCGTTCCGCGACCGCAGCGTCGAAGAAAACCTGGATCTGTTCCGCCGCATGCGCGCGGGCGAGTTCCCGGATGGTGCGCGCACCGTGCGCGCCAAGATCGACATGGCCAGCGGCAACATCAACCTGCGCGACCCGGCGCTGTACCGGATCAAGCACGTCGAACACCAGAACACCGGCAACGCATGGCCGATCTACCCGATGTACGACTTCGCGCATGCACTGGGCGATTCCATCGAGGGCATCACCCATTCGCTGTGCACGCTGGAGTTCGAAGACCACCGCCCGCTGTACGACTGGTGCGTGGACAACGTCGATTTCGCCCACCACGATGCGCTGACCCAGCCGCTGGTCGATCGCGGCCTGCCGCGTGAAGCCGCCAAGCCGCGCCAGATCGAATTCTCGCGGTTGAACATCAACTACACGGTGATGAGCAAGCGCAAGCTGATGGCGCTGGTCACCGAGCAGCTGGTGGATGGCTGGGAAGACCCGCGCATGCCGACCCTGCAGGGCCTGCGTCGCCGTGGCTATACCCCGGCGGCGATGCGCCTGTTCGCCGAACGCGTGGGCATCAGCAAGCAGAACTCGCTGATCGATTTCAGCGTGCTCGAAGGCGCGCTGCGCGAAGACCTCGACAGTGCCGCCGCGCGCCGCATGGCCGTGGTCGACCCGGTCAAGCTGGTGCTGACCAATCTGCCCGAAGGCCACGAAGAAACCCTGACCTTCTCCAACCACCCCAAGGACGAGGCGTTCGGGACCCGCGAAGTGCCGTTCGCACGCACGCTGTGGATCGAGCGCGAGGATTTCGCTGAAGTCCCGCCGAAGGGCTGGAAGCGCCTGGTGCCGGGCGGCGAAGTGCGCCTGCGCGGCGCCGGCATCATCCGCTGCGATGAGGTGATCAAGGATGCCGAGGGCACCATCACCGAACTGCGCGGCTGGCTGGATCCGGAATCGCGCCCGGGCATGGAAGGCGCCAACCGCAAGGTCAAGGGCACCATCCATTGGGTCAGCGCCGTGCACGCAGTGCCGGCCGAGATCCGCCTGTACGACCGTCTGTTCTCGGTGGCCAACCCCGACGACGAATCCGAGGGCAAGACCTACCGCGATTACCTTAATCCGGACTCGCGCCGCACTGTTACCGGCTATGTCGAACCGGCCGCGGCCACCGCCGCGCCGGAACAGTCGTTCCAGTTCGAGCGGACCGGCTACTTCGTCGCTGATCGCCGCGATCACACCGCGGCCAAGCCGGTGTTCAACCGCAGCGTGACCCTGCGCGATACCTGGTCGGCGTAAGCTGCACCCGGCCGGTGCCAGGCACCGGCCGCCCGATGTCACCTACGCAGCCCTGCCATGGCAGGGCCTGCGCTCCAGTTCCCCTGCGACCGGCGCAGCCCTGCGCCGGCGTGCGCGTGGCCGTGTTCAGCGCGGGCACGGCATCCCTGGGCGCGGCCCGATACACTGCCGCTGCGCCATCTTTGAAGAGGTTCATGTCCCGATGCTGTACGCGCAAGTCCATCTCACCCTGCCCGCCTGGATCCACGACCAGATCGATCTGGGCCGTGTCTATCCCGAGGATGCCGACAAGGTCGCGCTGGCGATCGAACTGTCGCGCCTGAATGTCGAGGCGCAGACCGGCGGCCCCTTCGGCGCCGTGGTGTTTGGCCCGGATCATCGTGTGATCGCCGCCGGCGTGAACCGCGTGGTCCCGCATACGACCTCGCTGGCGCATGCCGAAAACATGGCCTACATGCTGGCCCAGCAGCGCCTGCAGACCCCGCGCCTGAACGATGTGCTGTCGCCGATCACCCTGGCGACCTCCTCGCAGCCGTGCTGCCAGTGCTACGGCGCCACCATCTGGGCCGGTATCGATCGGCTGCTGATCGGTGCCAGCGCGCAGGACGTGGAAGAACTCACCCCGTTCGACGAGGGTCCGCTGCCGGCGGACTGGATCGGCGAACTCAACACGCGTGGCATCGAGGTCGTGCGCGACATCGAGCGCGACGCTGCACGCGCGGTCCTGCGCCAGTACGGAGAGATCAACGGTGCCCATTACTGATATCCGCGCTTCGGGCGCGATGCGATGAGCGGCCTGCTGTGTCTGTGCCGCCAGGGCTTTGAACCGGAACTGGCCGCCGAGCTGTCCGAGCGCGCGGCGTATGCCAACGTGGCCGGCTATGCGCGCACCCAGCGCAATGACGGCTACGTGGTGTTCGTCACCGAGGAAGGCGCGGCGCTGTCCAAGGCCCTGTCCTGGCGCTCGCTGATCTTCGCCCGGCAGAAGCTGCAGGTGCTGGCCGAACTGCCGCAGCTCGATGCCGCCGACCGCATCACCCCGATCATTGCCGCGCTTCAGGGCCAGCAACGCTTCGGCGACATGTGGGTCGAGCATCCGGACTCGGACGAAGGCAAGCCGCTGGCCGGCCTGGCCCGCGCGTTCGGCAATGCGCTGCGCCCGGCACTGCGCAAGGCCGGCCTGCTGACCGACAAGCCCAACACCGGCCTGCCGCGCCTGCACATCGTGTTCGTCGATGGTCGCCATGCCTTTGTGTGCGTGGCCGATACCCGTGACAGCGCGCCGTGGCCGCTGGGCATCCCGCGCCTGAAGCTGCTGCCGGATGCGCCTTCGCGCTCGGCGCTGAAGCTGGACGAAGCCCTGCTCACCCTGATGACGCCGGAAGAGCGCGAGCTGCTGGTCAAGCCGGGCATGCGCGCGGCCGATCTGGGCGCCGCACCGGGCGGCTGGACGTGGGTATTGACCCGTCAGCACGTGAAGGTGATCAGCGTGGACAACGGCCCGCTGCGCGAACACGTGCTGGAAACCGGCCTGGTGGAACATCTGCGCGCCGACGGCTTCCACTGGCAGCCGGAGACGCCGCTGGACTGGATGGTCTGCGACATGGTGGAACAGCCGCGCCGCGTGGCCGAGCGCATGGCCACCTGGTTCCGCGAGGGCTGGTGCAAGCACGCGATCTTCAACCTCAAGCTGCCGATGAAAAAGCGCTGGGATGAAACCCGCCTGTGCCTGGAGCTGTTCCAGGAACAGGCCGGCAAACCGCTGCACCTGCGCGCCAAACAGCTGTATCACGACCGCGAAGAAATCACGGTGCTGGCCTCGCCGCTGCGCTGACCCAGGCGCAGCACCGGTAGCGCCGGGCCATGCCCGGCTGGCCGCGCAACGCGCGGCAATGATCCAAGCACGCGCCGGGCACCCGGCGCCCCACCTCAGATATACGGAGTTTCCATGCGACGCCGATCCAGCCTCACCCTGCTGCTGACGTTGCTGCCCACGCTTGCCCTGGCCCAGGTCCGCACGCCGCCTCCGGCGGTCAGCGAACCGCTGCGCGAGGTGCCGGCCAGCGTGCGCGCGCAGCCGCTCTCGCAGGGTGAGGTGACCCATCAGGTGACGCTGGCCGCACCGGCCGGCGAAGCCGCGGTGACGGTGCGTTCGGTGCAGCCGGTGAGCGTGGTCGGTCAGTACCGCATCGCGTTCGCGGCACTGGATGTCGACGGCGACGGATTCATCAGCCGCGCCGAGGCGCAGGCCAACCCGACACTGGCCGATGAATTCAACGCGCTGGACGTGAAGCGGCGCGGCACGCTGGACCGCGCCGATCTGGCCGGCTGGCTGATCGACTGAGCGCGCCGGTCACAACCCCGCCGCGCGCTTCCAGAACATCGATACCAGCGGCGGCAGCTTGCCGGCGCAGCCCAGCGCGCGACCGCGCGCCAGGGTCAGGTGCATCTCATCATTGGAGAACACCGTGTTGATCGCATCGAAACTGTACGCAGCGACGGTGTTTTCACTGCGGCGTTCGCGTGCCCAGCGCTGCAGGCGGTGCGGTGACATCCAGTCCTGGCGGCGCTGCTGGGCGGCCAGCACCATCGTCCGCAACGCGGCGACATCGCGCAGGCCGAGATTGACGCCCTGCCCGGCCAACGGATGCACCACATGGGCCGCATCACCGAGCGCGAGCACGCGGCCAGCGACGTAGCCGGTCGCCAATTGGCGGCGCAGCGGGAAGGCCGCGCGCTTGGAGGCCAGGGTCATCGCGCCCAAGCGGCCGGCGAAGGCGTTGGTGAGTTCGTGGCCGAACGCTGCATCCTCCAGTGCCAGCACACGCTCGGCCTCGGCCTCGGGCAGCGTCCACACGATCGAACTGCGCTGCGCGCTGATCGGCAGCACCGCCAGTGGCCCGGTGACCAGGAAGCGCTGCCACGCGGTGGCTTCATTGTTCTTTTCAGTATCCACGTAGGCAACCACGCCACGCTGGGCGTAGTCATGCCGGCTGACCTCCAGGCCCGCCAGTCGGCGCAGGGTGGATTCGGCACCGTCGGCGGCGATCGCCAGCGAGGCCTCCAGCCGACGGCCGTCGTCCAGGCGCAGGCGCACCCCGTTGGCGTCCTGCTCCAGCGCTTCCACCCGCGCCGGGCAGCACAGCTGCACGCCGGCCGCGGGCAGCGCCGCCCACAGGCGGTCCACCAGCAGATCGTTCTCGACGATCCAGCCCAGTTGTTCACGGCCGAGCGTATCGGCATCGAAACGCAGTTCATCGCCGCCGGCCGCATCCCAGACCCGCATCCGGCGGTAGGCACAGGCACGCGCGGCAGTCACCGCCGGCCACACGCCGAGCGCGGCCAGCAGCTGGGCGTTGTCCGGCGCGAACGCATACACGCGCAGATCCGGCTGCTGCGGCTGCCAGGCGGCCGGCTCGCGGCCTTCAACAAGCGTCACCGACAGCCCGGCATCGGCCAGGGCCAGGGCACAGGCCGCGCCGACCACGCCGCCGCCGACCACCACCACATCCTGCGGACGCCGGCTCACAGGCCCGCTCCGCGGCACAGCGCCGGCACCTGGCCGCGGAAGCCCATCGCGCCACCCACCAGCATCGACTGCATCGGCGTGGCCTGTGCCGCCAACAACCCAAGCGACCGCAGCGGCCGCATCAGCGGTGCCGGGTTGCTGGTCAATCGCGCCAGCCCACCGGAGAAGGCGATGGTCTGCTCGCGGTCTTCAAGACGCCGTGCCACGTGTTCGCGCAGCAGCGCATCGCTGCCGGCATCGTCGGCGTCGGCCACGAGCTCTGCCAGGGTCAGCGCATCGCGCAGGCCCAGGTTGAAGCCCTGTGCGCCCAGCGGATGGATGGTCTGTGCGGCATTGCCAAGCAGGACGGCACGCTCGCCGACCAATGCCTGCGACAGCACCTGGACCAGCGGGTAGGCGCTGCGCGGCCCGCTCTCCAGCAACCGGCCGGCACGCCAGCCGATCGCACCCTGCAGGCGGCTCACCCACGCCGCATCGTCCAGCGCCATCACTGCCTCGGCCTGGTCGCGGGCGACGCCGTGCACCGCGCCGAAGTGGCGATCGCCACGCGGCAACAACGCGGTCGGGCCGGTGTCGGTGAAGCGCTCGTACGCGGTGCCGTCCGGCGCACGGGCGGCGCGCACCCGCGACACGAACAGGGTCTGCTGAAAATCATGCTCGTCTACGCCGATGCCGAGCGCCTCGCGCACGCCGCTGCGGGTCCCGTCGGCACCGACCACCAGCCGGGCCAGCAGGCAGCGCTCGCCGCCGTCCTCGGCGATGAACACCTGGCGGTAGCCGTCCACCGTGGCGCCCAGGCGCACGAACCGGGCCGGACGGTAGCGGGTCAGGCGGGTCAGCGTCTCCAGCCGCGCCTCCAGCGCCTGACCGAAATCACGGGCGACCACCACCTGGCCGAACCAGGGCCGTTGGTACTGCGCGGCCTCCATCTGCACCCGGCCGAAATCGCCGGCGCGGCTGACATGGATACGGGTGATCGCACCGGGGGCACCGGCCAGCATCTGCATCACGCCCAGCGCGGTCAGCGCATTGACGGTGGCGGCAGCGAAGCTGAGGTTGCGCTGGTCGAACACCGCCGGCAGCGTGCCCAGCGGCGAGGCCTCGACCAGGCCGACATCACGGCCGGCACGGTCCAGGGCAATGGCCAGGCTGGCACCGACCAGCCCGCCGCCTACGATCACTACATCATGTCGTTCACTCATGCCCGCCATGATAAGGGTTCGCCCGTTCCGGCGGCGTGCGGCGGGCTGCCGCAGCAGGCGGTAGAATGAATGCCTGCCCTCACCCGTCACCGCCATGACCTCCACTGCCCAACGCGCCTTTGTCCTGTCCGTGCTCGTGCTGTTGATGGCGGCCACCCGAGTCAACCATTTCGCGGCGATTCCGGATGCCTCCTGGGCGGTGTTCTTCATCGGCGGCTTTTACCTGCGCGCGTGGACCCGCTGGGCGTTCCCGCTGTTGATGGCGCTGGCGGTGCTGGTCGACTGGATCGTGATCCGCCGCAGCGGCCTGGATTTCTGGCAGCACTACTGCGTCTCCCCCGGCTACTGGATGCTGCTCCCGGCGTACTTCGCCATGTGGAGCGGCGGCATGCTCCTGCGCGGCGGCTACCACGGTGCCACCTGGGCCGCGCTGGGCAAGGGCGCCCTGCTGCTGGTCGCGGCGGTCGCGGTCTGCCATCTGTTCGCCCAGGGCGGCTTCTACTGGACCAGCGACAGCGTGGCCGCCCCTACCGTCGATGGCTGGGCGAAAAACTACGGCGACTGGTTCCTGCCCTACCTGCGCACCGCCGCGGTCTATGTCGGCCTGGCCGCCGCCCTGCAGCTGGCGACCGAGCAGGTCGGCAAGCTGCTGCAGGCGCGCCGCGACGTGCTGCACTGAGCGCGGCCGGGCTCGCCGATGGGCAACCGCCTTTCCCGCATCTATACGCGCACCGGTGACGATGGCAGCACCGGCCTGGGCGATGGCAGCCGCGTGGCCAAGGACGATGCCCGCGTGGCCGCCTATGGCACGGTCGATGAGGCCAACTCGGCGCTCGGCGTGCTGTTGGCCGTGCCGCTGCCGGAGGATGTCCGCGCGCTGCTGACGGTGATCCAGCACCAGCTGTTCGATCTGGGCGGCGAGCTGTGCATCCCCGGCCATGCCGCCATCCACGCTGCCGACATCCAGGCACTGGAACAGCAGCTGGACCACTACAACGCCGATCTGCCCGTGCTCAAGGAGTTCATCCTGCCGGCCGGCGGTGAAGCGGCCGCGCGCTGCCACCTGGCCCGCACCATCGTGCGCCGGGCCGAGCGCGAGACGGTCACGCTGGCGCGCCGGGAGACGGTCCGCCCGGAAGCGCTGCATTACCTCAACCGCCTGTCGGACCTGCTGTTCGTGCTCGCGCGCGTGCTGGCCCGCGCCGACGGCCACGGCGAGGTGCTCTGGCGCCACGAGCGCCGCCACGCCTGAACGGCCCTGCCGCCCCACCGGATATTCTGCCCGCATGCTGGTTTTCACCCACCCCGCCTGTCTGCAACACGATCCCGGCCGCGGCCACCCCGAATGCCCGGCCCGCCTGCTGGGGGTGCTGGATGCGCTCAAGGCGGCCTATCCGGACCAGCTGGACTGGCGCGAGGCCCCGCCGGCCAAGCTCGGCGAGCTGGCCCGCGTACACGACAGCGAGCTGATCGATCTGGTGCTCACGCCGCAGACCGAGCCGCTGCGCCTGATCGACATGGACACCATGACCTCGCCCGGCTCGGCCAGCGCGGCCCTGCACGCGGCCGGTGCCGGGGTGGCGGCCGTCGATGCGGTGATGCTCGGCAGTGACCCGGTCGCCTTCTGCGCAGTGCGCCCGCCCGGCCACCACGCCAGTGCCAGCACCGCGATGGGCTTCTGTCTGTTCAACAACATCGCCATCGCCGCGGCCTACGCCCGCGATCGCTACGGGCTGGAACGGATCGCCATCGTCGATTTCGACGTCCACCACGGCAACGGCACCCAGGACATTTTCATCGCCGACCCTGGCGTGGCCTACTACAGCACCCACCAGGCCGGCCTGTTCCCGAATTCCGGCCTGCGCCGCGACCGCGGGGCCGGCAACCTGATGAACATCCTGCTGCCGCCGGGCAGCGGCGGCTTCCGCTTCCGCAACACCTGGGCCGACGAGATGCTGCCGGCCATCGACGATTTCCGGCCCCAGCTGCTGCTGATCTCGGCCGGCTTCGACGCGCACATGCGCGACCCGCAGGCCGACCTCATGCTGGAAACCGAGGATTTCGCCTGGATCACCACCGAGCTGCGTGGCCTGGCCCGGCGCCACGGCGCGGGCCGGATCGTCTCCATGCTGGAAGGCGGCTACGACCTGCAGGCCTTGGCCGAGTGCAGCGTGGCCCACGTCGGGCAGCTGCGCTGAGGCCACCCGGTCCGGGTGGCGAATGAACCCGGCCCCCTGCATCGGCGCGACCTTCATTGCCCCTATGCAAGGGATGGGGCAAGCTACGATCCGTTTTCGCCCGAATCCGATACCGCGTGCGCCGAGCCCTCCGCCTGCTGCCCCTCCCCCTCAGTATCGCCATCTGCCTGCCGGCCCTGGCCGACGACAAGCCGGTGAACTGGGGCCTGTGCCCGGTTACCGACGTGCTGCCCGTGTTCGACGATGCGCCCAAGGCCGACAAAGCCGCGGCCGCGACGCGTGACCAGCAGCCGACCGATATCGAGGGTGACCAACTCACCGGCACCTCCGTGGTGCCCAACTACCAGGGCAACGTCGCGCTCAAGCGCGGTGACCAGTTCCTGGGGACCGACAACCTGAGCTTCGATACCGAGAGCGGCAATTACGTCGCCGAGGGCAACGTCCGCTACCAGGACTCCTCGATCCGGATGAAGGCCCGTCGCGCCGAGGGCAACCAGGAAAGCGACACCCACAAGATCAGCGACATCCAGTACCAGCTGGTGTCCCGCCGCGGCAACGGCGGTGCCGAGTCGATCGACCTGCAGGGTGCGGTCGGCCAGATGCATCGCTCCACGTACACCACCTGCGATCCCTCGCAGCCGGTGTGGAAGCTGTCGGCCCCGCAGATCGAGGTCGATAACGACGCCGGCTTCGGTACCGCACGCAATGCGGTGCTGCGCATCGGCAAGGTGCCGGTGCTGTGGGCGCCGTACTTCAAGTTCCCGATCGATGATCGCCGCCAGACCGGCCTGCTCTACCCGCAGATCGGCCTGTCCGGCCGCAACGGCTTCGACTACACCCAGCCGATCTATCTGAACCTGGCGCCGAACTTCGACGACACCCTGATGCCGCGCTACATGAGCAAGCGCGGCTTCATGCTCGACAACGAGTTCCGGTATCTCTACGACGGTGGGCGCGGCGAGCTGCTGACCGCCTACCTGCCCAACGACAAGCTGCGCGACAAGGATCGCGGCCGCGTGGAGTTTGGCGGGTACCACAACATCAATGCCAACTGGCAGGCCCGTGCGAATCTGGCCTGGGTCAGCGATGAGCGCTATCTGGAGGATTTCTCCAACAAGCTGCTCGGCGTGACCACCTCCAACCTGCAGAGCCAGATCGGCATCTACGGCACCGGCGAGAACTGGACCGGCGGCCTGATGGCCGACTACTGGCAGCTCACCGATTACACGCTGACCGAAACGTCCCTGCCGTATGCCCGCCAGCCGCGCCTGTTCGTCAACTGGGACAAGCCGCTGCTGCCGTGGCTGGAAACCGGCGTGTATGCCGAAGCGGTGAACTTCACGCATCTGGACGTGCACGAGAAGTTCGGCGTGGAACAGGAATACGAGCGCACCGGCGTGTCACGCGCCATGGATGGCGGCTCACGCCTGGACGTCAAGCCGTATGTCTCGATGCCGTTCAGCGGCGCGGCCTGGTATGTCACCCCGACCCTGGCCTACCGCTACACCGGGTATGACCTGGAGCGCGGGCTGGCCGATGACATCCGCCGGCAGAACCTGATCGCGGCCGGTATCGATCCGGCCACCGCCACCCCGGACCAGCTGCGCGGCAACACCTCGCCGAGCCGCAGCCTGCCGATCGGCACGATCGACGCCGGGCTGTTCTTCGACCGCGAGACCACCATCGGCGACACCCGCTTCCTGCATACGCTGGAACCGCGCCTGTTCTACCTGCGTACCCCGTACCGCGACCAGAGCGACCTGCCGGTCTTTGATACGCGCGACTTCACCTTCAGCTGGGGCCAGCTGTTCCGCGATTCGCGCTATTCCGGCGCCGATCGGCAGAACGACGCCAACCAGCTGACCATGGCGCTGAGCACCCGCTTCATCGACCAGGACACCGGCAAAGAGCGCTTCTCCGGCAGCATCGGCCAGATCCTGTACTTCGATGATTCACGGGTCACGCTCAACCGCGGCGAAACCCCGGTCGAGCAGGGCAAGTCGGCCTGGATCGCCGATACGAACTACATGATCAACGACCGCTGGACGCTGGGCGCCACCTACCAGTGGGATCCCAAGTACAAGCGTGAGGACCTGGCCAGCGTGCGTGCGCGCTACCTGATGTCCAACGACGGCATCGTCAACCTGACCTACCGCAGCCGTTTGAATCCGCAGGCGTCGGCCACCGCCGCCCGTCGTGACCGCACCCTGCTGGAGCAGGCCGACCTGTCCTTCCTCTATCCGCTCAACGAGCGCTGGAGCCTGGTCGGTCGCTACTACTACTCCATCCAGGACCGCGCGCCGCTGGAAATCATCGGCGGTGTGCAGTGGGACAGCTGCTGCCTGGCCGTTCGCGCCATCGCCCGCCGCTACGTGCGCAACCGCGAAGGCGAGCTCAACAACTCCTTCCAGATCGAGTTCGTGCTCAAGGGCCTGAGCTCCATCGGCCAGAACACGGACCGCACCTTGCGCCGTGCTATTCTCGGCTACTACCGAGACGACCTCTATCTGGTGCCGCCCAGCAACACCGGTGCGACCCGCGATGACTACGATCCGAATCTGATCCCATGACCAAGACCCTTCCCGTACTCCTTGCCTCCCTGCTGGCGGTCTCCTCCGCGACGGCCCCGTTGCAGGTAATGGCACAGCAGAGCCAGCGTCTGGACCGCATCGCGGCGATCGTCGATGAGGACGTCGTGCTGCAGAGCGAACTGGACCGTGCCGTCCAGAACATCAAAGCGCAGTATGCCGGTCGCGAAAACCAGCTGCCGCCCGATGACGTGCTCAACCGCCAGGTGCTCGAGCGCCTGGTGCTGGTCAAGCTGCAGGTCGCCCGCGCCGAGAGCAGCGGTATCAAGGTCAGCGATCAGGAATTGAACCAGGCCATCAACGCCATCGCCCAGCAGAACGGCTCCACCCTGGATGCCCTGCGCCAGCGGCTGGCCAGCGACGGCTTGGATTTCAACGATTTCCGCAATTCGGTCCGTGACGAGATCACCGTGCAGCGCCTGCGCCAGAGCTTTGCGCAGAGCCGCATCTCGGTCAGCGAAGGCGAAGTGGATGGCGCGCTCAAGCAGCAGGCCACCGTCGGTACCCAGTACCACCTGGCGCACATCCTGATCGGCCTGCCCGAAGGGGCCACCGCCGAGCAGATCACCACCGGCCAGAAGAAGGCCGATGGCGTGAAGGCGCTGCTGGACAAGGGCGAGATCGACTTCAACGCCGCGGCGGTCCGTTATTCGGACAGCCCCAACGCGCTGGAAGGCGGCGACCTGGGCTGGCGTTCGCTGGATGAAATCCCGAATGCGTTCGCGCAGATGATGAAAGAGATGAAGTCCGGCGACGTGGTCGGCCCGCTGCGTGGCCCGAGCGGCTTCCAGCTGCTGAAGCTGGTCGAGGTGCGTGACGCCAATGCCACCGCCGGCGGTGGTCAGAGCATCACCGAGTATCACGCCCGCCACATCCTGGTCCGCATCACCGACCAGCAGGACAACGCCGCGGCCAAGGCCAAGATCGACACCCTGCGCGCCCGCATTGCCGGCGGCGCCGAGTTCGATGCGGTAGCCAAGGAATCCTCGGAAGACAACAACAGCAAGGGCCAGGGCGGCGATCTGGGCTGGTTCCCGGTCGATGCGTTCGGTCCGGACTTCGGCAAGCAGGTTGAAGGTGTCGCCGACGGTGGCGTGAGCCAGCCGTTCCGCACCGATGCCGGCTGGCATATCGTCCAGCGCGTCGCCACGCGCCAGACCGACGCCACCACCGACAACCAGCGCGCCCAGATCCGTGAAACGATCGGCCGTCGCAAGCTGGAGGAAGAGTACAACCGCTTCCTGCAGGAACTGCGTGGCGAAGCCTACGTGGACATGCGCGGCAACACGCCTGCTGGCGCCGCGGCGACCACCCCGCCGCAGTCCTGATCGATGCTCCCGCAGCTCGCGCTGGTCCCGGGCGAGCCGGCGGGGGTCGGCCCGGAGCTTTGCCTCCGTCTGATCCAGCAGCCGCGCACTGATTGCCGGCTGCTCGCGTTCGCCGACCCGGATACCCTGCACGCCGCCGCCGCGGCGCTGTCGCTGCCCCTGCAGCTCCTGCCTGAAGATGCCATCGCCCGCCAGCCGGGCGATCTGCCGTTGCGCGCGATCCCCAATGCCGTGCCGTCGCGCTTCGGCACGCCGGATGCGGCCAACGCCGGGGCGGTGATCGGCGCGCTGCGTCAGGCCGGTCAGGCCTGCCTGTCCGGTGAACTCGCTGGCGTGGTCACCGGCCCGGTGCACAAGGCGGTCATCAACGAGGGCGGCATCGCCTACAGCGGCACCACCGAACTGCTGGCCGACCAGGCCCGCACCCCGGTGGTGATGATGCTGGCCAACGAGATCGTGCGGGTGGCGCTGGCGACCACCCACCTGCCCCTGCGGGCGGTCGCCGATGCGATTACCGCCGATGGCCTGGCGCGGACCCTGCAGATCGTCCACGACGCGCTTCAGCGTGATTTCGGCTTGGCCTCGCCGCGCATCGCCGTGCTCGGGCTCAACCCGCACGCCGGCGAAGACGGCCACCTGGGCCGCGAAGAACTGGACCTGATCATCCCGCTGCTGGCGCGCCTGCGCGCCCGGGGCATGGACCTGGTCGGCCCATTGCCGGCCGACACCGCCTTCCTGCCGGCCAAGCTGGCCGGATTCGACACGGTGCTGGCCATGTACCACGACCAGGGCCTGCCTGTTCTCAAGTACAGCGGCTTCGAGCAGGCCGTCAACATCACCCTGGGCCTGCCCTACCCGCGCGTCGCGGTCGACCATGGCACTGCCCTGGATCTGGCCGGCCGCGGCCTGGCCGACCCTTCCAGCCTCCTCGCTGCCACCGCGCTGTGTGCCCGGCTGGCGCGCCAACGTACACTGGTGCCATGACTTCTTCGTATTCCTCCTCCGGCGCCCCCGGTTTCTCCGGCCCCGCCAAGAAGCAGCTCGGCCAGCACTTCCTCGCCGACCGCAGCTACATCGACAAGATCGTCCTGGCGGTCAGCCCGAAAGACGGCGACCGACTGGTCGAGATCGGCCCGGGCCAGGGCGCGATCACCCTGCCGCTGCTGCGCCGCCACCCGAAGCTGACCGTGATCGAGTTCGATCGGGACCTGGTCGGCCCGCTGGCCGCCGCCGCCGAACCGCTGGGCGAGATGACCATCATCCACCGCGACGTGCTGCAGGTGGACTTCACCGAGCTGGCCGCCGGCAGCCCCATCCGTCTGGTCGGCAACCTGCCCTACAACATCTCCTCGCCGATCCTGTTCCATGCCCTGGACCACGCCGCGGTGATCACCGACATGCACTTCATGCTGCAGAAGGAAGTGGTCGACCGCATGGCCGCCGATCCGGGCAGCAAGGTGTATGGCCGGCTGAGCGTGATGTTGCAGGCGTTCTGCAAGGTGACCTCGCTGTTCGTGGTGCCGCCGGGTGCGTTCCGTCCGCCGCCCAAGGTCGATTCGGCGGTGGTGCGACTGGTCCCGCGGGATCCGGCCACGGTCGGCATTCTGGACCGCAAGCGCTTTGCCCATGTGGTCAAGGCCGCCTTCGGGCAGCGCCGCAAGACCCTGCGCAACGCGCTGCAGAACGTGTGCACGCCCGAACAGTTCGAGGCGGCCGGCGTGCGCAGCGATGCCCGTGCCGAGCAGCTGGACGTGGCGCAGTTCATCGCGCTGGCCAACGTCCCGTACGAGGCTGACGCGCCGCAAGGTTGAGCGCGCCACCTCGTGGCCCTCACCGGCCGCGCGCACGTGGAACCGCCTGACATCCATGACGGGGGCGCTGCCAGCTTGGGCAGCACTCATCTCATCGTGCACAACATTCACTAAACTGCCTGCATGAACGACGCTGCAAACTACGCGATCTCCGTCGAGGTCGCCCCCCGCTTCCTCGATGACCAGTCCACCCCGGAGGACGGCCGCTACGCGTTCGCCTATACGATCCGCATCCTCAACCGGGGCCGCGTCGCGGCACGGCTGGTGGCCCGCCACTGGCAGATCACCGATGCCAATGGCCGCATCGAGCATGTCGATGGCGATGGGGTGATCGGCGAACAGCCGCGGCTGCGCCCCGGTGAAGACTTCCGTTACACCTCCGGTGTCATGCTGGAGACCGAGCACGGCACGATGCAGGGGCACTACGACATGGTGGCCGACGACGGCACCGAGTTCGCCGCCGACATCGCGCCGTTCGTCCTGACCGTTCCGCGCACACTGCACTGATGGAGGCGCACGCATGAGTGTCTGGGCCATCGGCGACCTGCAGGGCTGCTACGACGTCACCCAGCGGTTGCTGGAAAAGATCAAGTTCGACCCCGCCGTCGACAAGCTGTGGTTCTGCGGCGATCTGGTCAACCGCGGTGGGCAGTCGCTGGAAACCCTGCGCCTGGTCCATTCACTGCGCGAGAGCAGCGTGATCGTCCTGGGCAACCACGACCTGTCCCTGCTCGCGGTCGGTGCACGCACCGAGGAAGAGCAGCGCAAGGTCAATCCGGACCTGCTGCGCATCGTGCAGGCCGAGGACCGCGACGAGCTGCTGGACTGGCTGCGTCTGCAGAAGCTGGCCCATGTGGACCGCGAGCTGGGCTGGATGATGATCCACGCCGGGCTGGCCCCGAAGTGGACCACCCAGCTGGCCGAAAAGCATGCCCGCGAGGTCGAGCAGCAGCTGCACGGCAGCGGCTACCGCAAGCTGTTCCGCAACATGTACGGCGACAAGCCCAGCTGGTCCCCCGGGCTGGCCGGCTACGACCGCTCCCGCGCGATCATCAATCTGTTCACCCGGATGCGTTACTGCACCCCGCGGGGCCGGATCGGGATCGAAGACAAGGGCACGCCGGGCACGCAGGAACAGGGCCTGTACCCCTGGTTCGAAGTGCCGGGCCGCGCCGAGCGCGATCTGAAGATCGTCTGCGGGCATTGGTCCGCCCTCGGCCTGACCATCACCCAGGGCGTGCATGCGATCGATACCGGCGCGGTCTGGGGTGGCAAGCTCACCGCACTGCAGCTGGATACCGAAGAACTGCGCGTGGTGCAGGTACCGGGCCGCGATGTGCCCAAGCCGGTGTCCGCACCGCGTCCACCGGCTCGCCGGCCGGCCGCGGAGGGGGGTGCACAGCCGAACGGGCGTCCGCCGCGCCAGGCGCAAGGTCAAGGACGCGACCGTGGCCGTGGTGGTCAGGGCCGACAAGGCGGGGGTGCGAAGCCCGCGCAGAACGCCCAGCCGCAGCACCAGCCGCAGAACACCGACGTCACCAGCGACGCGGAATGATCCGCAGGCCGGTCAGTACGACCGGCCTGCCTGCACCACCGGCTCAGGCGCGGCGGTAATCCACGAAATCGAACGCGAACGCGTGCCGCTCGTCGGCCGCGTGGTGTTCACGCGCCACCTCCACCCACAGCGCCGGATCGACCGGCGGGAAATGGGTATCGGCCGGCACGGTGGTCTGCACCCAGGTCAGGTGCAGATCGGTGGCCTGGGCCATCGCCAGGCGATAGATCTCGCCGCCACCGATGACGCACAGCTCCTCCGCCCCCGCAGCGCGCGCTGCCTGCAGCGCCTGCTCGATCGAGGTCACCGCCTGCATGCCCTCGAAGGGCACCTGCCCGCTGCGGGTCAGCACCAGATTCAACCGGCCCGGCAAGGCACGGCCGAGCGACTGGGCGGTCTTGCGCCCCATCAGGATCGGCTTGCCGACGGTCAGCGCCTTGAAGCGCTTGAGATCGTCCGGCAGCTTCCATGGCAGGTCGTTGTCACGGCCGATGCCGTGGTCGGTATCCAGCGCGGCGATCAGGGAGAGCGTCATGCGCGTGCTGCTCACACCGCCACCGGGGCCTTGATCGCCGGGTGCGGGTCGTAGCCATCGATGCGGATGTCATCGAACTGGAACCCGAACAGATCGGTCACCTCGGGGTTCAACCACAGTGTCGGCAGCGCGCGCGGCTCACGGGCGAGCTGTTCGCGGGCCTGCTCGACGTGGTTCGAGTACAGGTGCGCATCACCCAGGGTGTGCACGAAATCGCCGACGCCCAGCCCGGTCGCCTGCGCCACCATGTGGGTCAGCAGCGCGTAGCTGGCGATGTTGAACGGCACGCCGAGGAAGATGTCGCCACTGCGCTGATACAGCTGGCAGCTGAGCTTGCCGTCCACTACATAGAACTGGAACAGGTTGTGGCACGGCATCAACGCCATCTGCGACAGCTCGCCCACGTTCCAGGCGCTGACCACCAGCCGGCGCGAATCCGGGTTGCGCTTGATCTCGTCCACCAGCCACTGCATCTGGTCGATCGCCCCGCCATCGGCGGTGGCCCAGCTGCGCCACTGCTTGCCGTAGATCGGGCCGAGGTCGCCGTTGGCATCGGCCCACTCGTCCCAGATCCGCACCTGGTTGTCCTTGAGGTACCCGATGTTGGTATCGCCTTTCAGGAACCACAGCAGCTCGTGGATGATCGAGCGCAGGTGCAGTTTCTTGGTAGTGACCAGCGGGAAGCCGTCATTGAGGTTGAAGCGCATCTGCCAACCGAACACGCTGCGCGTGCCGGTGCCGGTGCGGTCGGATTTCTCCGTGCCGTGCTCCAGCACATGTGCGAGCAGATCGAGATAGGTCTTCATGCCTTGGCGCCTTCAGGGGCGACCGGCAGCACCGGCTGCAGGACCGGTGCGCGACGCGACAGCACCAGCAGGACCAGACCAAAGGCCACCAGCGGCAGGCTGAGCAGCTGGCCACGGGTGAACCAGTCGAAGGCGAGGTAGACGCCATTGTCCGGCATGCGCACGAACTCCACCGCGAAGCGGAAGATGCCGTACATCAGTGCGAACAGGCCGGCGATCACGTAGCGGTGGCGCGGCTTGGCCGACACCGCCCACAGCACGAGGAACATCACCAGGCCTTCCAGCAGCGCTTCATACAGCTGCGAGGGATGGCGGGCGTACTGGTTCAACGCGCCGGTGGCGAACTCGGCCTTGAGCGTGGCCAGATCCAGCCCGTTCAACGGCGCCGGCAGGCCGCTCGGGAACACCACGCCCCAGCTGCCGCCGGTGTACTTGCCCCACAGCTCGGCGCCGATGAAGTTGCCGATGCGCCCGAAGCCCAGGCCCAACGGGACCAGCGGGGCGACGAAATCGAGGGTGTCGAACAGATGCAGGCGATGCTTGCGCGACCACCACCACGCGGCGAGCAGCACGCCGAGCAGGCCACCGTGGAAGCTCATGCCGCCGTCCCACACCTTGAACAGCAGCAGCGGGTTGTGCAGGAATTCCGAGGTCGCGTAGAACAGCATGTAGCCCACGCGGCCACCGACGACCACGCCGAGCATCGCGTAGAACAGCAGATCGGAGAAGCCGTTGGCATCGACCCCGGGCAGGCGCCCTTCCGCGATCCGTTTGCGCCCCAGCCACCAGGCGGCGGTGAAGCCGAGCAGGTACATGATGCCGTACCAATGCACCTTGATCGGCCCGAGCGAGATGGCGATGGGGTCGATATCGTGGAAATAGATCATGAAGGGCGCCTTGCAGGGATACCGATATTCTAGCGCCGCGCGGGAGCGGCCTCACGGCGGCCCCGATCGCGCGATTGCCGGGCTTCAGCCCAGCATCTGCGGCGTGTCCGGCAGGCCGTCATCGTGTGACCCCGGAACCGGCGGATAGTGCCTGGCCAGCAGGTCCGAGACCTCCTCGATCGCCAGCAGAACGGCATCCTGCAGAGCGCCCTCACGCAGCCGCTGCTGCATGTGCGCGCAGATGGCCTGCCACTGCGCCTCGCCGATGTGCCCGCGCAGGCCGCGGTCGGCGACCAGCTCGATGGCGTGGTCGGCCAGCAGCAGGTAGATCAGCACGCCGTTGTTGTGTTCGGTATCCCAGGTGCGCAGCTGGGCGAAGGCCTGCTCTGCACGCTGGCGGGGACTCACGCCCTGCCACAACGCGAGCAGTGGCAGGTCCGCCTCGACCGCGAACATCACCTGCCCGCCATGCCGGCGCTCACCGGCGGTGATCGCCTCGGTGATGGCCTGCAACCGCGCCGGCGGGAAGGCGCGCGCCATCGACGGCGAGAAAAGGTGTCGCCACCAACGCATCACCAGCCTCCCGAGGCGCCACCGCCCCCTGATCGTCCACCGCCACCGCCCCAGCCGCCTCCACCGCCGCCGAAGCCACCGCCTCCGCCAAAGCCACCGCCGCCCCATCCGCCCCCGCCCCACCCGCTGTTGCGGGCGAACCGGCCGACCTTGCCCGAAGACAGGCCGACGAACAGGCCGATCAGCCCGGCCAGACCGCTGGCCAGCCACAGCGAGGTGAACAGGAAGGCGACCGCCGCCGCGCCACCGCCGCCCAGCAGCGCACGCACCGGCCGCGGCAACCAGCCGAGGATGGCGCGCAGGAAACTGCCGACGAAGAAGCCGATCACCAGGGCGAACGTCCAGCCGTCGCCATCGGGGTTGCGGGTGGCGCGGTGGGTGCTGACCGGGGCGGGCAACGCTTCGCCGTCGATCAGCTTGACCAGCGCGGCGCTGGCGTCGGTGAGGCCACCGGCGTAGTCATTGGTGCGGAACCGCGGGGCCAGGTATTCCTGGATCACCCGATTGGCGATCGCATCCGGGATCGCGCCTTCCAGGCCGTAGCCCGGCTCGATGCGAACCCGCCGATCGTCCTTGGCCACCACCAGCAGCACGCCGTCATCCACGCCCTTGCGGCCGATGGACCACTGCTCGAACACGCGCTGGGTGTACTGCTCGATGGTTTCCGGCGCGGTGGTCGGCACCATCAGGATCTGCAGCTGGCTGCCCTTGCGCTGCTGCAAGGCCAACGCCTGCGCCTCCAGCGCCTGGATCTGCGCGGCATCCAGGGTGCCGGTCGTGTCGACCACCGGCGAGGACATCGCCGGGATCGCCGCCTGCGTCTGCGCCAAGGCAGGCAACGCCAGCGCCAGCGCCAGGCAGAACAGCAGCAGGCAGCGCAGCAGGCGCATGGTCACGGGCTCAGTTCGCCGGCTGCGGCTGCTGCTGCTGCGGCTGCGGCGCCTGTGGTGCAGGTGCCGGGGCCGGTGGCTGCGAACCGAACTTGACCGCCGGCGGCTGCGAGATCTGCGCTTCGTTCTCCACCGTGAAGTTCGGCTTGGTCGCATAGCCGAACAGCTTGGCGGTGATCACCTGCGGGAACTGGCGGATGTAGGTGTTGTAGTCCTGCACCATCTGGATATAGCGGCCGCGCGCCACGGTGATGCGGTTCTCGGTGCCTTCCAGCTGCGCCTGCAGATCGCGGAAGCCCTGGTCGGACTTCAGGTTCGGGTAGTTCTCGGTGACCACCAGCAGGCGTGACAGCGCACCGCTCAGCTCGCCCTGGGCCTGTTGGAACTGCTTGAGGGAGTCGGCATCGTCGGCGTTGACGTTGACCTGCCCCACGCGCGCACGGGCGTTGGTGACATCGGTCAGGACCTGGCGTTCCTGGTTGGCATAGCCTTCCACGGTCTGCACCAGGTTGGGGATCAGATCGGCGCGGCGCTTGTACTGGTTGAGCACCTCGGCCCAACCGGCCTTGACCTGCTCATCCTTCTGCTGGATGGCGTTGTAGCCACAACCGGACAACAGCGAGGCCAGCACGGCCAGGCACAACAAACGGGAGAACGATCGCATGGCCGGCTCCGGATCTCGATGAACGGGATCCGGAGCATGCCACGTCTGCAGTAAAGCCGGCGTAACCAGCCACGCCCCCTGAGTCAGGGGGCTGCCGCTTCCCCCTACCTTCTTACCAGTTGCCAGCACCCGGCACGTGGTGGGCCACGGCGCGGCGGCGCATCAGCAGGTTCAGCCACTCCACCAGCACCGAGAAGCCCATCGCGGCGTAGATGTAGGGCTTGGGCACATGCACATCCAGGCCATCGAGGATCAGCACCGCGCCGATCAGCAGGATGAAGGCCAGGGCCAGCATCTTCACGGTCGGGTTGGCGTCGATGAAGCGGCCCAGCGGGTTGGCGGCCAGCAGCATCACCGCGACCGAGAGCAGGATCGCGGCGACCATCACCGGCACATGTTCGGCAATGCCGACGGCGGTGATCACCGAGTCCAGCGAGAACACGATGTCGATGATGGCGATCTGCGCGATGACCATGCCGAACACGGCAGAGGCCTTGGTGGTGGTCGGATCTTCGTCCTCACCGCCGGTGATCAGCTCGCGGATTTCCATGCCGCCCTTGATGATCAGGAACAGGCCACCGACGATCAGCACCAGGTCGCGGATCGAGATGCCCATTCCGGCCACCGTGAACAGGTTGGCCTGCATGTGCGCCAGGTAGGCCAGCGAGACCAGCAGCAGGATGCGGGTGATGCAGGCCACGGCGATGCCGAGTTTGCGCGCGAACGGGCGGCGCGCTTCGGGCAGCTTGCTCACCGCGATCGATATGAACACCAGATTGTCGATGCCCAGCACGATTTCCAGTGCGCTCAGCGTCAGAAGGGTCAACCAGACATTGGGGTCGGACAACAGCTCAAGAAACATGGACTTCCATCCTTACAGGGGGGATGACGCGGGTGAGGCGTCAGAAGTGTTACGTCAGAAGATCTGCGGCAACAGGATCAGGACCCAGCACACCAGTACGTTCATCATCAGCACGAACACGGCGGCCGAGCCCATGTCCTTGGCACGACCGGCCAGCTCGTGGAACTCCGCGCCGTAGCGTTCGATCACCGCCTCGATCGCCGAGTTGGCCAGTTCCATGGCCAGCACCAGCAGCACCGAACCGATCATCAGCGCACGCTCCACCGGGGTCTGGCCGAGCCAGAGTGCCAGCGGGGCGAGCACGATCAGCAGGTAGACCTCCAGCCGGAACGAGGACTCATGCAGCCAGGCGGCACGCAGCCCCTGCCACGACCAGACCGCCGCCTTGAAGATGCGCTTGGGGCCGCGCGGCAGGTGCCCGATTTCATCCGCCATGGGCAATCACCCCGGTCGGCAACGCGGGCCGGAACGGCAGGAACAGCACACGGCAGACAGTCATGGGCATCGCTGAATGGGGCAGGCAATCGCGCATTTTGCCATAAGCCGGCCGGGGCATTGTCGAAGGCGGCCAACGCCCGCCTGTGGTAAAGCGCGGTCCGGCGGCAACTCCTATGATGACTGCCTACCCGTCCGGGTGCCTTCGGGTACCCCACCACAGGAGTCGTCCATGCTGCACCGCCGTGCCCGCCCTCTTCTGCTCGCCCTTGCCCTTGGCGCCGCCCTGCCTGCCCTGGGCACCCCGGCCCCCGCCGCGCCGCAGGTACCCGACCAGGTCTCCAACGTGGCCTGGGCCGGCGACATGGCGCAGTTCGCGGCCCAGGACGCGGTCACCCCGCCGCCGCGCGGCGGCATCGAGTTCATCGGCAGCTCCTCGATCCGCATGTGGGAGGGCCTGGCCACCGATTTCCCGGGCCAGCCGGTGTTCAACCGCGGCTTCGGCGGCTCGGAAGTGCGCGACAGCACCTGGTATGCCGACCGCATCGTGATCCCGTATGCGCCATGCAAGGTGTTCTTCTACGCCGGCGACAACGACCTCAACAGCGGCCGCAGCCCTGCCCAGGTGCGCGATGACGTGGTGGCCTTCGTCAAGCGCGTGCACCGCGACCTGCCCAAGACCACGGTGGAGATCATCTCGATCAAACCCAGCCCGTCGCGCGCGAACTTGCTGCCGGCGGTGGTGGAAGCCAACGGGCTGATCAAGGCCGCGCTGACCACGCTGCCCAACACCGGCTACACCGACGTCTACACGCCGATGCTCGGTGCCGATGGCCAGCCGCGTGCCGCGCTGTTCCTCGAGGACATGCTGCACATGACGCCCGAAGGGTATGCGATCTGGCGCACGGCGCTCGCGCCCAAGGTGCAGTGCGACTGAGCCAATCGGGGAGGCGCAGCGCCTCCCCGACTCAACGGTAGTGGATCGTGGCCTGGGTGCCCTGCCCGGGCTCACTGGTCAGGCCGATCTTCCAGCCGAAGCGGTCACACAGCCGGCGTACGATCGACAGCCCCAGCCCGGTCCCTTGCGGGCGGCTGGGCTCAGCGCGGTAGAACGGCTCGAAGGCGCGGCCCAGCGCTTCGGCGGACATGCCGATGCCGGTATCGCGCACGACCACGCGATCTTCCCCGACCTCCACGTCGATCCGGCCCTCGTCGGTATAGCTGCACGCGTTGCGCAGCAGATTGCTGATCACCACCTGCAACACCCGCGGCGGTGCGTGCAGCATCACCGGTCCGCTGCTGTGCAGATGGATCTCCACGGGCCGCCCGGCGATCAGCTCGCGGGCATTGTCCACCTCGTGGCGGACGATCTCGTTGACGTCGAACAGCTCGATCTGCGGCTCGACATCGGCCTCGCGGGCAAGGATCAGGAAGGCATCGATCACCGCTTCCATGTCGCGCCCGGCGCGCTGGATGCGCTGCAGGCCGCGGCGCAGGCGCGGGGTGATGTCCTGGTCGCCCAGCGCCATGTCGCTGGCCACGCGGATCACGGTCAGCGGGGTGCGCAGCTCGTGGCTGGCATCGCGGGTGAAGTTGCGCTCGCGCGCGACGTGCGCGGTGACCTTGGCGGCCAGCGAGTGCAGCGCGGCGGCCAGCTGACGGGTCTCGCCCTGCATGTCGGCCGGCAGCTTGGCCGGCGCCAGGTCGGCCGCTTCCGGGTGCCCCGGGTCCCAGCGCGAGACACGGCGGGCCAGCCAGTTGACCGGCGACACCAGACGTTTGGAGGCGCGGTAGGTGATCCACGAGGCGCCATAGACCGCCAGCAGGGTCAGCAGCACCGGCACCACGCCGAACCAGAACGCCAGCATTTCCGCACGCGAACGCAGGAACACCAGGTACAGGCGACCTTCCGGCCGCGCATCGACCAGCACCAGCTGGTCGTCGTCCTTGAGCTCATGGAAGCCGGGGGGGAGCGTGCGCAGGTTGGCCGGCAGGCTCAGCGGGGACTGCCCGGTCTCAAGCAGATAGCCGCGGATGTTCTGGGTATTGGGCGGTGGCTGCACCGGCGAGGCCTCGTGCAGTTGCCAGTAGTACCCGGCCTCTTCCTGCAGCGCGCTGCTGACCAGGCTGTGCTTGATCACCAACGACACCAGCCACGCACCCAGCAGGATGCCCAGGCTGGCGAGCACGGCTTGGAGGATGAAGACGATGCGGATCTTGCGCGGCAGACCGTGCGGCATTACGGGGTCCAGGGCGGTTCGCGGCGATTATAGGAAAGCTTGCCGTGAGTCCATCGTGCAAACCATGACAACGGCCCGGCAGATGCCGGGCCGTCATGCTCCAGAGGGTACCGGAGGATCGGATCGCTCATGCCGCCCGCAGGCGGCCGAGCGGCGATCGACCGCCCATCAGCTCATCGGCTGGGCGATATCGGCAATGCGGTAACCGGCGCTCTGCACGGTATGCAGCAGCGGGCGATCAAACGGCTTGTCGATGATCTTGCGCAGGTTGTACAGATGGCTGCGCAGGGTGTCCGAGTCGGGCAGGCCATTGCCCCAGATCTCGCGTTCGATTTCCTGGCGGGTCACCACACGCGGCGATTCGCGCATGAGGATCGTCAGCAGGCGCAGGCCGATCGGCGAGAGCTGCAGTTCGGTCCCGGCACGGGTGGCGCGCATGCTGACCGGATCGAGCACGAGGTCGGCGACCTTGAGCACTTCCGAGCCGACCTGGCGACGCTCGCGGCGGATCAGCGCGCGCAGGCGGGCTTCCAGTTCCTGGATCGCGAACGGCTTGGTCAGGTAGTCATCGGCGCCGAACCCCAGGCCGGTGAGCTTGTCGTCCAGCGTGTCGCGCGCGGTCAGCATCAGCACCGGCGTGGACTTGCGGGCGTCGTTGCGCAGGCGGCGACAGACTTCGATGCCGTCCAGACGCGGCAGCATCAGATCGAGCACGACCACGTCGTAGCTGTTCTCGGCCGCCAGACGATAACCGTCCAGCCCATCCTGGGCGTAGTCGACTTCGAAGCCGCGCCCTTCCAGGTACTCGCCGATCATCTCGGAAATATTACGGTTGTCTTCGACCACCAGCACCAGGCCGGAGGTCTCCTTTGTCTGACGCATGGGATTCCCTCTTTCTTCAGCTTTGTGAAACATGCCGCATCGTCAGTGGACGCGGTGTGAAGTTCCTCACACACCGATCAAAGCAGGGGTTTGAGCAGCGGCCAGACGTTGTCCAGCACCTGCGGCTGCGCAGCTGCGGTGGGGTGCAGCCCGTCGGCCTGCATCAGATTCGGCTTCAAGGCCACCCCCTCAAGCAGGAACGGCAGCAGCGGCACGTCGTACTGTTTGGCCAGCTCGGCATAGGTCTGGCGCAGGCGCTGGCGGTAGGCCGGGCCATAGTTGGGCGGCACGTCGATGCCCAGCAGCAGCACCTTGGCGTCCGCCTTCTGGCTGGCGACGATCATCTTTTCCAGATTGCCGCGCAGTTGCGCCGGGGTCAGCCCGCGCAGCGCATCGTTGCCGCCCAGTTCGATCACCACCACGGACGGCCGGTGCTTTTCCAGCAGGTCCGGCAGGCGGGTCAGCGCGCCGGCGGTGGTTTCGCCGCTGATGCTGGCATTGATGATCGCCGGCGGCGCCTTGATCTGTTGTTTGACCCGCTGCTGAAGCAGGTTTACCCAGCCCGACGCGGCCGGGATATTGTGGGCGGCACTGAGGCTGTCGCCGACCACCAGCACCGCCGCACGGGTGTCCGGACCTTTGGCACAGGCCAGCATCGGCATCAGCAGCAACCCTGCCAGCAGCCAGCCCATCGAGGCCACGCGGCCCTTTCCACTTGCTTGGTTCATTGGAGAATCCTCATCGACAGCCTGTCCCCCCGCAGCGCGCCCGTCGCCATCGCCGCCCACAACGTGGGCAAGTCTGCACGTGGCCCGGAGGGTGAAGTCCACATACTGGACAACATTGACATGACCGTCCATGAAGGCGAGAGCGTGGCCATCGTCGGCGCTTCAGGTTCGGGCAAGACCACCCTGCTCGGCCTGCTCGCCGGACTGGACCTGCCCAGCCACGGCACCATCGCGCTGGCCGGTGCCGAGCTCAACACGCTCGATGAGGAAGCCCGCGCGCAGCTGCGCGCACGCGAGGTCGGCTTCGTGTTCCAGAGCTTCCACCTGCTGCCGGCACTGACCGCCGAAGAGAACATCGCGCTGCCGCTGGAACTGGCCGGCCGCGAAGATCCCGCGCGGGTGCGCGAGGTGCTGGAACAGGTCGGCCTGGGCCATCGTGCACGTCACTACCCGCGCCAGCTTTCCGGTGGCGAGCAGCAGCGTGTCGCACTCGCGCGTGCGTTCGTGGCGCGGCCGCGCATCCTGTTCGCCGATGAGCCGACCGGCAGCCTGGACCAGACCACCGGGCAGCAGATCAGCGACCTGTTGTTCGCGCTCAACGCCACCAGCGATACCACCCTGGTGCTGGTCACCCATGACCTGCGCCTGGCGCAGCGCTGCGAGCGTATCTACCAGCTCGACGGTGGCCGCCTGGCCGACACCGTTGCCGGCGCAGGCGCATGAACGTCGTGCGCCACGCGGCGCGTGCGCTGCGCCGCGAGTTCCTGGCCGGCGATCTGCTGACCGTGTTTGCCGCACTGGTGTTGGGCGTGGCGGTGATGACCGCGGTCGGCACCCTGGTCAACCGGGTGACCCTGGCACTGACCGGCAGCGCGGCGGAGATGCTCGGCGGTGATCTGGGCCTGAGCGGGCGCGAGGATATCGCGCAGACCTTCGCCGATGCCGCGCGCGAGCGCGGCCTGGCCAACACGCGCATGGTCAGCTTCCCCAGCGTGCTGTTCCATGGCGATGACAGCCAGATGGCCAATATCAAGGCGGTTGCCGATGGCTATCCGCTGCGTGGCGAACTGCGGGTCAGCCGCACGCTGCATGACAGCGCCAGCGAGACCGCAGGAACACCACCGCCAGGCGAAGCGTATGCCGATCCGCGGCTGATGCAGGCGCTTGGCCTGCAGGTGGGCGATGCACTGGAATTCGGCGCGGGCACGTTGACCGTGACCCGCGTGTTGCAGGCCGAGCCGGATACCTCCGGTGAGCTGATGCAGTTGTCGCCGCCGCTGCTGGTGAACCGCATCGATGTGGATCGCGCCGGCCTGCTCGGGCCGGGCAGCCGGGCTTCCTATCGGATGATGTTCGCCGGTGAGCCGGCGCAGATCGCCGCCTTCCGCGAGTGGCTGACGCCGCAGGCCAAGGGCTATCGCATCGTGGGGATCGACGATACCCAGCGCGGCGTGCGCGGCGCGTTCGATCTGGCCGGACGTTTCCTGTCGTTGGCCGCGCTGCTGGCGGTGTTGCTGGCCGGTGTCGCCACCGCGTTGGCCGCCAACCGCTTCGCGATGCGACGCATCGATCAGGTCGCGATCCTGCGCTGTCTGGGCGCGCGCCAGCGCGACATCCTCACCGCGATGGCGCTGCAGCTGGTGATGCTGGCGGTGCCGGCCTGCCTGGTCGGCATCGGCCTGGGCATGGCCGCGCAGGCCGGGCTGGTGCAGGCGCTGGGTGGCCTGATTCCGAATCGCCTGCCGCTGCCGCAGGCCACACCGGCGCTGAGTGGTGCGGGCATCGGCCTGGTGCTGCTGCTGGGCTTTGGCCTGCCGCCGCTGCTGCGCCTGCGCAGCGTGCCGCCGATGCGCGTGCTCAACCGCAGCTTCGCCGCGCTGCCGCCAAGTTCGATGCTGGTCTATGCCGCTGCGCTGGCCGCGACCGTCGCGCTGACCGTGCAGGCCACCGGCGATGTAAAGCTGGCCGCGTGGGTGCTGGGCGGGCTGGCCGCGCTGGCGGCGCTGGCCGGCGCGCTCGGTGCCCTGCTGCTGTGGCTGCTGCGCGGGCTGCAGCCGCGCCTGCGCGGACGCTGGAAGCTGGGGCTGGCCTCGTTGACGCGACGCCGCGGGCTGGCGGTGATGCAGCTGGTCGGCCTGTCGCTGTCGCTGTGTTCGCTGCTGCTGCTGTCGGTGATCGGTCCGGGGCTGCTGGCGCAGTGGCGCGATCGCTTGCCGACCGATACACCGAACTACTTCCTGATGAACATCCAGCCCGAGCAGCGCGATGCCGTGCTGGCCACGCTGGGTGGGCTGGGCGTGGCATCACCGGGCATCGAGCCGTTCAGTACCGGCCGCCTGCTGGCGGTCAATGATCGGCCGCCGCAGCGGCAGATGCGCGAGGACAACAGCAACGAGGATGACGATGCCAACCGGCCGGTCAATTTCTCGTGGCGGCATGATTTCCCGCCGGCCAATACGCTGCTCAGCGGGACGTTCTGGAAGGCCGGCAGCACGGCGGCGGAGGCCTCGATCGAGCAGGGCTGGGCCGAGCGCTACGGGATGACGCTGGGCGACACGGTGACGCTGCAGATGGGCGATCAGGAGCGCAGTTTCACGATCACCAGCATCCGCAAGGCGGACTGGGATTCGTTCCGGGTCAACTTCTTCCTGCTGCTCAACGAAGGCGCGGTTGCCGATGCGCCGTACAACCTGATCACCGCCTTCCATCTGCCACGCGCGCAGGCAACGGCGCTGGCTGGGCTGACGCGGGAGTACCCGAACATTTCACTGTTGGATATCGACGGCATCCTGGAGCGGGTGCGCGAGGTGGTGGATCGGGTGAGCCAGGCGGTGCAGCTGGTGATGGGGTTCAGTCTGCTGGCCGGGCTGCTGGTGCTGCTGGCGGCGTTGCAGGCCACCGCCGGTGAGCGGCGCTACGACAGTGCGGTGCTGCGTACGCTGGGGGCGACGCGCCGTCAGCTGCGCGGTGCGGTGCTGGTGGAGTTCGGGGCGCTGGGCGTGTTGTCAGCGTTGTTGGCGGTGGGTGCGGCGGCGCTGCTGGGCACGGTGGTGGCGCGGCAGGTGTTCGAGTTGACGCTGAGTCCGCCGTGGGGGCCGTTGTTGGTGGGCGGTGCGTTGGGTGTGCTGTTGAGCATGCTGGCCGGCTGGTGGGGCACGCGGCGGATTCTGCATACGCCGCCGGCGTTGGCGCTTCGGGAGGCGTGAGTTTGGGGCGCCGTTGCATTGAAAGCGAAAGCGAAAGCGACGGCGTCCATGTGTCCACTGTCTGAAGGCTGGCGGGTAGCCCTGCCCAGGACGCGCCGTAAACCCATCCCTGGGGGCTCGTGGGCGCCATCCTTGGCGCCCTGACGGTCCTGGGCAGGGCTACCCGCCATCCTTCTCGAGGGATGGCCTTGGGCGGATGGGAGAGCGGCGGGTCTACCGTTGGACTCGAGTTGGTACAACCATCGATGAGGCAATGTGCTGCTTCGAGGTTTGGCGATGGACGCGTGCGCTACCGATGGCGTCGGTGTCAGCGCGCGCTTTCTGGCGGTGCTTTTTCTACCCACTGCTGGAAGACGGCGTCGATCTCGGTGTCCACCACGGTCTTGCCGTCCTGGATGTCCTGGGCCTGGGTGAACAGCGGGATGATCATGGCCATGCCGTCGGGTTTGGTTTTCAGGTGCACGCCCGGTGCCTGCCCGAGGAAGTCGTCCCAGCGCTGGCGCACCTTCGCCCAGTAACCCGCGGTGGCGGTCCAGTAGGCGTAGGCGGGGGTGAAGTCCACCTCGGTGGTTTTGTTGTACTCGTTGAAGCCGAATTCGCGCGCGATCGGTGTCTGCGTGCCGTCGGGGCGCCGCTGGATCTTGGTGTTGAACTGCTCGTGGGTCCAACCGTTGGGTGTGCGCGTGTGCCGGTTGACTACGGCCAGGACGTTGTAGTCGCTGCGGCGGGTGTATTCGCGGCGCGGCAGGGGACGCCAGCTCAGGTCGCTGGTCCATTCGGCGATGCCGTTGTCGTAGCGCCAGGCGCCGGTGCCGCAGTAGCGCGGTGCGTCGCTGACTTCGTAGACGCATTGGGTCCAGGCGCCGGTGGTGAGCGCCGTGGGAATCGGACGCACGTGCCAGGTCTGGTCGGCTGTGAATTCGAATCGGGTCGGTGCCTGGTAGACCCAGTCCTGGCGCCAGTGCTTGGTGACGTGGCCACTCTTGGCGTCGACCAGCAGGTGCTGCAAGACCACCCGCTTCGGGGTGTCTTCGACCACGATCACCACTTCGTTGCCACCGGTGCGTACGGCCGGGGCACGTTCGTAGCCGGGGGTGAGCAGGACGGTTTCGTCAAAGGCGAAATCGACGATGTATTCGCCCTGCATGGCCAGGATGCTGGCGCGGTCGCGTGCGGGGTCGGCCGGTGTGGCATGCGCACTGGCGGTGAGCGCGAGCAGCAGCCCTGCCAAGGCGAGCGAGTGCGTCATTACAGCTGGATCACCGGCATACCGTCTGCCGTCCACGGTCCGCTGCGGCGGGCCGCGCTGGCGCAGCAGCAGTCGTCGACCCAGAGCTCGCCTTCGGCACCTTCAACGTTGCCGATCCGGCGCGCGGTGGTGGCGCCCAGGGACGACAACGAGGCCAGGCTGGCGGCCAGTTCGCGGCCTTCGCCGACCTGCAGGCGCAGCGCGCACATGCGCCATGCGTCGTTGCCCAGGCGCACGGCGAGGCGCCGCCACAGGCGTTCGGCGACCCCGGCGTCGGTGACCGGTTCGGGCCGTGCGGGGAAGGCGGACACCAGCCGATCCCAGGCGAGGAAGTCGCTGTCGGGCAGCAGGTACAGCCGCCAGCAGCAGCGGCCGCGGGCGTCGACGAAGCACAGGCTTTCGCGGATGCCTTCACTGTCCATGCCCTGGCAGGCATGCGCGGAGACGGCGTGCTTCCAGCCACCGAGTTCGCTGCTGTCCGGACGGTACAGGCACAGCACGGTACCCAGCGAGGCCAGTTGCGCGGCCGATGGCAGGCCGGCGATGGGATGGCGGCCCGGTGGGCGGCCGACGGAAAGGGCACGGCTCATGGCGGTCTACCTGCAATCGGCGGTTGCGGGGGGAGACCCTCGACCCACGCCGTGGACCGGAGCCGACGGCGGAGTGTCGAGGGGGAGAGAGCTGGGGAAGGAAAGGCCGTTACTTGGTCAGGATCAGCTTGTCGTTGCTGGTATGACGCAGGCGATAGAAACGATCGCCGTGCTGGATCAGGATTTCGCGGCGCCCCTTGAGCAGGGCTTCGCTGTCGATCACTTCTTCCGGCGGGACCACGCGGACCGGACGGTCGCGGAGGGTCAGCGTTTCGGGGCGCAGCAGTACAGCAGCTTGAGTGTTCATCGTCTGGACTCGTTGCGAGGGGCGAGTCAAATGATAATGATTCTCAGTTGACAATCAACAACCATTCTCACTTTGATAGATGGCATTAATGATCGAATTATAAAATTCAATAGCCTCAGTCAATCGCGCTCTGTGTGTGGTCGCCCGTCGCGTGAGCTGCAGAGCCGGCCCGCGGCCGGCACTACCGTGGAGGGACGGCGCCTGTTCCAGGCGCCCTGCTCCGTTCTGCCAAGCATCCGAGCTCTGCTCGTCCCGTTCCATCTCCCGCCATACCATCGGTAGTGCCGGCCGCTGGCCGGCTCCCCGAATCCCGACACGCGCGATCAGGCAAACACCGCTTCCACCTGCTGCCACACGCTTTCATCAAGCTGCTCGAACAGCGCCAGCGCGCCCAGGTTCTCTTCCAGCTGGCTGACCCGGCTGGCACCGAGGATCACGCTGGAGACATTCGGGTTGCGCAGGCACCAGGCGATCGCCAGCTGTGCCGGGGAGACGCCCAGCTGCGCGGCCAATGCGGTGTAGCGCCGCACCCGCTCGATGCGGTCGCTGCCGTCGTCCAGCACCTGCGACTTCAGCCAGCCCAGCTGGTCCTGGCCCAGCCGGGACTGCGGGTCCACGCCGGCGTTGTACTTGCCGGTCAGCAGGCCCGAGGCCAGCGGCGACCAGATGGTGGTGCCCAGGCCGGCCTCGGCATACAGCGGCGCGTACTCGCGTTCCACCCGCTCGCGGTGCAGCAGGTTGTACTGCGGCTGCTCCATCGAGGGCGCATGCAGGTTGCGCGCGCGGGCGATGTCCACCGCCTCCTGGATCTGCGCGGCCGACCACTCCGAGGTCCCCCAGTACAGCACCTTGCCCTGGCGGATCAGGGTGTCCATGGCCTGCACGGTCTCGGCGATGGGGGTGTCCGGATCCGGGCGATGGCAATAGTAAAGGTCCAGATACTCCACCCGCAGGCGCTTGAGCGCGGCGTGGCAGGCGTCGGTGACATGCTTTCGCGACAGGCCGTGCTGGGTCGGGCGCGGGTCGTCGACGGCGCCGAAGAACACCTTGCTGGAGACGCAGAAGCCATCGCGCGGCAGGCGCAGGTCGGCGATCACATCGCCCATCACCTGCTCGGCGCGGCCACGGGCGTAGCCCTCGGCGTTGTCGAAGAAGTTGACCCCGGCATCCCAGGCGGTGGCGATCAGCTTGCGGGCCTCATCGCGGCCGATCTGGTCGCCGAAGGTCACCCAGGCCCCGAAGGACAGGGCCGAGAGCTTCAGACCGGTGGAGCCGAGACGGCGATAGAGCATGTGGTTCTCCTGCTGCGGGCCCGCGACCGGGCCGGATCGATGCGGTAAGTGTAGAGCGGGGCGGCGCAGTTCCGCGCGGCTGGCCGCGGCGGCGGTCTCACGGCCCGTGACACGCCGCACGGAAACCGGGCCATGCCTTGCCGATACAGGCCCGATCACGACCGATCGGCTCGCAGACGCTGCTTTTCCTTGCCCCGCCCTTGCCGCTGCTCTAGGCTTCCCGTTTTTCGCGGCGCCCCAAGGGAAGTCTCATGGTCGAAGGTTTGGGCAGGATTGGCTTCGGCCTGTTCGGGTTGGCAGTGCTGATCGGCATTGCCTGGTTGTTCTCGAACAACAAGCGGGCTGTCGACTGGCGCCTGGTCGTCACCGGTATCGCACTGCAGATCGCCTTCGCGGCGGTGGTGCTGCTGGTCCCGGGTGGCCGCGATGTGTTCGACGCGCTGGGCAAGGGCTTCGTCAAGATCCTGGAGTTCGTCAACGCCGGCTCCGGCTTCATCTTCGGCAGCCTGATGGACACCAGCCAGTTCGGTTTCATCTTCGCCTTCCAGGTGCTGCCGACCATCATCTTCTTCTCGGCGCTGATGGGGGTCATGTACCACCTCAACGTGATGCAGATGATCGTGCGCGGCATGGCATGGGCGATCACCAAGATCATGCGCGTGTCCGGCGCCGAAACCACCAGCGTCTGCGCGAGCGTCTTCATCGGCCAGACCGAAGCCCCGCTGACGGTGCGTCCGTACATCGCCAAGATGACCCAGTCCGAGCTGATCACCATGATGATCGGCGGCATGGCGCACATCGCCGGCGGCGTGCTGGCCGCGTACGTGGGCATGCTCGGTGCCGGTGATCCGGTAGAACAGGCCTTCTACGCCAAGCATCTGCTCGCCGCGAGCATCATGGCCGCCCCGGCGACCCTGGTGGTGGCCAAGCTGCTGGTGCCCGAGACCGGCACCCCGCTGACCCGCGGCACGGTCAAGATGGAAGTGGAGAAGACCTCCAGCAACATCATCGACGCTGCCGCAGCCGGTGCGGGCGATGGCTTGAAGCTGGCGCTGAACATCGGTGCGATGCTGCTGGCCTTCATCGCCCTGATCGCCCTGATCAACGCCCCGCTGACCTGGCTGGGTGACATCACCGGCCTGGCCGCGCTCATCGGCCGCCCGACCGACCTGTCCACCCTGTTCGGCTTCCTGCTGGCCCCGATCGCCTGGGTGATCGGTACCCCGTGGGCCGATGCCACCACCGTGGGCTCGCTGATCGGCCAGAAGGTCGTGATCAACGAGTTCGTGGCGTATTCGGAACTGGCCAAGATCATCCGAGGCGAGGTGCCGGGCACGGTGCTTTCCGCCGAAGGCCGCCTGGTCGCCACCTACGCGCTGTGCGGTTTTGCCAACTTCAGCTCCATCGCGATCCAGATCGGTGGTATTGGTGGTCTGGCGCCGGAGCGTCGCCACGATCTGGCCAAGTTCGGCCTGCGTGCGGTGCTCGGCGGTACCATTGCCACCTTCATGACGGCGACCATCGCCGGCGTGCTGACGCATTTCAGCTGATATCCGTTCTTTGAGAAACAGTCTTTATGAGTAGCAGTGTCGTCGTAATCGGTTCCTTCAATGTGGATCATGTCTGGCGTTGTGAGTCGCTCCCGGCCCCGGGCGCGACCATTGCCGGCCGCTACAGCACCGGTCCCGGCGGCAAGGGCTTCAACCAGGCCGTGGCCGCCCGCCGTGCCGGCGCGCCGACCACGTTCCTGTGCGCGCTGGGCAATGACGCCGGCGGTGCGATGGCCCGCGGCCTGGCCGAGCAGGATGGCTTTGCGCTGACCGCCGAGGCCAGCAGCGAGCCGACCGGCACCGGCGGCATCTATGTCGACAGCCGCGGCCGCAACACCATCGTGATCGGCCCGGGCGCCAACGCCGCGTTGAGCCTGGACTTCGTCGAACAGCAGCGCGCGCTGTTGGCCGGCGCCAAGGTGGTGCTGGCGCAGCTGGAATCGCCGGTGGAAACCATCGAGGCGGCGCTGGCGATCGCACGTGAGGCCGGTGCCACCACCGTGCTCAACGTGGCGCCCGCCGATGCCCCCTCCAGCATCGGCCTGCTCAAGCTGGCCGATGTGCTGACCCCGAACGAGACCGAGTTCGCTGCCCTGCTCGGCCGTCATGTCGGCGAGCGCGTGGATGCCAACGACGTCGCCGCGCTGGACGGCGCCAGCCTGCATGCGCTGTGCCGCAAGCTGGTCGGCAACGGCACCGTGGTGGTGACCCTGGGCTCGGTCGGTGTGTTCGTGTCGCACGCCGAAGAAAACCTGCGTGGCGATACCCAGCCGTACTACCGCGTCGGCGCCGAGCAGGTGCAGGTGCTGGACACGACCGGTGCGGGCGATGCGTTCAACGGTGCGCTGGTGGCCTCGATCGCGCAGGACCCGGAGGCGGCGTTTGCCCGCCACGTGCGTTTCGCCAATCAGTTCGCCGGTCGTTCGACCGAGAAGGAAGGCGCCGCCGCGGCGATGCCGCACTTCACCCCGGGTGATGCCGAGAACAAGTAAGCGTCTCCGGTGTGGATACCAAGAGGCCAGCGTTCGCGCTGGCCTTTTTTTTGGTTTTTCTCCTGCTTGCATGGAATGCAGGAAGCGACCTCTGGGCCTTTCAATGCGCGGCGGCCGGGTGGTTGAGCGCTGGGGCGCGATGCCCTTGCCGGCGAATGCCCCCCGGCGTCGGCCTGCGGCCGCCACCTCCTCCTTGATTTCGCCCACAAGGGCATCGCACCCCACGTGTCCAGACTACTGGCGCCGTATGGAAAGCACCGGTTTCCCTTCTGCCTACCGCGAGCCGGAGCCCCGTAGCGGCCGGTAGGCTCCTGGGCAAAATCAAGGAGGAGGCCGTCGCCGCGAGGCGGCGGCCGGGGGACATTTGCCAAGGGGCCTGCCGGTCGCTACGGGGCCCTCACGCTCGCGGTAGACCACGTGGCAACAGCACGCAGTGCGTGATCCACAGCGCCAGCGCACCGACCAACAGCCCGGCAAGCACATCCAGCAGATCGTGCTGCCAAGTAGTGAGCGTCGAGACCAGGATCAGCCCACAGGCGCCATGCCACAGCCAGCGCACCGCTGCCGCATTCGCCTGCAGCGACTGCCGCCATGTCTGCCAGACCACCACCAATACCGCAGCGTGCAGCGACGGCGCCATGTTGAAGGGCGCTTCGAACGCGCGCAGTTGTGCGAACAGCAGGCCGCTCGCGCCCTCCGGCTGCGGCAGCTCACGCACGTTGCCGGTCGGCCAGCACACAAAGGCGAGCATGCAGGCGGCCTGCACCAGCGCGATGGCCAGCGCATGGCGGCGCAAGGCGGATCGGGTCGGGCAGAGGAAGAACGTCAGCGGGTACAGCAGGTTCAGCGCCAGGTACGGCCAGATCGACCACGCCCAGAACGGGATCGCTTCGTCCCAGCGACCGTGCAGGCTGTAGGTGTGCGCCTGGCTGGCCGCCCAGTGGTTCGTCCAACTGTAGCCATGGATGAACATCGCACCGAGCAGCAGCATCCACAGCATCGCCTCGCGCCAGGGCGGCTGGGGGACGGACGCATTGGCAACAGGCGGCGTGGGCACGCGCGCACCGTAGCAGAACGTGGCCCGCCTGTTTGCCGCTATCCTTGCGGTTTCGCGGATACACGGACTGTACGCAGTGGCAGCAGCAGGCAGTCAGGAACACACAGGTGCGCACGTGGGCGAACCGCGCTGGACGCGCAATCCGGCATGGGCGCTGTTTTCGCAGACCCATGCGCAGCGCCAGCTGTTGCTGGTGTCCGGTGGCGCCGACGAACTGTATGTGGTCGATGAGGCCGATACCCCGACGATCATCGAACGGATCCTCGGCCACTGGGAAAAAGACACGCTGGCGATCCTGCAGGACGATGCCGAGTGCGGCCCGGCGGTCCGCCAGTTGATACGTCTCGGTGTGCTGGTGCCGCTGCGCGCCGCGCGCAGAGTGACGCGCTACGCTCTCGACTGGCTCGGCGAACCGCTGCCCGGGTTGGCCGACGCCTTCGACCAGCATGCCGGCGCGGATCTACAGCGCGTCGATACGGTCGCCGATGCCGACCTCCTCGTGCTGGTCCGGCACGGGCTGGGCTGGGAACAGGCCTTGGCCCGCTACCGCACGCAGATGCCGACACAACCGCATCTGCTGCTCGACCTCAGCTATCACCACACGCTTGCGCTGGGCCCCTATGTGGTGCCCGGCCAGAGCGCCTGTGTGTATTGCCTGGGCAACCGGGTGCTACGCCGCTGGGGCGAAGCACCCGTGCCGGCGATGCCGGCGGTCGCAGCGCAACCGGCACGGATCGCGGCGCTGGTCGCGCCGTTGCTGGATCAGCCGCCGCTGTTGCTGGGCTATCTCGAACGCAGCGTCTGGCTCGACCTGCATCGCCTGCACGGCGAGCGCGACCGGGTGCCGCGGCTGCCGTGGTGCCCCGCCTGCCAGGGCGGCGAGGCGTCGCTGCCGCCACCGCTGTCCTTGCCTTGGGACACCGGGCGCCCGTGATAATGTGCGCCACGCGCCGGGCGTTTCCGCCCCGGTCAATGGAGTGACCTCATGTATCGCCTGCCGACCCAGTTCGATGCCAGTGCTTCACGCCAAGACCTTGCCGCGGCAGGCGGCGGCTCGACGTCGACCACCTGCAGTTCCTGCATCGTCACGCTGCTCGGCACCTCCGTGCTGTCGGCGGTGGTGCTTGGCAAGCTGGACCCCGTAACGCCTGCCGCCGTCAGCAGCGACGCACACGCCACGGTCGCCAGCGTCGACACCCGTACGGACCTCCACCCCCAGCCACCTGCGTTGCCGCAGGCGCCGATCAGCGCTGCGACGCCGGATCGTTCGGAGACACCTGTCGCTGTCGTGCCGGTGGCCGGATTGAGCCGCACCAGTCGGGTGTTGCTGGGGCTGTTCGCCTTGCCGCTGGCCGCGATCGGCGGCGGCATTTTCGGCACCGCCAACCCGATATTCGGCCTGTTCGTCGCCGTCGGGCTGTATGTCGGGATTTACGCCCTCGTCTACGAGCGCTCGGGGCGTTCGCTCGGGCGCGGCATCGGCATCGGCATCGCCCTGCTGCTGGGCCTGTTCGCCGTCGGCGCCTTCGAGATGATGCTCTGGCTGAGCGTGATGAAATGAGCCGCGCCGCCGTGCAGGCGGCGCAGCCGGAAACGCCCACGCTGTCCTCGCACCTGCTGCATGGCGCGGCGCGTGCGCGCTGTGGTCTGGTACGCCCGGCGCAGCCGATCGAGGCCAGTCCCTGCGATGCAACCGGGCCGTTGTTCGACGGACGGCGCGTGCACAACGCCGCCACCCCGGCCGATCCGGCCAATCCCTGGCAGGGGGTGTCAGGCGCGGTCGCCCTGGATGCCGAGGCGGCCGCCGATGGCGCGGTCGCCGAGGCACTGGAGCGGCTGGCGGCGGCGCAGGCGAGCGTGGAGGTGCGTCGGCGTGATGCGCTGACACCCGCACACCGCCTGGACGAATCGGCCTTCGCCCTGTTCTCGGCACGCCAACGCGCCACGCCCGGCTTCCCGTGGCCGATGCCCGAACGCGATGACGATCTGTTCGCGGCGGTGCACGCGTTGGATGACAACCGCATGGTCTGGGTGCCGCAGGAACTGGTCGGACTGGGGCCGCGCCGTGGCCTGGCGCGTTTGCCGTCCACGTCCAGTGGGCTGGCGGCGTGGCGCGATGGCCGCGATGGCGCCTGGCTGGCGCTGTTGCGGGCCGCCCAGGAGCTGCTGGAGCGCGATGCACTGGCGGTGACATGGCTCAATGGCGTGGCCGGCCGGCGGATCGCGTTGCCGCCGCAATGGCACGCCCATGTGGACGCGCGCGGCGGTGAACTGCAGGCCTTCGACCTGACCCAGCACTGGAACCCGCACCCGGTGATCGCGGTCGCGGGCAGCATCCCGTTCGAAGGCCGCCCCCGCCACGTGCTGGGCATCGCCTGCCGCGCCGATCCGGGCGAGGCGCTGCACAAGGCGCTGCTGGAATGGCAACAGGCGCTGACCTTTGCCGCGCATCTGTGTGGCCGCGAAAGCGCCCGGTTGCCGCGCGATCCGGCAGCACTGCGCAGTTTCGATGAACATGCCGCGTTCTACACCCTGCGCCCGGAGCTATGGCCGCAGCTGCCGTTGCTCGGGGAGGCGGGCCACAGCACCTTGCAGTTGCCCCTGCCGGGCGCGGCGATCCCGCCCGCCGCACCGCGCGCCATCGCCGAGCTCGATCAGCTGCGGCGCCGGCTGGGCAGTGCCGGCATCGCGCTGTACTACCGCGAGTTGACCACCGCCGATGTCGCCGCAGCCGGGCTGCGGGTGATGCGGGTGCTGTCGCCGCAGCTCAGCGGCCTGCACGCCGACGAGCGTGCACCGTTCCTCGGCGGCCGTTGCCAGGACGTGGCCTGGCGATATCCCGGCGTGCCGCACCGCGGCGCGTTTCCCAATCCCTTCCCGCATCCATTGGGCTGATCCCCGAGGACCGCATGCCGTCACCGCCTTCCCCCTGGGACGATGCCCCCCTGTTCCATCTGTTCTGGCACAACGGCGAACTCACGCCTGCGCGCGCGGAGGTGATGCGTACGCGCATCGCCGAGGATGCCGCGCGTGCCTGGTCGCCGCCGCGGCCGTTGCATGCAGCCGCCGGCATCGCTCTGCCGGACCCGGTGCTCCCCGGTGACGCTCTGGCACAGCGCCACAGTGGCCGCCGCTTCGGTGACGCGCGCTGGGGCGCCAAGGAGCTGGGCCGTGTGCTGGCCCCGCTGCGGGCACGGCCCGGCGACAGTGACACGCGGCGCCTGCCGTCCGGTGGGGCCAAGTACCCGATCCAGGCCTATGCCGCGCTGTACGGCAGCGACGATGCGATCGCCGCAGAGCCAGGCATCCATTGGTACGACCCGCGTGAACATGCGCTGGTGCCGGTGGCGCCCTGCCCCGCATGGCCGACGCTGGCCAAGCTGCTCGGCGTGGATTGGCCCGAGCGCCCGGCGGCCGTGCTGTTCCTGATCGCCGAACCGGCTGGGACGCTGGCCAAATACGGCGAGCGCGGTGGCCGCTTCGTGTTGATCGAGGCCGGGGTCTGGCTGGGGGCGCTGGGGCAGGAAGTGGCAGCGATGAACGCCGCCGGCTGCGCGATCGGCTCGTTCGACGACGCCGCTGTGCTGGCCCTGCTCGGGCTCGACCGGCAGCGGCATCTGGCGGTGTTGGCCTATGCGTGTGGTCCGGCGCCGTGAACAACCGCCGGTGTCGCAACGCCGGCTGCGCAGGGCGTAACTGCCCAGCATCCCCGGCCGTTGGGGACGACGGAAGCAATCGTCAAGCATATGCTCATGACCGGAGCGCATCAGGGCCTTCCAGATCGGCCTGAACGGGTGACGGTACCTGCGTGGTTGCCGGCCAGCGGCCGGCACTACAATGCCTGCATGCAGATTGGCCCCTACAACATCCAGCCCAACGTGGTGCTGGCGCCGATGGCCGGTGTCACCGACAAGCCCTTCCGCCTGCTGTGCAAACAGCTGGGTGCAGGCTTGGCTGCCTCGGAGATGACCATCTCCGATCCGCGCTTCTGGAACACCCGTAAATCGCTCCACCGCATGGACCATGCCGGCGAGCCGGACCCGATCAGCGTGCAGATCGCCGGTACCGAGCCGCAGCAGCTGGCCGAGGCCGCGCGCTACAACGTGGACCACGGCGCGCAGATCATCGACATCAACATGGGCTGCCCGGCCAAGAAGGTGTGCAACGCCTGGGCCGGTTCGGCGCTGATGCGCGATGAGGATCTGGTCGCGCGCATCCTGACCGCCGTGGTCAACGCGGTGGACGTACCGGTCACCCTGAAGATCCGCACCGGCTGGGACTGCGACCACCGCAATGGCTCGCTGATCGCCCGCATCGCCGAAGACAGCGGCATCGCCGCGCTGGCGGTGCACGGGCGTACCCGCGACCAGCATTACACCGGCACCGCCGAGTACGAGACCATCGCCGCGATCAAGGCCGCGCTGCGCATTCCGGTGATCGCCAACGGCGACATCGATTCGCCGCAGAAGGCCGCGCAGGTGCTCAAGCAGACCGGCGTGGATGCGGTGATGATCGGTCGCGCGGCCCAGGGCCGCCCGTGGATCTTCCGCGAGGTGGCACATTACCTCGCCACCGGCGAACTGCTGGCGCCGCCGTCGGTCGCCGCGGTACGCGACCTGCTGCTGGGCCACCTGCATGCGCTGCATGATTTCTATGGCGAGCAGCAGGGCGTGCGCATCGCGCGCAAGCACCTGGGCTGGTACGCCAAGGACCGGCCGGAAAACGCCGCCTTCCGTGCGGTGGTCAACCGCGCCGAGGATGCGGCCAGCCAGGTCGCCCTGACCACCGAATATTTCGACGCCCTCGCCGCCGGCGAGTCGTTGTCGTCCGCTGCCTGAGCCTTCGCCATGACCCCGCCCATCACTGCACCGACCTATCTCCACGGCTTCTCCGATACCGAGCAGCACCGCCTGGTCACCCAGTCGCGCCTGTTCGAATCGAGCATCTTCAGCGGCATCGATTACGGCGGCGCCACGCGCCTGCTGGAAGTCGGCAGCGGCGTGGGCGCACAGACGGACATCCTGCTGCGGCGGTTCCCGGAACTGCATGTCACCGGCGTGGACCTGAGCGAGGCGCAATTGGCCACCGCCGCCTCCAACCTGGCCAGGACGCCATGGTGCCGCGAGCGCTACACGCTGCTGCAGGCCGATGCCGGCAACCTGCCGTTCGGCGCGCGCGAGTTCGACTCGGCCTTCCTGTGCTGGGTGCTGGAGCATGTGCCCTCACCGGCGCGGGTGCTCAACGAAGTGCGCCGCGTGCTGGTGCCGGGCTCGCCGGTGTACGTCACCGAAGTGATGAATGCCTCGTTCCTGCTCGACCCGTACTCGCCGCATATCTGGCGCTACTGGATGGCCTTCAACGATTTCCAGTACGACCACGGTGGCGATCCGTTCGTCGGTGCCAAGCTCGGCAACCTGCTGCTGGCCGGTGGCTTCCGCGACGTGCACACCGAGATCAAGACCATCCACCTGGACAACCGCGAACCGGCCCGTCGCAAGACCATGATCGCGTTCTGGGAGCAACTGCTGTTGTCGGCCGCCGATCCGTTGCTGGAGGCCGGCCTGGTCGACCAGGAAACGGTGGACGGCATGCGCCGCGAGTTCAGCCTGGTCCAGAACGACCCGAACGCGGTGTTCTTCTTCTCCTTCGTGCAGGCCCGCGCGACGGTGTATTGATCGCGGCGCGGCGCTAGCGCGTCGCCCAGGCGACCAGGGTTACCACGACCGCTGCCGCCAGCAACACCCAGATACCCAGTCCGCCCCGATCCCCCGGGGCCACCGTGCTGCCACCGGCGGTGTTGCGCGCGCCTTCGCGCGGGCGTGCGGTGGGTGTGTTGCCCACTTCCAGGGTACCGGTGGCCGGCCGCTGGCTGCGCTCGGTGATCTTGTTCTGCATGCGCCGCGCCCGCTCGGGATCGACCTTGCGCAGCTCGTCCAACAGCACCTGCTGCTGGCGCGCGCGGTCCGGCTGCGCCTTGGCCTTGTGCAGGATCTCGCGCAACGGCACCGCCGGCTGCTCGGCGGAGCGGCCCGGGGTCACATCCAGCAACAGCGCGCGGTATTCCGGCGGCACATCGGCCAGCCGCGTGTAGCGCGTGCCATTGATCTCCATTTCAAACCGTTCGGTCACGGTGCCTCCGTCCAACCTGCCTTCGGTGCGATCACGTCGGTGCTCGGCGGCGCATGCCAGATGCGCTGCCACAGGGCCGCGAACCGGCGCTTCAGCATCGCCCTGCCCTGCTCCCCTTCATACGCCTGGCGCAGCTGTCGCGGTGTGATCCCGGCCCAGCCATCGCCTTCAGCCCGCGCAACCGCGAAGGTGAAGGTGTAGTCCGGCTCCAGGCCCATGCGCAGATCGCTGAGCCGCAGTTCGCCATCGACCACCTGGGCGCGCATGAAGCCACGGTTGAACCAGTTCAGGCGCTGCACGGCCGGCAGCGTCGCCGCTTGGCGCAGGGCCTGTACGTTGGAGGGATGGCCCTCGAAGGTCATCGGGCCGTGGTCGGCGATCAGCGAACGCTCGCCGATCACGTAGCCGTTGGGCGTCATCGCCACCACCTGCCAGAGCAGTGTGTTGAATGGCATCGCCACCGAGAAGCGCGGTGCATCGCCCAGCCCCATCGCGGCCAGCGCGCGGTCGGCTTCGCGATCGACGGTGTGCTTGGCCAGCAACGACCAGCCCAGGTAACCACTGCTGAGCACCAGCCCGGCCACCAGCGCTTTCTGCGCCAGCGGGCGCGCCCGCGCGAACCATGCCACTGCGCAGGCGAGCAGCAGCCACACGGTATACAGCGGGTCGATGATGAAGACGCTGGCCCACATCGTCGGGTGCGGGGTGAACGGCCACCACAGCTGGGTGCCGTAAACGGTGAAGGCATCCAGCAGCGGATGGGTGATCAGCGCCAGCAGGATCGCCCAGAACCAGCGCCCCGGCGCCTGCGCCACGCGGCCGTGACCAAACCGTTTGAACAACCACCAGATCAGCGCGGCCACCCACGGCAGCACCAGCAGCGAGTGACTGTAGCTGCGGTGTTCGACCATCAGCGCCACGGGATCGGCAGCCGTGAAGGCCAGTACCAGCGCATCCAGGTCCGGCAGGGTGCCGAGTGCGGCACCGGCCAACAGGGCCGCGCGGCGATGGCCGGCCGGGGCGATGGCGGCGGCGACTGCGCCGCCGAGAACGATCTGGGTAAAGGAGTCCATCGGCCGATGCTAGCAGCCGGGACTGGTCATGCGCCTCTGCCGTTTTGCTCAGGCCGCTCTGGCCAATGCGGCGCTGCCGGGCAGCGCCACCAGGGTCTGCCCGGTGTGATCCAGCAGCCGCAGGCTCCCATCCGGGTCTTCGGCAAACGCGGTCAGGCTTTCCACCCAGTCGCCGTCGTTGGCATAGATCAGCCCGTCGCGTTCGACCAGCGCGGCACGGTGGATATGCCCGCAGACGATGCCATCCAGACCGCGCCGCCGCACATCCGCAAGCCCGGCCTGGACGAAACGTTCGATGTAGCGCTCGGCCGCGCCGCTGCGCTTCTTGAGGAATTCGGAGAGCGACCAGTAGCGCTGGCCGAGCCGTCGTCGCGCGGCATTGAGCAGGTGGTTGCCGGTGAGGATGCGGTAGTACAGCCAGTCCCCGAACTTCTCCTGCAGACCTCCGAAGTGAGTGACACCGTCGTAGTCATCGCCGTGCACGACCAGCAGCCGGCGCCCGTCCGCGGTCACATGGATCGCCCGCCGACGCACCTGCATGGCCGGCAGCATCAGCCCGCAGACCTTGCGCAGCGAAGCATCGTGGTTGCCGGGGATGTAGATGATCTCGGTGCCGGTGCGCTGCAGCGCGTGCAGCGCCTGGATCACCTCGCTGTGGGCCGGCCGCCAGGCGGCCCGGCGGTGCGCCATCCACCACAGGTCGATGATGTCGCCCACCAGATACAGGCGTTCGCAACGCAGCTCGGCCAGGAACCGGGCCAGTTCGGCGGCATGGCAGTGGCGTGAGCCCAGGTGCACGTCAGACAGGAAGACGGCCCGCCGATGGGGCGGCAAGGTCGTCACCGGCCGCGTGGCGGCCTCCCGCGCGTCGCGCTGCTCGAATGCGTGCATGGCGTGCTCCTCAGGTCCGGCGGCCGGATGCGCCGAAGCCTGCACGGCCCCGGCGACAGCCCGATGGCGGTTTGACGACGGCCGGGTGACACGCTCAGGACTGGAGCGTCTGCCACGCCCGCCGACCGGGAGGGCCCGCGGGCCATTTGTCACGCCCGTGGAACACTGGGCGGCGACGCTGGGACGCAATCCCGTCACATAGGGCCCTGCGACGGGCACGCGAGCTTAACCACCGGCAACCCGTGCTGACGCACAATGCAAGTGCGCGACTTGCCGTGTATCATTCGCGGCCATCTTTCCATCCGAATCAAAGGATATTACGCCTGATGTCCAGCTACCTGTTCACCTCCGAATCGGTCTCCGAAGGCCATCCGGACAAGATTGCCGACCAGATCTCCGATGCGGTGCTGGACGCGATCCTGACCCAGGACAAGCGTGCGCGCGTGGCCTGCGAAACCATGGTCAAGACTGGCGTGGCTATTGTCGCCGGTGAAATCACCACCAGCGCGTGGATCGACCTGGAAGCCTTGACCCGCAAGGTGATCCTGGACATCGGCTACGACAGCTCCGACGTCGGCTTCGACGGCGCGACCTGCGGCGTGCTGAACCTGATCGGCAAGCAGTCGCCGCACATCGCCCAGGGCGTGGACCGCAAGAAGCCCGAAGAAATGGGCGCTGGCGACCAGGGCCTGATGTTCGGCTATGCCACCAACGAGACCGACAGCTACATGCCGGCCGCGATCCACCTGTCGCACCGCCTGGTCGAGCAGCAGGCCAAGATCCGCAAGAAGAAGAACTCACCGCTGTCCTGGCTGCGCCCGGATGCCAAGAGCCAGGTCACCCTGCGCTATGAAAACGGCGCCGTCTCGGCCATCGACGCGGTGGTGCTGTCGACCCAGCACGCCCCGGGCGTGAAGCAGAAGGACCTCATCGAGGCCGTCCGCGAAGAGATCATCAAGCCGGTGCTGCCGGCCAAGTGGCTGCACAAGGGCACCAAGTTCCACATCAACCCGACCGGCAAGTTCGAGATCGGCGGCCCGGTGGGCGACTGTGGCCTGACCGGCCGCAAGATCATCGTCGACACCTACGGCGGCTGGGCCCGTCACGGTGGTGGTGCGTTCTCGGGCAAGGATCCCTCCAAGGTCGACCGTTCGGCGGCTTACGCGGCCCGTTACGTCGCCAAGAACGTCGTTGCCGCCGGCCTGGCCGACCGTTGCGAAGTGCAGGTCTCCTACGCCATCGGCGTGGCCGAGCCGACCTCGATCTCGGTCACCACCTTCGGCACCGGCAAGATCAGCGATGACAAGATCGAGAAGCTGATCCGCAAGCATTTCGACCTGCGCCCGTACGGCATCATCCAGATGCTGGACCTCATCCACCCGATGTACCAGCAGACCGCGGCCTACGGCCACTTCGGCCGCAAGGCCAAGGAGTTCAGCTACACCAATGGTGCTGGCGAACAGGTCAACGCGACCGCCTTCTCCTGGGAGAAGACCGATCGCGCCGCCGCCCTGCGCGCGGATGCGAAGTTGAAGTAAGCCGTCGCATCGGGCTCCGCCCGACGTCGATTGGAAAACGGGCCGCACCAGCGGCCCGTTTTCTTTTCCGGACTGCGGAAATGTCAGGTCACAGGTTGCCTGTACTGTCCCGGCAGGCGAGGATGCACGAACACAGGACAAGGAAGGTCACCGATGTTTTCAGCACTGATGGACAGGCTGTTCAAAGACAAACCCGGCAACGATGCATTTGCCGAGCGTTTCATTGCTACCGCACACCGCCACGGCATGACGGCCCCCATGACCTACGAGGCGGATCTGTTCCGCATCCGCGTGGGTGACGGCTCGTATTTTCACCTCTTCAACGCCCACCGCGCCTACCTTGATGCGAAGCGCGGCAAGCAGCAGGAGGCGCTGGACATGTTCGTGCGCAGCCTGCGTCCCGTGGACGACGGTGACGCAGGGTGGAATGCGCTGCGTCCACTGCTCCGCCCGATTCTCCGCAGCATCTCCCAGCTGGAGCAGGTGCGGCTGCACGCGATCGAAACGACGGGCTGGGAGGCTCCGAGCACCCTCCAGTTCCGCAGGATCACGGAGGAATGCGTGGAACTGCTTGCGGTGGATCATCCCGAGCACACCCTGACCAAACAGGATGGCCCTGACCCCGCTTGGGGGGTGTCTCTGCATGAGGCGCTCAATACCGCACGCAGCAACCTGCGCGGCCTTGAACAGGTGCCCTTCCTGCCGCTCGCCCCGGGCCTGTTCCACGCCGCCTGGCAAGACGGCTACGACAGCAGTCGCGCCCTGCTGCCCGAACTGGTCAACCGGATCCCGATCACGGGACGACCGGTGTTCATGCTGCCCACACGCGATCTGTTCATGGTCGCCGGAGAACGGGATCTGGACGCGCAGGCCCGGATGTTCGACCTGGCCAGCGATGCAGTGGCGGCAGGGCGCGGCATTTCATGGGAACTGCTCTGCTACGACGATGAAGGCCGCATCCAGGCATTCACGCCGGCGTCGGACCTCCTCCGCGCCAAGCAGGCCCGCCTGCGTTACGCATTCCGGCAGGATGCCTACCAGATGCAGCAGCAGCTGCTGCGACGTGTGCATGAGGCACAGGACGAAGATGTGCACGTTGCCAGTTATCTGGTGAAAGAGCAGGACGGCGAGCTCACGTCTTTCTGCAGTTGGGGAAACGTGGCGCTCGCATCACTCCCGCAGACTGACATGATCGGATTCGTAATACCCGACGCGGAATCCCCCCGGGTCATGTTCGTCGCATGGGAAGCTGCCATGCCGGTGATTGGCCACCTGCTGGAGCCGGATCTCCGGCACCTGCATCCGCCACGCTACCTCACCCTCGGCTACCCTTCGGCAGACCTTTTGGAGCGCCTTGCCGTCCAATAGCAACACAGGGGTCAGCCCCTCGCTGACGCTGTTCCAGTCGTGGGGATACACTCCAGCCATGCCCGAATTCAAATCCAACCAGCTCTCCATGACGGTGCTGATGTCACCGGACATGGCCAATTTCTCCGGCAAGGTGCACGGCGGTGCGGTATTGCGCCTGCTGGACCAGGTTGCCTACGCGTGCGCCAGCCGCTATGCCGGCAGCTACGTGGTCACCCTCTCGGTGGACCAGGTGATGTTCCGCCAGCCGATCGCGGTCGGCGAGCTGGTCACCTTCCTGGCCTCGGTGAACTACACCGGCACCTCCTCGATGGAAATCGGGGTCAAGGTGGTGGCCGAGGACATCCTCAAGCGCAGCGTGCGCCACGCCAACAGCTGCTTCTTCACCATGGTCGCGGTGGATGACGACGGCAAGCCGACCCCGGTGCCGCCGTTGGTGCTGGAGACCGCCGACGAACGCCGCCGGCATGCCGCCGCGTTGATCCGCCGCCAGCTGCGCGAGGAGATGGAGCAGCGCCACCTGGAGCTGCTGGCATCCAATCCGCCCGCACCGGGTGATCTGGTGGAGCGGGTCTGAGCTCTGCGCCATGACCCACGGTCACGGCCTGCCCGGCAGGTATCGACCGTGGGTCGATACCTGCCATATGGCGCGCGCTGCCGGCCAGCGGCCGGCACTACCCCTTCATGGCCTACCCGGTGTTCTGTACGCCCTGCGAAACACCGTTCACGCAGGCCACCAGTGCGCGCAGCACATCGTCGTCTTCGCCCCCGCTCTCCCGCCAGCGGCGCAGCAGGTCCACCTGCAGCACGCTGATCGGATCGATGTAGGGATTGCGCAGGCGGATCGACAGCGCCAGACGCTGATCGTGCTGCAGCAGTGCGTCCTGCCCGGTGAGTGCCAGGATCCACTGTGAGGTGAGCTCCAGCTCGCCCTGGATCTGCGGGAAGAAGCGGCCATGCAACGCACCGGACAGCTGCGAGAACTGTTCGGCGATGGTCAGGTCGCCCTTGGACAGCACCATGGCGATGTCGTCCAGAAAGGTGCTGAAGAATGGCCAGTCGCGCGCCATCTCTTTCAGGAGGCCTTCGTGACCGGCATCGATCGCCGCCTGCAGGCCACTGCCGACGCCATACCAGCCCGGAATCACGGCACGTGCCTGGCTCCACGCGAACACCCACGGAATCGCACGCAGGTTGGTCAGTGCGGCATCCTCGCCCAGCCGGCGCGAAGGGCGTGAACCCAAGGTCATCCGCTCGATCACGTCGATGGGCGTGGCCAGGCGGAAGTACTGCATGAAGTCTCTCTGGCCGACGAAGGCGCGGTACGCCTCCGAACTCTTCTGCGCGATCAGGTCCATCACCGGGCGCCACTGTTCCTCGCGCGGTTCCGCTGCGCGCGGGCGCAGGCTGGAGCGCAGCACCGCACCGGTGGACTGTTCCAGCGAGCGCAGCGCCAGTGCACGGATGCCGTACTTGCGATGGATCACTTCGCCCTGCTCGGTCACGCGCAGACGGCCGTCGATGCTGCCGCGCGGCGAGGCATCCACGGCGTGCGTGGTCTTGCCGCCGCCGCGGCTGATCGAGCCGCCACGGCCGTGGAAGAAGGTCAGCCGGATGTCGTTCTCGGCGGCGACGTCCAGCAGTTCCACCTGGGCACGTTGCAGGCCCCAGCGCGAGGCCGCGATACCGCCGTCCTTACCACTGTCCGAATAGCCGAGCATCACCATCTGCACATCACCGCGCGAGGCCAGGTGCGTGCGGTAGACCGGGTCGGCCAGCAGATCGCGCAGGGTGTCGGTACCGCGCTTGAGATCGTCCACCGTTTCGAACAGCGGCGCGATGTCCAGCGGCACCGCGCCGGCGTCATCCACCAGGCCGCCGCGACGCGCCAGCGCGAGTACGGCGAGCACATCGCTGCGGTCGTGCGCCATTGAAATGATGTAACTGCCCAGCGCGTCGGCACCGTGCCGGTGGCGTGCATCGGCCAGCGCCGCGAACACCGCGTCCAGGCGCTCACCGCCTTCTTCGTTGCTCGCCGGCAGCGCCTGCTCGCCACTGGCGAACGGGGCCAGGCGCGCGGCGCGGGTGACCGCATCGGCGCCGTCCCAGGCGTCCTGTCCATCCAGCACGCTGGCCAACGCCCGGCCGTGCACGCTCGATTCCTGACGCACATCCAACCTCGCCAGATGGAAGCCAAAGGTACGCACCCGCCACAGCAGGCGACGCACCGCGAAGCCGCCGGCGTGGTCGCCCTTGTTGTCGTGCAGGCTGCGCAGGATCAGCTCGATGTCGTCGGTGAGTTCCTGCGGCGACGCGTAAGCACCTTCCGCATCGTCCATCGTCGCCTGCACGCGTGCGCGCATGCGGTCGTTGAGCAGGCGATAGGGCATATCGGCGTGACGCGGCCGCGAGGTGACCTTGGGCAGCAGCGTTTTGTAATGGTCCACGCGCGCCTGCAGCGCATCGCTGACCGCCACCCGCTCGGTGGACTGGCTGAGCAGGCTGGCCAGCTGCAGCAGGTCTTTCTGGTAGCGGCCGAGTACGGCATGGCGCTGCGCATCGAGCGTGTTGCGGATGGTGCCGGCATCCACGTTCGGATTGCCATCCATGTCGCCACCCACCCACGTGCCGAAGCGCAGCAGGCGCGGCAGCGGCAGTTCCTCGCCGTAGGTATCCAGCAGCGCCTGCTGCAGCGATTCGTACAGCACCGGAATCACCCGGTACAGCACCTGCACCAGATAGAAGCCGACATGCTCCCGCTCGTCGTCCACGGTCGGGCGCACGGGCGAGGAATCGGTGGTCTGCCACGACGCCGTCAGGGCCATGCGGAAACGCGCAGCGTCGGCGGCGGCTTCACCCGGCGTGCGCTGGCCGTCGAGGTTGTCGACCAGGCTGGCGACCATCAACTGCTCTTTTTCCAGCAGCGCGCGGCGGACCGCTTCGGTCGGATGGGCGGTGAACACCGGCTCGATATCGATGCGCGGTAGCCACTCGGCAAGCTCGGCCAGGGTCACGCCCTGCGCTTTGAGATTGACCAGTGCATCCTGCAGGCCATCCGGCTGCGGCGTGGCCGTACCGGCACGCTGGTAGTCACGGCGGCGGCGGATGCGGTGCACGCGCTCGGCGATGTTCACCACCTGGAAGTAGGTGCTGAAAGCACGCACCATTGCTTCGGCGCGCGCCGGCGGCAGGCCGGTCAGGGCATCGTTGAGATCGGACAGCGGGGCGTCGCTTTCGCGGCGGGCGATGGCGCGCGTACGCACCTGTTCCACATCTTCGAAAAACTGCGTGGAGACCTGCTCGGCGAGCAGGTCGCCGACCAGTGCGCCGAGTCGGCGTACATCGTCACGCAGGGGAATATCGGGAGTGGCAAAAACGATGCTGCTACGGTACTCGTTCATCTGCGACGCACTGGCCTCGGGAACGGAATCCGCTCAAGCCTAACCCACAATCGCGTCGTTGCTGCGTCGCGCAAATAGTTACATCTGGTAATGCCGGCCAACGGCCGGTACCTACCGGGTGTTGTCAGGTGCCGGCCAACGGCCGGCACCTGCACGCTCAGCGCTTCTTCTTGACCGGCTTCCCTTCGCCCACGGTCTGCGCCAGCCAGCGCTCGCTCTCGGCCAGCATGGTCATGATCGATTCGCGTGCACGGTAAGCGTGCGATTCGTTGGGCAGCATCACCAGGCGCGAGGTGCCGCCCAGTCCCTTCACCGCGGCGAACATGCGCTCGCTCTGGATCGGGAACGTGCCGGAGTTGTTGTCGTCCACGCCGTGGATGAAGAGGATCGGGTCCTTGATCTTGTCGGCGTAGTTGAACGGCGACATCTTCTGGTAGACGTCCTGCGCCTGCCAGTAGTTGCGCTCTTCGGCCTGGAAGCCGAACGGGGTCAGCGTGCGGTTGTACGCACCGCTGCGCGCGATGCCGGCCTTGAACAGGCGGGTATGCGCGAGCAGGTTGGCGGTCATGAAGGCACCGTAGGAATGGCCACCGATCGCGATGTGCTCACGATCGGTCACGCCACGCCGCACCACTTCATTCACGGCCGCCTCGGCATTGGCGATCAGCTGCGGCAGGTAGGTGTCGTTCGGCTCCTTGTCGCCCTCGCCGATGATCGGCATCGAGGGGCTGACCAGCACCGCGTAGCCCTTGGCCAGGAACGCCTGCGGGCCCCAGTAGCTGATCGCGTTGAAGCGGTACGGGGAATCGGTGACCTGGCTGGCGGCTTCGGCCGTCTTGAACTCGCCCGGGTAGGCCCACATCAGCAGCGGCAACGGACCGTCCTTCTTCGCGTTGTAGCCCGGCGGCAGCATCAGCGTGGCGGTCAGGTCGACGCCGTCGTTGCGCTTGTAGCGGATCTGCTCTTTGCTCACCCCACGCAGCTGCGGCAACGGGTGCTGGAAGTGGGTCAGCGCCTTCGGCGAAGCAGTGGCATCGGCCAGCGACTGCACGTAGAAGTTGGCCGGCTCATCGGGCGACTCGCGGGTCAACAACAGCGAGGTGCCCTCCTGGTCGAGCAGCGCCACCGGCGCGGCGTAGGACGGCGCCTGTGAGTGGAACAGGCGGGTGGTCTGCTTGCTGTCCAGATCGAAACGGTCCACGAACGGACGGTCGCCTTCCGGCGAGGCCCCCAGACCGTAAAGGAAGATGCTGCGGCCGTCGGCACTGACCTGCAGGCGCGAGCGACCGTTGACGTCGCGCACCAGGCCCGGGCGGCCCGGGTCGTTGTAACGGTCCTGAGAGGAACGCGCCGACAACAGCTCGGCCGCCTTCTCCGGCTGATCCGGCGCAATCCGCCACTGCTTGACCTCGCGGTTCTTCCACCACGACTCGTTGAGCAGCGCCAGATCGCCACGGCCCCACTGGATGCCCGCATAACGGCTGCCCAGCTGCGCCAGCGTCACCGGCGGCTTATCGAAGGGCGCCGCCTGCATCAGCACCGCGTCGCGCACCTTGGCCTCGCGGTTCGGGTCACCACCATCCTGCGCTTCGGCCCAGACCAGGGTCGCCGGTGCATCAGCGCGCCAGTCGATCCGGCGCACGCCGCTGGCCACCGCATCGTTGCCGGTCGGCAGGCCTTCCTTCAACGGCAGATTGGCGACGGTGTGTTCAAGCTTGCCATCCACCGCGGACAGCACTTCGATGCGACGCGCAAATGCGCTGGCCGGCACCAGATAGGAATACGGACGCACCACCCGCTCGCTCAGCAGGTAACGGCCATCCGGGGAGAGGGTGACATCCCAGTACACCCCACCGGTGGACAGCGGCGTGGTCACGCCGTTGAGCGCGACCTTGGCCGGCTGCGCGCTGGCGTAGTAGTCGAAGAGGCGGGCATCGGCCTCGTTCTTGAGCATGTCCTGGTAGGTGCGGATCGTGCGCACACCGGCGTCGGCCTCGGTCTGCTGGATCGCCGGGCCCGTCGGAATGCCGCCGGCGGCCGGCGCCGCGCCCTGGCCCTTGAGCTGCTGCATCACCACCAGCCCCCGGCTGTCGGGCTGCCAGCTGTAGCCATCGCCCATCACCGTGTTGAGATCACCGAGCAGGCGGCGCGCCGACCCGGCGTCGACATCAACGACCCACAGTTCATTGGTGCTGGTGGCGGCGTGCACCTGGTTGAAGGCGATGTACTTCTGGTCCGGCGACCACGCAAAGGTGGCGATCGACAACGGCTGCGGCAGCCCGCTGATCTGGCGCTCCTTGCCGTCGGCCACGCTCATCAGCCACAGCTTGTCGGCGAAGCTGAAACGGCTGGCCGAATGCGTGGCCGGGTTGATGCGCAGGCCGGCCAGCTTCAGTTCGGGCTGGGCGACGTCGTTGATCGACGGCAGCGGCGGCGTCTGCAGCAGCGCGGCCAGGTCACGGCGCGGGGACAGGCTCAGGGTCGGGGCACGCGGTGCATCGACCACAGCCTGCAGGGCCGGCGACGGCAGCTGGTAGCCGCCCTGATCGACCTTGGCGGCGGCTGCGGTCGGCGCAGTGGTCTTCGCGGCCGGGGTGGCGGCCAGCGCCAACGGCGGCACCGCCAGCAGGGCCAGGCCGAGGATCAAGGTATGGCGCCACTGTGGAGCGCGTCGACCGGGGGTGCGTGTCATGTTCTGTGCCTGTACTGATACGAACCCCCGACCTTAACAGCCGCGCGCCGATCGCCCCCCTGCCGATGGTTGGGGGCAGGGACCGATTCATGCCAATGCAACCGGCCGCGATATAATGGGTGACCCTCCACCGAGGGGCGCTGCGACCGTGCCGGACTTGTCCGGGGGCGGCCAGGCTCGGTGGCCAGGATTGGTTCCAACGGCGCCCGGCGAACACGAGTATCGACTCGTCATTACACCGGAGCTTTGAATGAACGCTGTTGCCAAGACCTTCTCCACCGAAGGCGATTACAAGATTGCCGACATCTCCCTGGCCGATTGGGGCCGCAAGGAGCTGGACATCGCCGAGCATGAGATGCCGGGCCTGATGTCGATCCGTCGCAAGCACGCCGCCACCCTGCCGCTGAAGGGCGTGCGCGTGACCGGCTCGCTGCACATGACCATCCAGACCGCTGTGCTGATCGAGACCCTGAAGGACATCGGCGCCGATGTGCGCTGGGCCTCGTGCAACATCTTCTCGACCCAGGACCATGCCGCCGCGGCGATCGCCGCATCGGGCACCCCGGTGTTCGCCTGGAAGGGTGAAACCCTGGAAGAGTACTGGGACTGCACCCTGGACGCGCTGACCTTCACCCTGCCCGACGGCACCCTGACCGGCCCGGAGCTGGTGGTGGACGACGGCGGCGATGTGACCCTGCTGATCCACAAGGGCTATGAGCTCGAAAACGGCAGCACCTGGGTCGATGAAAAGGCCGCCTCGCACGAAGAGCAGGTCATCAAGAACCTGCTCAAGCGCGTGGCCAAGGAGCGTCCGGGTTACTGGGCCCGCGTGGTCAAGGACTGGAAGGGCGTCTCCGAAGAGACCACCACCGGCGTGCACCGCCTGTACCAGCTGGCCCAGGCCGGCACCCTGCTGATCCCGGCGATCAACGTCAACGACTCGGTCACCAAGAGCAAGTTCGACAACCTGTACGGCTGCCGCGAGTCGCTGGCCGATGGCCTCAAGCGCGCGATGGACGTGATGCTGGCCGGCAAGGTTGCCGTGGTCTGCGGCTACGGTGACGTGGGCAAGGGCTGCGCCGCTTCGCTGCGTGCCTACGGCGCACGCGTCGTGGTCACCGAGATCGATCCGATCTGCGCCCTGCAGGCCGCGATGGAGGGCTTCGAGGTCAACACCATCGAATCCACCCTGGGCCGTGGCGATATCTACGTCACCACCACCGGCAACAAGGACATCATCCGCATCGAGCACCTGAGCGCGATGAAGGACCAGGCCATCGTCTGCAACATCGGCCACTTCGACAACGAGATCCAGGTCGATGCGCTGAACGCGCTGGCCGGCGTGCAGAAGATCAACATCAAGCCGCAGGTCGACAAGTACATCTTCGACAACGGCAATGCGATCTTCCTGCTGGCCGACGGCCGTCTGGTCAACCTGGGCTGCGCCACCGGCCACCCGAGCTTCGTGATGTCCAACTCGTTCGCCAACCAGACGCTCGCACAGATCGACCTGTGGGCGAACAAGGACAGCTACGAGAAGAAGGTGTACCTGCTGCCGAAGAAGCTGGACGAAGAAGTGGCGCGCCTGCATCTGGAAAAGATCGGCGTGAAGCTGACCACCCTGAGCCAGGAACAGGCCGATTACATCGGCGTGCCGGTGGAAGGTCCGTTCAAGCCGGAGCATTACCGCTACTGATCGGCATGCCGGTCCAGTTGCGTTGAAAACAGACGGGCGCCGGAAGGCGCCCGTTTTTTTGTGCGATGCCCTTCAGTCCTGGCTGAAACCCCTGCGGTCGTCGTTGAGGACGGCCTGGCACTGCCCGGCGAAGTCCGCTTGTCAGCGCGACAGCGTGAACCCTTCGCGTTCCTGAAAAGAGACCGTTTCGCCAGCAAGCACGTAGCAGCGGTTCTGCGACAGTTGCAGCGCCGTCAGGGTGTCACCGGCGGCCCAGCATTCATCGATGCAGGCCTGCATGAGCGCGTAGTCCGGATTGGTCTTGGCGCCGCCGAAAGCGAAGCCCATCCGCTGCGCCATTGCGATTACCGGGTCAGTGCTGGCCGGGGCAGCGCGCAGGATGCGCAGCACGCCGGCCTCGGGAATGCCAAACGCCCAGTTGGCCAGCACCGCCGAACGTGCCGCATCGATCGCCGCATCGCGCTGCCCCTGCCGCATGTACTGGCTTGCCAGCAGCGCCCAGCCCTGCTGAAGCTCCGGGAAGGCCGTGCAGGCTGCACGCAGCCGTTCAATGGCCTGCTCGACCTGCCCTGCCAGCACCTGCGCCCGCGCCTGCTCCAGCTGCTCGGAGGGCGAACCGGGATCTTCGACCTCATGCTCGCCATACTCGCCTTCGTTCAGCTCCAGCCAGCGCGAGAACACCTGCACCGAGGAATGGCGCAGTTCCATACGCCATTCGTCATGGAACATCTCGCACACGAACGGCGCGTCTTCTTCACGCCCCAACGGCCAATACAGCCCGAAACAATCGCCATTGCCGAGCGCGCCTTCCGCGATCGACACAAATCCCTGAGGGGGATACGGTCCGCGCGCCACATCGCTGTCGAAGCTGAGCGCGTTGCATTGACCAGAGAGGCGCATGGGATCTTTCCAGACGGGAACGCCGCCATTATCGCAGCGACCGCAGTAGCTTCGGTCAAGGCAGCCGGTCCGCACCGCGCTAGGATGCCGCCATGACCCCCGCCATCAACCTGCTCAGGACGCTCGGCATCGCGCACAGCGTGCTGTCCTACCACCATGACGCCGCCGCCACGTCCTACGGCGGCGAGGCGGTAGAGCAGCTCGGGCTGGATCCGGCGCAGGTGTTCAAGACACTGCTGGCAAGCACCGAGAAGCACGAGCTGCTGGTGGCGATCGTGCCGGTGAGCGGCACCCTGGACCTCAAGGCACTCGCCGCAGCGGCCGGCTGCCGGAAGTGCGAGATGGCCAACGCCGAGGCGGCGCAGCGCGCGACCGGTTACCTGGTCGGGGGCATCAGCCCATTGGGGCAGAAGAAGAGGCACCGCACCTTCCTCGATGCCAGCGCACGGGCGCTGCCCGTGCTGCACGTCAGCGCCGGGCGGCGTGGACTGGAGGTGGCGCTGGCACCGGCCGATCTGCTGCAGCTTACTGGCGGATGCTACGCGAGCATCGGGAAAGCACGTTGACCGGTAGTGCCGGCCGCTGGCCGGCTCCAGCGCCTCAGGGCCGCCAATTGGCGTTGCTGTCCCAGAACGTCACCGCGCGCTGATACGCCTCGCGATCCAGCGGCACGCCCGAGCCCCCCTCTTCCACGCCCAGCGCATTGCGCATCATGGTGATCGGGGCCATCGGCACTTCCTCCGGCTCGGCAGTGTAGATGCAGCCCACGATCCCCCACTCCGCATCGATGGGGGAGCCCTCTTTGGCCAACTGCTCGGCGCTGTACAGGATCACCACCAGGTAGTTCGCGCGCGGCGATTCCACGCCTTCAAACCAGCGCACCAGCACCGGCAGTTCCTCGCGGTTGCGCGCTTCATAACCACTGCGCAGCTGGTGACGGTTGGCCTCGGTGATCGGCACGGTCAGGCAGCGCGTGGAGGTCCAGTTTTCGTACACATGCAGTTTGCAGAAGGGCGCGTAGCCATCGAGCACCTTGAACGGCGCATGCGTGTTGAGGTGCTGTTCGAACTGCTCGGCGCTGCAGTCCTGAATGGTGTTGCCGCGCGGCACGCGCGGGAACAGGCGGGGCCGGGCGAACGCAGTAAGAACAATGGACATGGGTACAGTCAGGCGGCGGAGATCCCGCACAGGGTAACGCGTGCGGCGCGTGCCCTACAGCGCCAGCCGCTCACGCAGCTCGCGGGCCTGCCGCCGCGAGACCTCGACCTGGCTGCCGTCATCGAGGGTCAGGTCGTAGCCATCGCCGAGGGACGGCTCGATCGCACGCACACGTCGCAGATTGACCAAAGTATTGCGGTTGGCGCGGAAGAACAGCGCCGGCGACAGCCGTGCCTCCAGCGTGCTGAGGCTGCGTGCCAGCACCGCGTTCTGGTCGCGGAACCACAGCCGCGCGTAGTTGCCGTCGACCACGACCTTGCGGATCTCCCCGAGCGCCACGAACCAGCAGCGCTCGCCATCGCGCAGGAACACCTGATCCTCGGCACCCAGCGCATCGCGCACGCTGTCCGCCGCAGTGGGGGCGGCCGGTGCCGAGAGGCGCTCCCGACCGCGTTCCAGCGCCGCCTGCAGGCGGCCTGCCTCCACCGGCTTGACCAGGTAGTCGAGCGCGTTGGTTTCAAAGGCGCGGACCGCGTATTGATCGTAGGCGGTGACGAACACCACCATCGGCACCGTCTCCAGTCCCTCGAGAACATCGAAGCCCTCGCCCGAGGGCATCTGTACATCGAGCAACACCAGATCGGGCTGCTCGCGCAGGATCGCCTCGCGTGCCGCGGGCACGTCGTCGGCCTCGCCGACACACGCCACCCACGGGATCTCCGCCAGCAGGGTGCGCAGCTCACTGCGCGCCAGCCGCGCGTCATCCACGATTAACACGCGCAGTGAAGCACTCATTGCTGCACCTCCAGGCGGGCCAGCATGCGCTCGCCCAGTCGCTCCAGCCGGAACGTGCCCCGGCTGGATGAAGAGGGCGCCGCGTCGATGCCCAGCTGCGCCCGCAGATAGGCCAGCCCGATGCCATGGCCTTCGCTGCTGGCGTCGTGCGCGGCGGGATTGTCCACCTCCACCCGCAGCCAGCCACCATCGAGGCGCACGCGGATCGTCAGCTCACCGCCGCCGGGGTGCACCGCGATGCCATGCTTGATCGCGTTCTCCACCAGCAGCTGCAGCGCCATCGGCGGCAGCCGCGCGGACAGCGCGGCCGGATCGATGTCGGTGTGCACCCGCAGGCGGTCTTCGTAGTGGATCGCTTCCACCGCCAGGTAGTCCTGCACCACGCGCCACTCCTCGGCCAGGGTGACCCAGCCCCCGTCGGTATGCACCAGGGCGTGGCGCAGCGTGCTGGACAGATGGGTGACCATGTCGCGTGCACGCGCCGGGTCTTCATTGATCAGCGCACGCAGGTTGTTGAGCGCGTTGAACACGAAGTGGGGATTGAGCCGCGCACGCAGTGCCTGGTGCTCCAGCGTCGCCCGCTGCGCTTCGGCGCGCAGCTGCGCCATCTCGCTGTGGCGCGCACGCTGCAGCGCGCGGCGGCCGGTCCACAGCGCGCACCACACGCTCAGCACGATGGCGGTATTGAACCAGTAGCCGAAGACAGCGGCCGGGCGATAGTTCGCACGCTGTCCCGGCAGCTGCACCCAGTCCCAGGCCAACGCGGGCAACAGCGCGGCAGCAGTGAGCACCTGGGCGGCCGCCGCCACGATCACCACCGCGAGCAGCAGTCGCCACGTCAATCCCAGCAGATCGCGCTTCAACCAGTCATGCCGCAGCGCATAGCCGCGGATGAATGCGCTGCCCACCCACAGGGAAAGCGACACCATCGCAGAAATCAGGACGATGCCGGACCAGTGCCCGCCGTAGGTGAACCCGAGCAGCAGGCTCACGCCAAGGTAGGCCAACCACACCGCGCTGTTGCGCCACCAGAAACCGGAATCGCGTGCTGCCCGCTTCTCGCTCATCGTCTCCACGCTGCTACCGGTCAGGGCGCCACAGGCAGATCAAGGAAGCCCCGGATCTGCGTCTGCAGCCAGCGGGGATCATCCCACATCAGGAAATGGTAGCCGGCCCGACTCATCTCGATCCGCACGCCGGGCAGCGCGGCGTACTGGGTCGCAAACACCTGCCGCGTGCTGGCTTCGGTCGCACCGAACGGCTGATAGGCGGCCCACGCGCCCAGCACCAGCACCGGCGTGGTGATGCCGGCGATCGGCTGGCGCAGGTCGGTCATGGTCATCGAATACATCGCGTTGGCGGTGGTGGCGCGGTCACTGTCGCGTCCCCATTGCTTCAAGGTCGCGACGTGCCCGGGGGCGTGCGCCATGTTGGCGACCGCGGCATCGGTCTGTGCCGCGTACTGCGTGGCGTCGGCGGCGAGCATGCCGGCTCGCATCTGCTCGGCCATCGGCTTGAGCGTGGCCGGTGTCGCGGCCGGATTCTGGACCGCGCCGAAGTACGGCAGGGCATCAACGATCACCAGTGGCCCGATCTTCTGCGGCGCCGCGATCGCCATCTGCAGCGCCAGCACACCACCAAGGCTGTGGCCGATCACGGCCGGATGATCGAGCTTGCGGTCCGCGCTGTAGGCCAGCAGGCGATCGCGCATGGCGCTCAGAAAGTCATCGCTGGCCACCGCAGGCGCACCGGCAAAGCCCGGCAGCTGGATCAGGTGGCATTGCACCTGCGGCTGCAGCGCGGCGCAGGTCTCGCGCCAGACGTCGGCACCGCTGTTGAGGCCCGGGATCATCAGCACCGGCCGGCCGCTGCCGATCACCTCGATCTGCAGATCCTGGAAGCGCTCGGTGGTTGCGTGGGCGGGGCTGACCAAGGTGGCCCATGCGGTCAGCGCGAGCGCGGCCAACGGGGCGATGGAGTAGATGCGGCGGGGACGGACGGTCGACATGGCTGACTCCTGCTGGGTGAGCATGGAGCGTGGCGCGGGGCGAGGCGGCATGGGCAATTACATGAGCAGCGGCTGCAGACCGGCGATGAGCGGTCGGCAGCGGCGGATGAACATCGGCGCCTCAGCGATCCGGCGCGCCCACGATGGCCTGCAAGGCCGCCGCCAGCGACTGATACTGGAAAACAAACCCCTCCGCCAAGGCATGCGCCGGCTGCACGTTCTGTCCGGTCAGCAGCAGTCCGCTCATTTCGCCGAAACCCAGTTTCAAGGCGAATGCCGGGGTGGTCAGCCGTGCCGGGCGGTGCAGCACCTCGCCCAGCGTGGTGGCGAAGGTCCGGTTGGTGACCGTGCCGGGCGACGTACCGTTGTAGGCGCCGCGTGACTGATCGCGAGTGAGCAGCCACAGAATCATGTCGACCAGGTCCTCGCGATGGATCCAGCTCATCCACTGCCGACCATCGCCCATCGGCCCGCCGAGCCCCATCCGGAACGGCGGCAGCATCTTCTGCAGTGCGCCGCCCTCACGTTCGAGCACGATGCCGGTCCGCAGCACGCAGGTGCGCACGCCGAGGTCCTCGGCCTTGAGCGCCTCGGCCTCCCATTGCCGGCACAGCATCGCCGCGAAATCGTGGCCGGGCGAGGCCGTCTCATCCAGCGGCGCACTGTCGCGGGGGCCGTACCAGCCGATCGCCGAGCCGGACACCAGCACCCGGGGGCGTTCGGACAACGCGGCCATCCAGGCCAGCAGCGACTGCGTGGTGCCGATCCGGGAATCGCGCAGCGCCTGCTTGCGTTCATCGGTCCAGCGGCCGTCCATCAAGGGCTCGCCGGCCAGGTTGACCACCGCCTGGACCGGGCCGACCTCGTCCAGCGCCGCAACGCTGCGTACCCCCGGCTGCGGGTTCCGGCCGGGCCGGCGGGTCAGGACGATGGGGTCGTGGCCCTCGGCCAGCAGGCGCGTGCACAGGCGGCGCCCGATGAAGCCAGTGCCACCGGTGACGAGAATCTGCATGACGGTTGCTCCTTGAGGTGGCCATCACTGTAAGCCGGGGGGTGTGCACGGCGCATGCGGCGCACTTCACATTCATCGCGATGGAGAGATATGATTGACCCACGCCCGCCGACGCACCCTGCCCATGACCGCCATCAGCTTCGAGTTCTATCCGCCCAAGACCGACGAGCAGCGTGCCCAGCTGGACCGGACCGCGGCCAAGCTGAAGGTGTTCGCACCGGAATATGTGTCGTGTACGTTCGGTGCCGGCGGCTCTACGCTCAGCTACACCTCCGAGACCGTCCGTCACCTCAAGCAGCACCATGGCTTCGATGCGGCCCCGCACCTGTCCTGCGTCGGTGGCAGCCGCGAGGAGATCCGCGAACTGCTCAAGCTGTACCGCGCGATCGGCTGCCGCCGCATCGTCGCCCTGCGCGGTGACCTGCCCTCGGGCATGGGCCACCCCGGTGACCTGCGGTATGCCTCCGACCTGATCAGCTTCATCCGCGCCGAGCACGGCGATGCGTTCCGCATCGAAGTGGGCGCGTATCCGGAGACCCACCCGCAGGCCAACGACGCGCTGCTGGACCTGAAGCACTTCAAGACCAAGATCGACGCCGGTGCCGATGCGGCGATCACCCAGTACTTCTTCAACGCCGATGCCTACTTCCACTTCGTCGATGCGGTACGCAAGCTGGGGGTCACCGTGCCGATCGTGCCGGGCATCATGCCGATCTCCAATTTCAGCCAGCTGCGCCGCTTCTCCGAGCAGTGCGGTGCCGAGATTCCGCGCTGGATCGGCAAGCGCATGCAGGCCTACGGTGACGATGCCGACTCGGTCCGCGCGTTCGGTGCCGAGGTGGTGGCCAGCCTGTGCGAACGGCTGGTCGCCGGCGGTGCGCCGGGCCTGCACTTCTACACGCTCAACCTGGCCAGGCCGACCACCCAGGTCCTGAAACTGCTGCGCGGCTGAGGCCGCCACGCATCGCTTGCAGATAACGCCCACGCCGCTACGCTGCTGCGATGAAACTGCTCGTGTGGCTCCTGCTGTGTGCGCTGTGCCTGCCCTCGCCGCCTGCCCTGGCGCAGGCGCCGCAGCGCGTGAACCGCTGCACCACTGCCCAGGGCGAAACCGTCTTCACCGATCGCCGCTGCGATGCACTGGGTGCCACCTCCCGTATGCCCCCGCGCACCGCGAGCGTCGGCAACACCGGCATCTACCGCGCCGGCTGCGCGCGCCGGCTCAGTGAACTGACCGGGCAGATCCGCGACGCCGTCAGCGCACAGGACGTCAACCGGCTGTCGTCGATCTACCTCTGGAGCAACGTCTCCAACGCGACGGCGAACCACATTATCGGTCGGCTGGAATCGGTGGTGCAGCGCCCGCTGATCGACATCGTGCCGGTCTATCCGGACAGCGCGCCTGTCATGCTGGACCCGGCACTCGCCGCTGCGGGCGCTGTGGAGGCCCCCTCGCGACCCCGCCCGGTCGGCCTGCGCATCGAGCAGACCCTCGGCAGCACCGCCACCCCGGCCAGGACCGTATTCGGCCTGCGCCGTCAGTACGGCTGCTTCTGGATCACGCTGTAGCCGGCCACAGCGACCGGATCGCCGCGATGCCCTGCGCCCCGTGGCGGCGCGCCGCCTCTATATCACCGGGGGTCATCCCGCCGAGCGCATACAGCGGCAACGACACCTGCTCGCGCAGCGCCTCGAACGCCGCCCATCCCAGCGGTGCCGCTCCGGGATGGCTTGCCGTCGTCTGCACCGGCCCCAGCACGGCGAAATCGCAGCCCAGCCGCTGCGCCGCCTGCAGCTGCGCCAGATCGTGGCAGGACGCCGCCACCAGCTGACCGGCGGCCAGCGGCCGCGCATCCAGCCCCAACAGCTGCTCACTGCCCAGATGCACGCCGACCCCCAACCGAGCGGCCAGCTCGATATCCCGATTCACCAGCCACTGCGTGCGCGGCCCGTGCTGCTGGATCACCCGCTCGGCCAGCGCCACCCGCGCCGGGCTGGACGGCGTGCGCAGCTGCACCCGGCGGACCCCGCTTTCCAGCGCCTGCGCCAAGCGCCCCAGCCAGGCCTGGTGGACGCTGTCCTCCTCACCCTCCAGCTCCGGCGTGATCAGATACCGATCCGGCTGCCGCAGTGCCGCCACCACCGGCAGATCGGCCGGCGGCATCGAATACCGGTGCAGCTTGTCCGGCGCCACCCAGGTGATCGCCTGTCCCTCGCGGCCCCGCGGCGAGCCCTTCCAGCTCTGGATCCGGCGAACCTCCAGCCGCAGCCGCTTGTCCGGGTATATCTGCGGCACGTCCATGATCCACTCACCGATCTCCGCCTCGATCCCCAGCTCTTCGCGCAGCTCCCGCACGAGCGCCTCCTCGGAGGTCTCGCCGGCTTCCCGCTTGCCGCCCGGGAATTCCCACAGGCCGGCCATATCGCGGTTCTCGGTACGACGGTTGAGCAGAATGCGGCCACGGGCATCGGTGATGACGCCGGCCACGACATGGATCGAACGAAGGGGAGATGACATACCCGGAGGATGCCCAAAGCCGACCCGATGACGCAATGCCCCCGCGGGTGTCGTCGAGGTGCAGTGCGGACCGTCATGTGTCTCCGTTCGCGTCTGCCGCGACCGTAAGGGCCCCGCAGCGACCGGCAGGCCCCTCGGCAAATGTCCCCCGGCCGCCGCCTGGCGGCGACGGCCTCCTCCTTGATTTTGCCCAGGAGCCTGCCGGCCGCTACGGCGCTCGCGTGTGGTGGGAGTGCGCAAAGCGGTCCTTGATCTACCCACCGCTACCGCAGCCTACTGTCACGAGGCGACCGGGCTGCTCCGGGAAGGACCGTCACCCGCATGGATGCGGGTGTCGAGCCTACAAGGAGGTATTTACGGCGTGTCCTGGACGGGGCTGCCCGGTCGCCTCACGCCATGGACATTCGAGGCGCCACGCCGTTGGCGACGAACCACAAAAAAGCCCCGCACCAGGCGGGGCTTCTTCAGCACTTCCCATCAACCGATCAGCTCAGCTGACCATGGCAGTGCTTGTACTTCTTGCCGCTGCCGCACGGGCACGGATCGTTGCGGCCGACCTTCGGCTCATCGCGGCTGACCTGCGCCACGCCATTCTGCGCCGCTTCCACCTGCGCAGCCTCTTCGTCCGCACCGTAACCGCCCGCATCCTGATGCTGGAACTGCGACTGCAGCAGACGCGCTTCCGCCTGCTGACGCTCGGCCTGCTCCAACGCCGCCACTTCTTCCTCGCTGCGGATACGCACGCGCGCCAGCAACGTCACCACTTCGCGCTTCACGTTCTCCAGCATCTCCGAGAACAGTTCGAAGGCTTCCTTCTTGTATTCCTGCTTCGGCTGCTTCTGCGCATAACCACGCAGGTAGATGCCCTGGCGCAGGTAGTCCATGCGCGCCAGATGCTCCTTCCAGCTCTGGTCCAGCACGGTCAGCATCACGTGCTTCTCCAGCGCGCGCATGGTCTCGTCGCCCACGCCGGCTTCCTTCGCCGCGAAGTGCTCGTCGACCTTGGCCTGCACCTTTTCGGCGATGCCCTCGGCGTCCAGCTCCTCGTGCGACTTGACCAGTTCGGTCACCGACATGTCGATGCCGAAGTCCGACGCCAGCGTGGCTTCCAGACCCTGCAGGTCCCACTGCTCGTCGATCGAGTTCGGCGGCACGAAGCGCGCCACCACGTCGAAGATCACATCGCCACGGATGCCATCCACGTTGTCCTTCACCGACTCGGCGTCCAGCAGCTCATCGCGCTGGCTGTAGATCACCTTGCGCTGATCGTTGTTGACGTCGTCGAAGTCCAGCAGGTTCTTGCGGATATCGAAGTTGTGCGCCTCGACCTTGCGCTGCGCCTTTTCGATCTGACGGCTGACCAGACGATCCTCGATGACGTCGTCTTCCTTCATGCCCATCATGCGCATCGCCTTCTGGACCCAGTCCGAGGCGAAGATGCGCATCAGGTTGTCTTCCAGCGACAGGTAGAAGCGGGACGAACCCGGATCGCCCTGGCGGCCCGAACGGCCACGCAGCTGGTTATCGATACGGCGCGACTCATGGCGCTCGGTGCCGACGATGTGCAGGCCACCAGCTGCCTTGACCGCATCGTGGCGGACCTGCCACTCGGCCTTGACCTGGGCGCGCTGTTCCGGCGTCGCCTCTTCGCCCAGCTCGTGCAGCTGCGCTTCCAGCGAACCGCCCAGCACGATGTCGGTACCACGGCCGGCCATGTTGGTGGCGATGGTCACTGCGCCCGGCATGCCGGCGTTGGCGATGATGGTCGCTTCGCGGTCATGCTGCTTGGCGTTGAGCACTTCGTGGTGCACACCGGCCTTGGTCAGATGCTCGGACAGCATCTCCGAGGTCTCGATCGAGGTGGTGCCCACCAGCACCGGCTGGCCGCGCTCGTTGCAGGCCTGGATATCGGCCAGCACCGCATTGAACTTGCCGTTGCGGTTGAGGAAGACCTGGTCCGAACCGTCCTTGCGGATGGTCGGGCGGTTGGTCGGGATCACCACCACTTCCAGGTTGTAGATGCTCTGGAATTCGTAGGCTTCCGTATCGGCCGTACCGGTCATGCCGGACAGCTTCTTGTACATGCGGAACAGGTTCTGGAAGGTGATGCTGGCCAGCGTCTGGTTCTCGCGCTGGACCGGCACGCCTTCCTTCGCTTCCACGGCCTGATGCAGGCCATCGGACCAGCGGCGGCCGGCCAGGGTACGGCCGGTGAATTCATCGACGATCACCACTTCACCGTCGCGCACGATGTAATCCACGTCGCGCTGGTAGATCGCATGCGCACGCAGGGCGGCATTGAGGTGATGCACCACGGTCAGGTTCTGCGCGGCGTACAGGCCTTCGGTCTCGGCATTGAGGATGCCGGCTTCGACCAGCAGCGCCTCGGCATGCTCCATGCCTGCTTCGGACAGATGGACCTGCTTGCCCTTCTCGTCCACCCAGAAGTCGCCCTCGCCTTCCTCGGCCTCCTGCTTGATCAGGTTCGGGACGACGCGGTTGACGCGGATGTACAGCTCCGGGGAATCATCGGCCGGGCCGGAAATGATCAGCGGGGTACGGGCTTCATCGATCAGGATCGAGTCGACTTCGTCGACGATCGCGTAATGCAGGCCGCGCTGGTAGCGGTCCGCACGGGACAGCGCCATGTTGTCGCGCAGGTAATCGAAGCCGAATTCGTTGTTGGTGCCGTAGGTGATGTCGCTGGCATAGGCCTCGCGCTTGTCACCGTGCGGCATGCCCGGGTAGACCACGCCCACGCTCAGGCCCAGCCAGTTGTAGAGCTTGCCCATCTGCGCCGAGTCACGGCGGGCCAGGTAGTCGTTCACCGTGACCACGTGGACGCCCTTGCCTTCCAGCGCGTTCAGATACACCGGCAGCGTGGCGACCAGGGTCTTGCCTTCACCGGTGCGCATTTCCGCGATCTTGCCCAGGTGCAGGACCATGCCGCCGATCAGCTGCACGTCGTAATGGCGCATGCCCAGAACGCGGCGGCTGGCTTCACGGCAGACCGCGAACGCTTCGGGAAGCACCTTGTCCAGGGCTTCACCGTCAGCGATGCGCTGCTTGAATTCCGGGGTCTTGGCCTTGAGCTGCTCGTCGGAGAGCTTTTCGATTTCCGGCTCCAACGCATTGACCTTGGCGACGATGCGGTTGAGCTGGCGCAGCTGTCGTTCATTACGACTGCCGAAGACGCGGGTAAGCAGGCTGTTGATCATTGAAGGAACCGGTTGGAATGAGACGCCCCAACGGCGGCGCTTTCCCCGGGGGATGCGCACGCCGCAAACGAAACAGGGCGCACCGCGCCCTGTCTATGGCAACACCCATTGTAGCTTGGGACGGGGGTCCGGCGTTTCAAGCACCCCCGTTCAAGTTCGTTACCGTGATCAGCCCCGCGAAACGCGGCCGACCGGGGTGTTGCCGCCATCACCGAGGAACTTGCGCGGATTGACCACCTGGCCGCGTTCCCAGACCTCGAAATGCACGTGGGCACCGGTGGAACGGCCCGTGGAACCGGCCTTGGCCACTTCCTGGCCGGCCCGGACCAGATCGCCCGGCTTCACCACGAGGCGCGAATTATGCGCATAGCGGGTCACATAGCCGTTGCCATGGTCCACATCGACCACATTGCCGTAGCCGCCCTTCACACCGGCGAAGCTGACCACGCCGTCGGCCACCGACATCACCGGGTCACCGACCTTGGCGTGGAAATCCATGCCCTTGTGGGTGGCCGCACCACGACCGAACGGATCGCTGCGGGTCCCGAAGTTGGAGGTGATGTAGGTATTGCGGATCGGCATGCGCGAGGGCACGGCGTTCTGTTCGAGCTGGTGATCGAACATCAGCGATTCCATCACCGACAGCTGGCGGCCTGAAGCAGCAAAGCGCTGCTCCAGCACCTGTAAGTCGGCGTTGACCGCGCTGACCGGGATGTCCTGGGTCGGGCCGGGCTCGCCTTCACCGAGGCCGGGGGTCTCGTTGAAGTCGAATTCGCCGTCTTCCAGTTTGCCCATCTGGGTGAGGCGTTCGCCCAGCGCATTGAGACGAGTGGCCTGCGCCTGCAGCTCGCCCATCCGCGCAGCCAGCGCGTTGACCTGGGTCTGAGCGTCCTTCTGGGCCTGCGCCAGCTCGCGTTCCTGCTGTGCGACCTTGGCGTGGAGCCGGGAATCGTTGAACATGCTGCCACCGATACCGGCACCGAAGCCGATCAGGCAGCCCACCCCCAGCACACTGCCCAGCAGGGCCCGGGGGGAATCTTCGAAGTAGAAACGCAAACGCGCCAGCGGCGTCTTGGCCTGTCCTTCACGCGTTTTGATTACGATCTTTTTGAATGCCATCAGTGAGTTTTCATGTCTGAGCCGAAATCCAGTGCCCGTTCCCCATCCACGCCGAAGCCGGCGCTGGATGCGGTCATGGCGGACAAAGCCGGTAACCCGCTGCGTCGTGCCTTGTGGCTCGACGCGCTGGACCGTCAATTGCGCCCCCATTTGCCGCCTGCACTGGCCACCCGTTGCCGGCTGGCGAATGTAAACGGCGAGCACCTCGTTTTTCTCGTCGAATCTCCCGTGTGGCATGCCAAGGTCCGGCTTGCCGAAGCACAGTTGATCGACGCGGCCCGGTCCATCGGGCTGAAGGTCACCAAAGTGACCGTCAAAACAGCGTCTGCCCCTCCCCCACGCTCCCCAGCGATCGACAACAGGAATGGCCCCCACGCTGTTTCAGCCGCCACGCACAAAGGGCTACGCGACGCGTTGGCTTGTCTGCGCGACGTGGATTGATCCAAATCGTGAAGCCATCGGGGCATCCCGCCCCTTCCCGGCCGCGTCACGATCACGTGAACTTTGGCTGGGAGCCGGTCTGCACTGTAGCGGCGGAACCGCCGCCAGTCGTTAGTGTTTTATTAAATTAACGTTAAATTCGGTAGAAACCTTGATGAGGTTCACAAATCTGTGCGCTGTGCACCCCCACGGTTCATTGACGTCAAGATCACGCCGCGCTCCGCGCCTGCGCAGCCCTGAACGCAGAAACGGCGCCGTGGGCGCCGTCTCGTTTCCTTTTAAATCAATGACTTGCGGAAACGCCTGACTCAGGCGTACGCCGGCAGACCGTAGACGACCGGTGGGGCGGCCGCGGGCGAGTCATAGCTGACCCACTCCCAGGCACTGGCGTCGGCCAGCAGCGCACGCACCAGCTTGTTGTTGAGCGCGTGGCCCGACTTGAAGCCTTCGTACGCGCCCAGCACCTGGCCGCCGGCCAGATACAGATCGCCGATCGCATCGAGGATCTTGTGGCGCACGAACTCATCGGCGTAGCGCAGGCCGTCGTCGTTGAGCACGCGGAACTCGTCAAGCACGATGGCGTTGTCCATAGAACCGCCCAGGCCCAGGTTGCGCTCGCGCATGTACTCCAGATCCCGCATGAAGCCGAAGGTCCGGGCGCGCGAGATTTCCTTGGTGTAGGCCAGGGTCGAGAACTCGATTTCCGCCCGCGACTGCTTGGCCGGGATCATCGGGTGGTTGAACTGGATGGTGAAACCGAGCTTGTAGCCTTCGTACGGCTCGAAGCGGGCGACCTTGTCGCCATCGGTGACTTCCACCGTCTTGAGAATGCGCATGAAGCGTTTCGGCGCGTCCTGTTCGGCGATGCCCGCCGACTGCAGCAGGAAGACGAACGGGCCGGAGGAACCGTCCATGATCGGCAGCTCGGCCGAGGACAGTTCCACGATGATGTTGTCCACACCCAGGCCGGCCAGGGCCGACATCAGGTGTTCGACGGTCTGGATCTTGGCCTCGTGATAGGTCAGGCCGGTGCACAGGGTGACTTCGGTGACCAGATCCGCACGCGCGGGCACTTCCACCACCGGGTCCAGATCGACGCGACGGAAGACGATGCCGTGGTTGACCGGGGCCGGGCGCAGGGTCATGTAGACCTTGTCACCGCTGTGAAGGCCAACGCCGGTGGCGCGGATCGTGTTCTTGAGGGTGCGTTGCGGAATCATCGTGGGGCAGGACCAGAAAGCGCGCGGTCAGCGCGGCTGTGACAAACAAGAATAACACGCACTACCGCTGTCCCTTCCGTGAACCGTGGTGCGTGGACAGCACTGCCCGGACGTGCGCAATGCACGACGGCGGTCAGACTGCCGGGCCGATCCTGGCCCGGCAGCATGGGACATGGAGATGCTTACCGGGGAGGACAAGGCCCCGGCACGCAGTACTCAGTCCGCCTGGCGGCGCAGGAACGCCGGGATGTCCAGGTAATCGTTCGGCAGTTCAGCGGCAGCCGGACCCGACGCGCTCGGTGCCGACGGTGCCACGGTGTCGGCGCTCGGACGACGCAGGCCCATGCCCATGCCCATCCCGCCCACGGCCTTGGAGACCGCATCGCCGCCGTTGTCGAACTCGCCGAACTCCGGCTGACCGGTGGTGGCATTGCGGACCAGCTTGATCGGTGCGCGCTCGCCCGGACGCTGGGTCTTGGCGGTGACGGCACGGTTCAGGCCGGTGGCGACCACGGTCACGCGGACTTCGTCCTGCATGTCCGGATCCAGCACGGTACCCACGACCACGGTGGCATCTTCGGAGGCGAAGCCGTCGATGGTGCGGCCGATCTCGTCGAACTCGGCCATCGTGAAGTCGGCGCCGGCGGTGATGTTGACCAGGATGCCGTTGGCACCGGCCAGGTTCACGTCATCCAGCAGCGGGTTCTGGATGGCGGCTTCGGCAGCGGCCTGGGCGCGGTCATCGCCACGCGCGGTGCCGGTGCCCATCATCGCCAGGCCCATTTCGGACATGACGGTACGCACGTCGGCGAAGTCGACGTTGATCAGGCCCGGACGCACGATCAGGTCGGCGATGCCCTGCACGGCGCCCTGGAGGACGTCGTTGGCGGCACGGAAGGCCTGGATCATGGTGGCGTTGCGGCCCAGCACGGTGATCAGCTTTTCGTTCGGGATGGTGATCAGCGAATCGCAATGCTGGCTCAGCTCTTCGATGCCCTTCAGCGCGACCTGCATGCGGCGACGGCCTTCGAACGGGAACGGCTTGGTGACCACGGCCACGGTCAGGATGCCCATCTCCTTGGCCAGCTGGGCCACGACCGGGGCTGCACCGGTGCCGGTGCCACCGCCCATGCCGGCGGTGATGAACACCATGTCCGCACCCTGCAGGGCGTCCATGATGCGCTCACGGTCTTCCAGCGCGGCCTGGCGGCCGACTTCCGGATTCGCGCCTGCGCCCAGGCCCTTGGTGACGTTGGTACCCAGCTGCAGCTGCAGCTTGGCACCACAATTCTTGATGGCCTGCGAGTCGGTGTTGGCGGTGATGAATTCCACGCCGTCCACACTGGTGCTGACCATGTGCGCCACGGCGTTGCCGCCGCCGCCGCCCACGCCGATCACCTTGATCACCGCATTGGGTGCCATCTTTTCAATCAGTTCGAAATGCGCCATGTCCGTGTCCTCGTGTTGCCGTTTACGCGGGACGGGGGCTTCGGAGAATCCTTCTCCTGTCCTCCCCACCCATCGTGCCGGCGAGTTGTAGTTGGTATGCCGGGCCGGATAGAGCCAACCGCGGCGGTGTTGCCTGCTTCAATGGTCGGCCAGGTGGCCGGGTGATGCGCTTGCTGTGTACGTCGTGATGCGATCTGTTGCGGTGTTGCGTGGACGGTGTGTGGATTTTTCGGGAACTGCTTATCGCTTATTGCATGTGTACTGCGTGTTGCGGTCCGCGATCAGAATTCGCCGCGGAACCAGGTTTTGAGTTTCTTGAACATGCTGCCGGCGCGGCCGGTGGGCAGCGACGGGCGACGCGGGTGTTCGATCTGGCTGCCCATCAGCAGCAGGCCCACGCCGGTGGCATGCACCGGGTTGCCCACCACTTCGCCCAGCCCGGTGACGTGCTGCGGAATACCCACGCGCACCGGCATCTGCAGCATTTCCTCGGCCAGTTCGACCACGCCTTCCATCTTCGACGCGCCGCCGGTGAGCACCATGCCGGCGCGCACCAGTTCTTCGAAACCCGAGCGGCGCAGTTCGGCCTGCACCATCTCGAAGATCTCTTCGTAGCGGCCCTGCACCGCCTGGGCGAGTGCGTGGCGCGGCATCCGGCGCGGCGGACGATCGCCGACGCTGGGCACCTGGATGCTTTCCTCGGCAGTGGCCAGCTGGGCCAGCGCGCAGGCATAGCGCACCTTGATCTGCTCGGCTTCCGGGGTCGGCGTGCGCAGCATGTGCGCGATGTCGTTGGTGACGTGGTCGCCGGCGATCGGCAGCGAGGCGGTGTGGCAGATCGCACCCTGCACGAACACCGCCAGGTCGGTGGTGCCGGCGCCCATGTCGACCAGCACCACGCCCAGCTCGCGCTCGTCGGCGGTCAGCACAGCCACGCTGGAGGCCAGCGAAGAGAGCACCAGGTCATCGACCTGCAGACCGCAGCGCTGCACGCACTTGGAGATGTTGGCCGCCGCCGACTGTGCGCATACCACCAGGTGGGCGTGCACTTCCAGGCGCACGCCGGTCATGCCGACCGGGTTGCGGATGCCTTCCTGCGAATCGTCCAGCACGTACTCGCGCGGGATCGCATGCAGGATCTTCTGGTCGGCCGGGATCGCCACCGCCTTGGCCGCATCCAGCACGCGATCCAGGTCGCCCCAGGTCACTTCGCCGTCGCGGATCGGCACGATGCCGGGCGAGTTCTTGCACTGCACATGGTTGCCGGAGATCGAGGCGTACACCGAGCGGATTTCGCAGCCGGCCATCAGCTCGGCTTCTTCGACCGCACGCTGGATGGACTGCACGGTCGATTCGATATCCACCACCACGCCGCGCTTGAGACCGCGCGATTCGTGCGAGCCGATCCCGATGACCTCGATCGGATTGCCCGGCGAGTACTCGCCGACCAGCGCCACCACCTTGGAGGTGCCGATATCCAGACCGACGATCAGTGATTTGTCACCCTTGCGATTCATGTCCTGTCCTGCGTCCTGTGCGCCACATTGGCCGGCGTGGCCGGTGCGGCCGGAGCCGGGGTACCCCAGCTCAGCGTGAAACCATTGGTGTATCGGAGGTCGGCGCGCTCGATCGGCGCCGCTTGATTGGCCAGCTGCGGCAGTACGCGTACGAACCGCTGCAGGCGCGAGCGGGCATCATCGCGGCCAACGACCACTTCGGTGCCGTTGCTCAGCACCAGCGACCAGCTGCCGCGTGCATCCATGGTGACCCGCTTGACGTCCACCCCGGCCGGCGCGAACAGCGCGCGCGCATCGTTGTAGAGCGCCACCACTTCTTCGGTCTGGCTGTCCGGCCCATCCAGGTCGGGCAGCTCCAGGTCCTGCAGCTTCTTCGGGGTGGCGAACAGCTTGCCCTGCTCGGAGAGCAGGCGGTCATGGCCCCAGCGCGCGAACGGTTTGTGCTCGACCAAGGTGATTTCCAGCACGTCCGGCCACTGCTTGCGGACCTGCGCGCTCTCCACCCACGGCAGCGTTTCGATGGCGTCCTGCGCATCCTGCAGCTTGACCGCGAAGAAGCCGGACTTCGCATACGGCAGCACCACCTGCTGCAGCTGCTCGGCCGGCACCCGCTTGAACTCACCGTGCACACGCAGCTTGGCCAACGGCCACCGCTCGGCACCGACCCAGCCGTTGAGCACCGCCACCACGGGCAGTGCCACGACCGACAGGGCCAGCAACCAGACGAAGATGCGCAGCACCGCGTTCATGCGTGGCTGTGCTCCTGAGCGGCGTGACCCGGCAGGGTCTGTTCCAGCACCCGCCAGACCAGCTCTTCAAAGCCGATTCCGGCCTGGCTGGCCGACTTGGGCACCAGCGAATGGCTGGTCATGCCCGGCGCGGTGTTCACTTCCAGCAGGTAGAAGCGGCCGCTGCTGCGGTCGCGCATCACGTCCACCCGGCCCCAGCCACGGCAACCGGCGGCGCGGAACGCGGCCAGTGCGAGGCGGCGGATCTCGATTTCATCCTCGCCCTCCAGGCCCGGGCACAGGTACTGGGTGTCCTCGGCGATGTACTTGGCGTTGTAGTCGTACCACTGCCCCTTGGGCACGATGCGGATCGACGGCAGCGCCTGGTCGCCCAGGATCGCCACGGTCAACTCGTCGCCGACCACCATCTGCTCCATCAGCAGCTGACCGTCGTAACGCACCGCCAGCGCGACCGCCTCGTCCAGCCCGGCCTCTTCCACCACGCGGCTGATGCCGACGCTGGAGCCTTCATTGGCCGGCTTGACCACCACCGGCAGGCCGAGTTCGGCCGCAGCGGCGTGGACATCGGAGGCCTGGTCCAGCGCGATGAAGCGCGGGGTCGGCAGGCCGTGCGACAGCCATACCTGCTTGGTGCGGATCTTGTCCATGCTCAGCGCCGAGCCGAGCACGTCCGAGCCGGTGTAGGGCACGCCGAAGGCTTCCATCAGGCCCTGCACGATGCCATCTTCGCCACCGCCGTTATGGCCGTGGAGGATGTTGAAGACGCGGTCGAAGCGCTTCTCGACCAGCGCCAGCGCCAGCGCCGGGATGCCATCGACCGCGATCGCATCGACGCCGCGCGCGCGCAGGGCTTCGATCACGTTGCGGCCGGAATCCAGCGAGACGTTGCGCTCGCTGGAGGTGCCACCCAGCAGCACGCCGACGCGGCCGAACATGGCCGGGTCGGTGAGGCGCAGCGGCGGGAAGGTCAGCGCGTTCATGCGGCCGGGGTCTCCTGGAAGCCTTCGCCGGCGATCTGCTGGGCGATGTAGCCGATGTCGCCGGCCCCCATCATCAGCAGCAGATCCCCGTCCTGCAGGACATCGGGCAGCACGTGCGCCAGTTCGGCAGCGTTGCCGACCACAACCGGCTCGCTACGGCCGCGCGCACGGATGGCGCGGGCCAGCGAACGCGAATCGGCGCCCGGGATCGGCGCTTCGCCGGCCGGGTACACCTCGCTCAGCACCAGCGCATCCACTTCGGACAGCACCGCGGCGAAGGCATCGAACTGATCGCGGGTACGGCTGTAACGGTGCGGCTGGAACGCCACGACCAGGCGCTGGCTCGGCCAGCCGCCCCGGGCGGCAGCGAACACGGCGGCCAGCTCACGCGGGTGGTGGCCGTAGTCGTCGATCACGCGGACCTTGGCACCGGTGTGCGTGGTGACGATGCCCAGATCATTGAAGCGGCGGCCGATGCCGGCAAAGCTCTCCAGCGCACGCGCGATCGCCTCCGGGGCCACGCCCAGCTGCCAGCCCACGGCGGCGGCGGCCAGCGCGTTGAGTACGTTGTGCTCGCCCGGCAGGGCCAGCGTCACCGGGTGGCTGCTGCCTTCCGGAAGGCGCAGGGTGAAATGCATGCGCGGGCCGTCCTGGACCACGTCCTCGGCACGCACGTCAGCGTTGCTGCTCATGCCATAGCTCATGACATGGCGCGGCGTCTGCGCGGCCAATGCGGCCACTTCCGGATCGTCGATGCACAGCACCGCCAGCCCGTAGAACGGCAGGCGCTGCAGGAACTCGGCGAACGCGGCCTGGACGCGGGCGAAATCGTTGCCGTAGTTTTCCAGGTGGTCCGAATCGATGTTGGTGATCACCGAGACCAGCGGGTTCAGGCGCAGGAAGCTGCCATCGCTCTCGTCGGCTTCGGCCACCAGCCACTGGCCACCGCCGAGCTTGGCGTTGGCACCGGCGGCGAGCAGCTGGCCGCCGATCACGAAGGTCGGGTCCAGCCCGCCTTCACTCAGCACGGCAGCGGTCAGGCTGGTGGTGGTGGTCTTGCCGTGCGTGCCGGCCACCGCGATGCCGCGGCGGAAGCGCATCAGTTCGGCCAGCATCGCCGCGCGCGGCATGATCGGAATGCGCTGGCTGCGCGCTTCCATCAGTTCCGGGTTGTCATCGCGGATCGCACTGGAGACGACCACGCAATCGGTGCCGAGCACGTTGGCCGCCGAGTGGCCGCGCATCACGCGCGCACCCAGGCCGGCCAGGCGACGGGTCGCGGCGTTGTCGGCATTGTCCGAACCGGACACTTCATAGCCCAGCGTCAGCATCACTTCGGCGATGCCGCTCATGCCGGTGCCGCCGATGCCGACGAAGTGCACGCGCGGGAACGCGCGTACCAGGTCGTTGGTGTCGTGGAGGCGGCGGATCATGCGCGGCCTCGCGCCAGGCTGGCGCGCGTAGCGGTGTTCATTTGGATTCCTCGAGAATGATGTCGGCGATGCGCTCAGCGGCATCGACCTTGGCCAGGGCACGCGCGGCATGGGCCATCTGCATGCGTCGGGCGGAATGTTCGGACAATTCGCGCAACACGCCTTCCAGCTGCGTCGCCAGCGTTTCATCCTGCTTCAGCAACACCGCGGCGCCGCGCTCGACCAGATACTCCGCATTGCGGGTCTGGTGATCGTCGACGGCCGCGGCGAACGGCACCAGCACGCTGCCCACGCCGACCGCGCATAGCTCGGCCAGGGTGGAGGCGCCGGAGCGGCACACCACCAGATCGGCCCAGGCGAACGCCTCGGCCATATCGGCAATGAACGGTTCCACGCTTGCCTGCACACCGGCATCGGCGTACGCCTGCAGCGCCTCGGCATGCAGCTTCTCGCCGCTCTGGTGGCGCACCTGCACCGGCATGCCAGCGCCCAGCGCAGCCAGTGCCTTGGGCACCGCGTTGTTGAGCACGCGTGCCCCTTGGCTGCCGCCGAGGACCAGCAGACGCAGCGGGCCCTGACGGTTGGCCAGGCGTAGCTCGGGCGGCGTGATCGCGGCGATCTCGGCACGCACCGGGTTGCCCACCGCTTCCTCACGCTGGGCGAAGCTGCCCGGGAAACCGGCCAGCACGCGGCGCGCGAAGCGCGACAGCACGCGGTTGGTCATGCCCGGTGCGCGGTTCTGTTCGTGCACCAGCAGCGGCAGGCCATGCAGGCGCGCGGCGATACCACCGGGGCCGGAGGCGAAGCCACCGAAGGCGATCACCGCCCGCGGCTGGCGATCGCGGATCAGGAAACCGGCCGCGCGGATCGCGCGCAGCAGCCGCAGCGGCGCGCCGATCAGGGCCAGCTTGCCCTTGCCGCGCAGGCCACCGATGGCCAGCGTGTCGATGTGGATATCGTGCTGCGGCACCAGGCGCGTTTCCATCGCGCCATCGGCACCGAGCCAGGTGACCGGCACACCGCGTTCGCGCAGCACCTTGGCCACGGCCAGGCCGGGGAAGATGTGCCCACCGGTGCCGCCGGCCATGATCATGACCGGGCGCTGGGACGGATCGAGGCGAGGCGTGCTCATCCCATCCTCCCCAGGGTCGGTTCAATGCGCTGCTGCATGCGGCTGGTGCCACGGGTGGCGCTGTCACGCGGTGCGGTATCGCGTGCGCTGTCCTGCATCGCCGCGGCGATGGCGCTGGCGCTGTCGGCTTTGGGCACGTCGCCCGGCAGCGGCCCCTCCTGGTCGGCGCCCATGCGCACGGCCTGGCGGCGCTCGGCGCGGTCCAGTTCATAGGAGACGCGCAGCAGCAGGCCCATCGCCACGCAGGTCATCAGCACGCTCGAGCCGCCCGAGGAAATCAGCGGCAGGGTCAGGCCCTTGGTCGGCAGGATGCCGAGGTTGACCCCGATCGAGACGAAGCTCTGCATGCTGATCCACAGGCCGATGCCGAAGGCGATGTAGCCGGAGAAGTGGCGCTTCATTTCCACGCAGCGCATGCCCAGCCAGAAGGTGCGGCCGACCAGCAGCGCATACAGCGAGATGATCAGGCAGGTGCCAAGGAAGCCCAGCTCCTCGGCGGTGACCGAGAAGATGAAATCGGTATGCGCTTCGGGCAGGTAGTAGAGCTTCTGCACCGAGTTGCCCAGGCCCACGCCGGTCCACTCGCCACGGCCCACGGCCATCAGCGCGTTGGACAGCTGGTAGCCATCGCCCTGCTGATCGGCCCACGGGTCCAGGAAGGAGGTGATGCGGCGCATGCGGTACGGCTCGAAGATCGCCAGCGCGGTCATGCCGATCATGCCGAACACGATCGGCATCGACATGCGTGGCAGGTTGACCCCGCCCAGCACCAGCATGCCGGCGGTGATCGCCAGCAGCAGGGTGGACGAGCCGAAGTCCGGCTGCAGCAGCAGCAGCACCACCAGCGCGCCGGCCACGCCGAGCGGCTTGAGCATCGCCGGCCAGGTGGCGTTGACCTCATCGCGGAAGCGGACCAGATAGCTGGACAGCCACACGATGTAGAGCACCTTGACCGCTTCGACGGTCTGGAACTTGGAAATGCCCAGGTTGATCCAGCGGCGGGCGCCGTTGACGCTGCTGCCCAGGCCCGGGATGAACACCACCACCAGCAGCGCAAAGCAGCCCAGCAGCAGGATCTGGTTGTACTGCTCGATGCTCTTGAGCTCGGTGCGCATGGCGATGATCGCCAGGCCGATACCCACCGCCAGGAAGATCAGGTGGCGGTTGAGGTAATAGAACGGGCTGCTCATCAGCGCGATCGAGCTCGACGCGACCATCACCACGCCCAGCCCGGTGAGCGCGATGATCGCGCCCAGCAGCCACTTGTCGAAGTGGCCTCCGATGGCTTCAAGGCGGGTGGCTTGGCGCGACAGGTCGTTCATCAGCGGACCTTCAACGTGGCCAGGCCGATCAGGACCAGCACCACCGAGATGATCCAGAAGCGCACGATCACGCGCGGCTCCGGCCAGCCCTTCAGTTCGAAGTGGTGGTGGATCGGCGCCATGCGGAACACGCGCTTGCCGGTCAGCTTGAACGAGGCGACCTGGATCATCACCGACAGCGTCTCGATCACGAACACGCCGCCCATCACCACCAGCACCAGTTCCTGGCGGGTGATCACCGCGATCGTGCCCAGCACCGCACCCAGCGCCAGCGCGCCGATGTCGCCCATGAAGACCATGGCCGGATAGGTGTTGAACCAGAGGAAGCCCAGACCTGCACCGGCGATCGCCGCGCAGATGATGACCAGCTCACCGGCCCCCGGGATCTGCGGGATCTGCAGGTAGCTGGAGAACACCACGTTGCCCGAGGCATAGGCGAACACGCCCAGCGCGCAGGCGACCAGCACGGTCGGCATGATCGCCAGGCCGTCCAGGCCGTCGGTCAGGTTGACCGCGTTGGAGAAGCCGACGATCCAGAAATACGCGATGGCCACGAAGCTGACCCCGGCCAGCGGCAGCGCGATCGACTTGAACATCGGGATGTAGAACGTCATCGCCGCCGGGACATCGGCGGTGTAGAACAGGAACAGACCGGCCGCCAGACCGAAGATCGACTGCAGCAGGTACTTCCAGCGCGACTTCAGGCCGTTCGGATCACGCCGGACGATCTTGATCCAGTCGTCGTACCAGCCGATCGCGCCGAAGCACAGCATCACGGCCAGCACCAGCCAGACGTAACGGTTGCGCAGGTCAGCCCACAGCAGCACCGACAGCGTGATCGTCAGCAGGATCAGCGAGCCGCCCATGGTCGGCGTGCCGGCCTTGGCGAAATGGGTCTGCGGACCATCCGTACGGATCGGCTGCCCGCCCTTGAACTGGGCCAGCTTGCGGATCATCGCCGGGCCGAGCCACAGCGACAGGAACAGGGCGGTCAGCGCCGCGAGGATGCCGCGCAGGGTCAGGTAGCCGAACAGCCCGAACAGGCTCTCCAACTGCTGCAGCCATCGGGCCAGTTCAAGCAACATTGGGGGTTTCCTCTCCTTGCGCGAGCAGCGCTTTGACGATCGTGTCCATGGCGCTGCCACGCGAGCCCTTGACCAGGCAGCGCACGCCGGCATGCAGTTCGGTGGCGAGCGCGGCGGCCAGGGCCTGGTGACTCTGGAACGGCTGGCCGCCTTCACCGAAGGCGGTCGAAGCGGCGGCGCTCAGCGGGCCGAGCGTGTACAGCCGCTTCAGGCCGGCGTCGCGGGCGCGGCGGCCAGCCTGGGCGTGCAGCGCCTCGCCGTCCGGGCCGAGTTCGCGCATATCGCCCAGTACCAGCCAGCCCTCGTCCTTCGAGGCGGCCAGGGCATCGATGGCGGCGGCCAGCGAACCGGGGTTGGCGTTGTAACTGTCATCGATCAGCACCGCGCCGCTGGGCAGCTGGTGCGCGATCTGGCGGCCCGGCACCGGCTCGGCGCGGGCCAGGCCGGCGGCGATCTGCGCCACCGCAATGCCCGCGGCCAGCGCCAGCGAGGCGGCGGCCAGCGCGTTGCTGATGTTGTGCCGGCCCGGCAGGCCCAGCGTGATCTCGGCATCGCCCGCCGGCGTGGACAGCACGAACTGGCTGCCCTGCGCGGCCGGGCGGATCGCACGCGCGGTGACATCGGCGGTGTGCTCCAGGCCGTAACGCAGCACGCGGCAGCGCGGCGGCTGGCCGACGATGTGCTGTTCGAACCAGATCCCGAAGGCGTCATCGGCATTGATCACGGCCACGCCATCGGAAGGCAGCGCCGCGTAGATCGCGCCCTTGGTGGTGGCCACGCCCTGCAGGCTGCCCATGCGTTCCAGATGCGCCGGGGCGATGTTGTTCACCAGCGCGTAGTGCGGGCGCACGATCTCGGTGAGGTAGGCAATGTCGCCCGGCTTGCCGGCGCCCATCTCGTAGACGGCGTAGTCGGCATCTTCCGGGGCATCGAGCACCGCCAGCGGCAGGCCGATCTCGTTGTTGCGGTTGCCGGGGTTGGCGTAGACCACCTTGCGGTCGTCACGTGCCACCTGTTCCAGGATCGCCAGCAGCAGGCTCTTGACGCTGGTCTTGCCATTGCTGCCGGTGATCGCGAAGACCGCGGTGTCGCGGTCACGCTGCATGCCGGCGGCGATGCGTCCCAGAGCATGCTCGCTGTCGGCCACCACGATCTGCGGCAGGGTGACATCCAGCAGTCGCTCGACCAGCATCGCCGAGGCACCGCGTGCCAGCGCGTCGGCCGCGAAGTCATGGCCATCGAAGCGCTCGCCACGCAGCGCCACATACAGGCTGCCCGGCGCGAGCGTACGGGTGTCATTGCTGATGGCATCGATGGCGGTGTCTTCGCCATGGATCTCGCCACCGGCCCAGTGGGCGATCAGCGACAGCGGGGTGCGCTTCATGGTGCCTCCATGCGCGGCGTACCCGCTTTATCTACGCGCGCGGCCAGTACACGGCCGGCTACTTCAGTGTCGTCGAAGGCGTGCTTGACCCCGTCGATCTCCTGATAGGGCTCATGGCCCTTGCCGGCGATCAGCACGATATCGCCCGCGCCGGCCTGGCCGATCGCGGTGGCGATCGCGGCGGCGCGATCACGCTGCACGGTGACGGCAGCGGGCGCATCAAATCCCTTCAGGATGTCGGCCACGATCACGTCGCCGTCTTCGCCACGCGGATTGTCGTCGGTGACGATCACCACGTCGGCGTGTTGTTCTGCGATGGCGGCCATCTGCGGGCGCTTGCCGGTGTCGCGCTCGCCGCCGCAACCGAACACGCAGATCAGGCGCCCGGCCAGATGGCCCTGCACACTGGCCAGTGCCTGTTCCAGCGCATCCGGGGTGTGGGCGTAATCGACCACGACGGTGGGCAGGCCGCCCTCGCCGCCCAGGCGGTTCATGCGCCCGGCGATCGGCTGCAACTGCGAGAGCAGCGCGGCGATCGCGGCCGGGGCATGGTCCAGCGCATACAGCGCACCGGCCACGGCCAGCAGGTTGTCCACGTTGAAGCGGCCGAGCAGCGGCGACAGCACCGGATGGCGCTGACCGTCCACGACCAGATCGAAGGCGATGCCCCGACCGTCCAGGGTGAGCGAATCGGCGCGCAGGGTGGCCTGCGCGGCACCGCGCGAACTCACACCGATCGGGCGCACGGTCTCGCCGACAGTGCGCAGCAGTTCACTGCCGAAGCTGTCATCGAGATTGACCACGGCGGCCTTGAGCCCGTCGCGGTGGAACAGCTTGGCCTTGGCCGCACCGTACTGCGCCATGTCGCCGTGATAGTCGAGATGGTCGCGGGTGAGATTGGTGAACACCGCCACGTCGTAGTGGACGGCATCCACGCGGCCCTGATCCAGCGCGTGCGAGCTGACTTCCATCGCCACGGCCTGGGCACCTGCGTCGCGCAGCTGCGCCAGCACCTCATGCATCTGCAGCACCAGCGGCGTGGTGAAGCCGGTCGGCACCACGTCGCCATAAAGTCCGACGCCCAACGTGCCGATACTTCCACTGCGGGTGCCGAGCAGGTGCCAGGCCTGGGCCAGCAGCTGCACGGTGGAGGTTTTGCCGTTGGTGCCGGTCACGCCGACCATCGTCATCGCGCGCGAGGGGTGGCCGTGGAACTGATCGGCCATCGCGCCCATGCGGTGGCGCAGGCCCGGCACGGCAATCGCATCGGCCGGTGCCGGCAGCTCGACCGGGGCCGGCGGGTCGAACAGGATCGCCCCGGCGCCATTGGCGCGGGCCTGATCGACAAAACCCAGCCCATGCGCGCCGAAGCCGGCGATCGCCACGAAAGCATTGCCCGGGCGCACCGCGCGGCTGTCCAGCACCAGGCCGGTGATGGTCGGGTCGTGGCTCAGCACCACATCGGGAAGCAACTGCGACAGCAACATCATCTGGCTCATTGCGTGCCTCCCTGCGCGGGCGGCACTGTGGCGTGCGCGCTGGGCAGCGCGGCATCGAATTCTGCGGCGGCATCGGGCGCGATCACCGTTTCCGGCGGCGGCATCGGCAGCACCGAGGCCGAGTGGCCCATCTTTCCGGACTGCTGGGCGGCCAGCCACGACTCGATGTCATCCGGCGGCACGTCCATCAGGCGCAGCGCGCCTTCCATGACGTTGTGGAACACCGGTGCGGAGACCAGGCCGCCGTAATACTTGCCGCCCTGCGGGTCGTTGATGACGATGACCGTGGCGAAGCGCGGGTTGGTGGCCGGCACTACGCCGGCGAACAGCGCGTTGTAATGGCCGCGCTCGTAACCGCCGGGGCCGGCCTTGCGGGCGGTGCCGGTCTTGCCGGCCACGTGGTAACCCAGCACCGCCGCCTGCTTGGCGCCGCCCTGGGTGACCACGGTTTCCATCATCGCCACGACTTCCTTGGCGATGTTCTCGTCGATGATCTGCTTGCCTTCGTTGCGCTGGCCTTTGACGAAGGTCGGCGCGATCAGCTTGCCGCCGTTGCCCAGCGCCGAGTAGGCGGTCGCGATCTGCAGCGGGCTGACATTCAGGCCGTAGCCATAGGACATGGTGGTCTTGGACGGACCACTCCAGCGCGCCGGGCGCGGCAGCACGCCGGCCGATTCGCCCGGGAAGCCGCTGTGCGGGGCGACGCCATAACCGAAGCTGTGAATGTGGTCGTAGAAGACCTGGTCCGGCATCTTGGCGGCGATCTTGGCCGCGCCGATGTTCGAACTGCGGGTGATCACGCCGGTGACGGTGAGCACGCCATTGTTCCGCGGCACGTCCTTGATCGTGTAGCGGCCCAGCGCCATGTAACCCGGGTTGGTGTCCACCGTGGTGTCTTTGGTGACCACGCCGGACTGCAGCGCCGAGGCGATGGTCAGCGGCTTCATGGTCGAACCCGGCTCGACCAGATCGGTCACCGCGCGGTTGCGGCGGGTGTCCGGCGCAGCGCCACCCACGGCATTGGGGTTGTAGGTGGGCAGGTTGACCATGGCCAGGATCTCGCCGGTGGCCACATCCATGATCACCATCGAGCCGCCCGCGGCCTTGTTCTCGATCAGCGCGTTGCGCAGCTCCTTGAAGGCCAGGAACTGGATGCGGCGGTCGATGCTGAGGGTGAGGTCCTTGCCCGGCTCGGCGGCGCGCAGCAGATCGCTCTCCACCGTGTCGCCCTTGCGGTTGCGGATCACGCGCTTGGCGCCGGCCTTGCCGCGCAGCCATTCGTCGAAGGCCAGCTCCAGCCCTTCCTGGCCGCGGTCGTCGATGTTGGTGAAGCCGAGCACGTGCGCCATCGCCTCACCCTGCGGGTAGAAGCGGCGGAACTCGCGCTGCGAGGCCACGCCCGGAATCTTCATCGCGACCACTTTCTCCGCGTCGTCCGGATTGATCCGGCGGCGCAGGTACATGAATTCCTTATCGGCCTTCTGCGAGAGCTTGGAGGTCAGCTCATCCAGCGGCATGCCCAGCGCGGTCGCCAGCTCGGGGATACGGTCCGGCGAACGCAGCAGTTCCTGCGGGTTGACCCAGATCGAGGCGACCGGGGTGGACACCGCCACCGGCTCGCCATTGCGGTCGGTGATCATGCCGCGCGAGGTGTTGATCGGCAGTTCGCGCAGGTAACGGGCTTCGCCCTGGCGCTGGTAGAACTCGCTGTTGATGATCTGCACGTAGGCGGCACGGCCGACCAGCGAGACCGAGCACAGGCCGAGCGCCAGCCCCACCCACTTCAGGCGCTGGCGGAGGTTGAAGCTGTTGCGCGCACGGTTGCGGCCGGACTTGTTCATGGCCGGATCACCACGACGTCGGCCGCTTCGGGGAACTTCATGCCCAGGCGCTCGCGGGCGACGCGGTCGACCCGGGTCGCCTCGGCCAGGGTGGCCTGCTCAAGCTGCAGGCGACCGAACTCGATGTTGATCTCATCGCGCGCACGCTCGACCCGGGACAGCTCCACGAAGGTCTGGCGGTGGCGATGGCGCATGAACACCACCCCGATCGCCGAGGCGACGGTGCAGGCCAGCAGCACGATCAACAGCAGGCGGCTCATCCAGCCACCTCGCGCTTTTCGGCGACACGCAGCACGGCGCTGCGCGAGCGCGGGTTGACCGCCAGCTCGTCGTCTTCGGCCTTGATGGCGCCACCGTGCAGGTCCAGTGTCGGCACGAAGGCGGCCAGCTCGGGCAACCGGCGGTTGCTCGGCGGTGCCTTGGCATAGCGGTTCATGAACTGCTTGACGATGCGGTCTTCCAACGAGTGGAAGCTGATCACCGCCAGCCGGCCACCGGGCTTGAGGCGTGCCAGTGCCGCGTCCAGGCCGGCTTCGAGATCGGCCAGTTCGCGGTTGATATGGATGCGGATCGCCTGGAAGCTGCGCGTGGCCGGGTGGATCTTGTCCTTGCCACGCGGCATCACCGAGGCGATCAACTCCGCCAGCTCGGCGGTGCGGGTGAAGGGCTGCTTGTCGCGGCGGGCGACGATGGCCTTGGCGATGCGGCGGCCCTGGCGCTCTTCGCCGTAGGTCCACAGCACGTCCATCAGCTCGCGCTCTTCAACGCGGTTGAGCCACTGCGCCGCACTTTCACCGCTGTCCGGGTCCATGCGCATGTCCAGCGGGCCGTCCTTGCCGAAGCTGAAACCACGCTCGGCGACATCCAGCTGGGGCGAGGACACGCCCAGGTCGAACAGCACACCATCCAGACCCTCGGCGGTGGCCTCCCACTGCAGCAGGTCGGCGAAGCTGCCACGGAAGATCGAGACGCGCGGGTCCGGCGCGAAATCACGCTCGGCTACCGCAATCGCCTCCGGATCCTTGTCCATGACCAGCAGCCGGCCTCCAGGACCGAGTTGCTCGAGCACGCCGCGGGCGTGACCGCCACGACCAAACGTGCCATCGAGATACACTCCGTTTTCGATCACCTTCAGGCCATCCAGGACCTGCGTGTACAGGACCGGCAGGTGGCCTGCCGGCGGCTGCGACACCGGAAGGTGACCGGTCTGCGCTGCTCCGCGCATCCGGGCACCCCGGCTCACAACTTCAGGTCGAGCAACCCATCGCCGAGATCCTCGTCAGACAACGTCTGCTGGATCAACGCACGATGAGCCTGCTCGCTCCACAATTCGAATTTGTCGCCCATACCGAGCAGCACCGCCTTCTTTTCAATGCCAACGGCACCACGGTGGCTGGCGGGAATACTGATGCGGCCGTTGCCGTCCAGCTCCAGATGCGCGGCCGAACCGACCAGCTTCTGTTGCAGGAGGCGCACGACGCGCTGTGTGTTGGGCTTGGACATGACGTCGTCACGGACGCGTTCCCATTCCTGTTCGGCGTACAGCCAGAGGCAGCCGGACTCGAACGGGTTGTAGGTCAGGACCAGACGGTTGTTGCTCACACGCGCGACAAGGTCGCGATGCGCGGTCGGAACCGCCATGCGCCCTTTGTCGTCAACAGTGATGGCCGTCTCGCCTTGAAACACGACGTTTTCACCTTTCCTTCGCCCGGTGAAACATTGAACCACGAAAAACCACAAAAAACCCGGTTTCCCCTCTGATGCCCACCTTAGCAGTGCCGATTGGGTTGTCAACAACTTTGCGAAGGGGAAATCACTTTGAACATCAAGGGCTTGCAGCAATGTTTAGAGACTTGTTCAAGGCTTATCCACAAGTTGCTGTTTCGTCTCATTTTTTGAGATTTCGCCGAAGTTCAGGCCTGTGGAGACCGCGTGAAACATCTGCCCGTATTCAGTCCTGACCCGGTCGCCATCGCCTCCGCCCTGCGCAGAACCGGCACACTGTGAGGCATGTGTCTGCTCGCCCTTGCCTGGAAAACCCACCCCCGCTGGCAACTGGTGATGGCCGGTAACCGCGATGAGTTCCACGCGCGGCCGACCGCCGCCCTGGGCCGGTGGCCCGCACCCGATGACGGGGTGGCCGCCGGCCGGGACCTGCGCTCGGGCGGAACCTGGGCCGGAATCGGGCCGGAGGGGCGGATGGCGGTGGTGACCAATGTCCGTGACCCGCAAGCCCGGCAGACCGGCCCCTCACGCGGGGCGCTGGTGGCCGACTATCTGCGTGATGCCGCGCCGGCCGCACTGTTCGCGGACGAGCTCGCCCGGCACGCGGCCGAGTTCGCCCCCTTCAATTTATTACTGGCCGATCGCGATAGTTGCCAGTTCCTGGGCAACCATCCCCTGCACCGCCAGTCACTGGCGCCGGGCATCCATGGCATGTCCAACGGCCCACTGGACGCGCCCTGGCCGAAAACCGTGACATTGAACGCCGCCCTGCGCATATGGGTGGACCTCGGCAATGACGATCTGGCTCCGCTGTGGGAGGCCCTGCGTGATGAGACCCGCGCTGACGACAGCGCTCTGCCGGAGACCGGCATCGGCCTGGAGCGCGAGCGCTGGCTGTCGTCCGCCTTCATCCGCAGCCCCGAGTACGGCACCCGCGCCAGCACGATCATCGCGCTGGACGCCAACGGCCACGGCTTCATCACCGAACGGCGGTTCGATGCGGAGGGTGTCTGTGTGGGTGAAACAACGCTGGCAGCGCAAGGCTGAGCTGGATCGGGACAGCGCCGTGATCAGCGGGCACCCGAAGCACAGGACAATCAAGCGGAGTAACAGCCCCCTTTAGTAAAGGGGGCGCGCCGTCAGGCGCGGGGAATTGGAGGCTGGCAGCCTGGGCCCCAAGGTTTGCGCTGCAAACCGTGGGGCTTTTTTCGCGAATCGCGAAAAAAGCGGCGGAGCCGGCCGATAAGCCGGGTTTTGTCGTGGACAGTCATTCTTCTAGGCGCTGCGTCACCGCAGCGCTCAAGCAACCTACCCGGACCCGACGCGGGCCACGCCATTAGGTCCCTATTTGGTCTTGCTCCAGGTGGGGTTTGCCGTGCCGGTCTGTTGCCAGACTCGCGGTGCGCTCTTACCGCACCATTTCACCCTTACCGGCTTCCCGAAGGAAACGTAGGCGGTATCTTTCTGTTGCACTTTCCGTCGGCTCGCGCCGCCCAGGCGTTACCTGGCACCTTGCCCTGTGGAGCCCGGACTTTCCTCGGCATCCGCAAGGGATGACGCGACTGTCTGGCCGACTCCGCCGCGCGCATTGTCCCACAAAACAAGGACCGTCGCGGTTACCCGCCGTACAACGCCTTGCGCGGGGCACCGGTGATTTCGGCCGCCAGCTTGGCCGCGGTCGAGGGCGGCAGGTGCTCACTGAGCTTGGCGTAGAGGCGACGGCCCTGGACCAGCTGGGCCTCCTCATCGTCGGCCGCGCCCTGCACCATCACCACGAACTCGCCCTTGCGCTGGTTGTCGTCCGCCTCGACCTGCTGCTGCAGCGAGGCCAGGTCGCCATCCAGCACGGTTTCGAACAGCTTGGTCAGCTCGCGCGCCAGCACCGCCGGGCGCTCGGGCCCGAACGCGGCGACCATGTCCGCCAGCGATTCGGTGATCCGGTGCGAGGATTCGTAGAACACCAGCGTGCGGGTTTCACCGGCCAGCGCATGAAGGCGCTCGCGGCGGCCGGAGGCCTTGGCCGGCAGGAAGCCTTCAAAGGTGAAGCGATCGCTGGGCAGGCCGGCCACGCTGAGCGCGGCGATCGCCGCACAGGCACCGGGAATCGGGCTGACCTTGATCCCGGCTTCGCGCGCGGCGCGGACCAGGCGGTAACCCGGATCACTGACCAGCGGGGTACCGGCATCACTGACCAGCGCCAGCGACTCGCCCGCCAGCAGGCGCGCCACGATCCGCTGCGACAACGCTTCTTCATTGTGGTCATGCAGCGCCACCAGCGGCTGCTGGATGCCGAAGTGGGCCAGCAGCTGGCCGCTGCGACGGGTGTCCTCGGCGCAGATCGCGGCCACCGAACGCAGCACGTCCTGCGCGCGCGGGGTCAGATCGGCGAGGTTGCCGATCGGGGTGGCAACGACATACAGCGTGGGGACAGCACTCATCAGCGGCTCTTCCGTGGTCAAGGGTAGAATCGTACCGTTCCCCGGCCACGGCCGCTGCCCCCATCGAATGGACCTGATCATGAACAAGCCCGTCGTACGGATCTCCGCCCTTTCGTTGTCGCTGATGCTGCTTGCCGGCTGCGCCACGACCAGCTTCACCAGTGCGCCGGATTCGCCGGCCCAGAGCCAGGCCCTGGCGCTGATCGAGCAGGGCAAGCCGCGCGATGCGGCCCTCCAGCTGGAAGCACTGGCCAACACCCTGCGCGGCGGTGCCCGCAGCGCAGCCCTGGCCGATGCCGCCTTCGCCTGGCACGAAGCCGGCGATGCCACCCGCGCCCGCACGCTGCTGGCCCAGGTCACCGCGCGCCAGCTCAGCGGCGCCAGCCTGCAGCGCTACCAGCTGACCACGGCCGAACTCGCGCTGGCCGACAAGCAGCCGGCGCAGGCGCTGGCTGCGCTGAAAGAATCGGCCGACGCGGTCACCCCCTCGCTGCGCACCCGCTGGCACCTGGCCCGCGCCAACGCATTGCAGGCCACCGGCGACAACCTCGGTGCCGCGCTGGAACGCGCCCGTGCGCACGCTGCACTGACCGGCAAGGCACGCAGCGACAACCAGCAGGCCATCGCCGGCCTGCTCGGCACGCTGGACGATGCCACCCTGCGCGCCCGCGCGGCGGCGCTGCCGGCCAATGAACCGCTGTACAACTTCGCCGGCCGTGCACTGATCGCCCGCGGCCTGCCGCTGCCGCGTCCGTTCGATCGCGAAGGTGCCTCGCAGTTCGATACCAGCAAGCGACCGCCGGCGATGAGCGATGGCTACCGCCCGCCCGTGAAAATGGCCGTGCTGCTGCCGCTCAGTGGCCGCCTGGCCACCGCTGCGCAGCCGGTCCGCGATGGCCTGCTCAGCGGTTACTACGGTGAAACCCGCCGCCGCCCGGACATCCAGTTCATCGATACCGCCGGCACCGCCGCCGGTGCCGTGGCCGCCTACGACAAGGCGGTGACCGCCGGTGCCGATTTCATCGTCGGCCCGCTCGGCCGCGATGAAGTGGATGCCGTGTTCGGCCGCCGCGACCTGCCGGTGCCGGTGCTGGCCCTCAACCGCGGCAAGGACACCCCGCCGGCCGGCAGTGCCGGTTTCTCGCTGGCGCCGGAAGACGACGGCATCATCGCCGCCGAATACCTGCGCGGCCGCGAGCGCAGCAAGGTCCTGGTGATCCACAGCAACGACGACAACGGTCGCCGCGCCGCCGCCGCCTTCCGCGAGCGCTTCGCGCAGCGCGGTGGCCAGGTGGTGGCGACGATCGGCGTGAGCGACACGGTCGGCGACATCGGCGCGCAGGTGCGTGCGGCCGGCGCCATCGACGGTGTGTTGCTGGCGGTGAAGGCGCCGCAGGCGCGTGCACTGACCCCGCAGCTGGCGCTGGCCGGTGCCGGTGGCGCCAGCCGCGTCGGCACCTCGCAGCTGACCGTCGGTGCCGGCAAGCCGGAAGAAGACATGGCGCTGGACGGCATCGTCTATCCGAACGAAGCCTGGAACGTGCGCGGCGTGCCCGGCCTGCCGGCCGCCTCCACCGCCGGGCAGATCCTGCCCTCGGCGCGCGGCGCCTCCGGTCGCCTGTTCGCGTTCGGTTTCGATGCGTGGAAGATCAGCGCGTACCTGGACAAGGTCGCGACTGAAGGCGGCCTGGCCGGCGCCACCGGCACCCTGTTCCTGGACAGCAACGGCAACGTACTGCGGGTGCCGGCGTGGTCGACCTTCAGCGGCGGCCGGCCGATGCCGATCGCCAGCAGCAACTGAGCCACGTGCCCACCGGGCGCGCGGTACGTGGCGCGGCGGTGGAAGCTGCCGCGCAGCACCATCTCCGTGAGGCCGGGCTGCGCCCGGTCACCACCAATGCGCGGTATCGCCGCGGTGAGATCGACCTGATCATGCGCGACGGTGATGTCGTCGTGTTCGTGGAAGTCCGCTACCGCGCGGACGCCCGCTTCGGCGGCGGCGCGGCCTCGGTGGACCGGCGCAAGCGACGCAAGCTGGTGATCGCCGCGCAGTTGTTTCTGCAGTCGCATCCCTGGCTGGCCGAGCAGCCGTGTCGCTTCGATGTCGTCGAAGCCGCCGGCGAGCCCCCGCAGCTGAACTGGCTGCGCGACGCGTTCCGGCTGGAAGACTGCTGATGCCCTCGATCTTTACCCACGCCGCCATTCCGCTGGCGCTGTGGTGCGGCGCGGATCGCGGCCGCATCTCCACGCCATTGCTGGCCGCCGGCGTGGTCGCGGCCATGCTGCCGGATGCGGACGTGCTCGCCTTCGCGCTGCACATTCCCTACGCCGACAGCTTCGGCCATCGGGGCGCCAGCCATTCGATCCTATTCGCCGCGCTGATGGCCGTGCTCGCCGCGCTGCTGCACCGGCGCCTGCGCGCCACGGCGGTGCAGGCGGCTGCGTTCGTCGGCCTGTGCGCGCTGTCGCATCCATTGCTGGATGCATTCACCTCCGGCGGCCTTGGCGTCGCGCTGTGGTGGCCATGGAGCGGCGAACGCTTCTTCGCCCCGTGGCGCCCGATCCGCGTCTCGCCCTTCGCGCCGCAATTCTTCAGCGCGCGCGGGATGGCGACCGTCCTTTCCGAACTGCGTTGGGTGTGGCTGCCACTGGCGCTGGCCGTGATCGGCTGGCGCGCGATCCAACGTGCCCCTGTTGATTCCCGGACCTGATGATGACCCCTGCCCTGCCCACGGCGTTCGTTGCCACCCTGCATGCCCTGCTCGGTGAGGACGGCTGGCGCACCGATGACCGCGCGCTCGAGGCACATGCGCAGGACAACTCGTGGCGGCACACGCTGCCGGCCGGTGTCGCCTTCCCGCGCGATCGCGAGCAGGTGGTCGCGCTGGTCCGCGCCTGCCGCGAACATCGCATCGCCCTGGTCGCGCGTGGCGCAGGCACAGGCACCACCGGCGCTGCCGTGCCGATGGAAGGCAGCATCGTGCTCTCGTTCGCGCGGATGAACCGTATCCTCGCCATCCAGCCCGGCGACCGCTGCGCGGTGGTCGAACCCGGCGTGCTCAACGGCGACCTGCAGCAGGCGCTGATGCCGCACGGCCTGTTCTGGCCGCCGGACCCCTCCAGTGCGGAGATATGCAGCATCGGCGGCAACCTGGCCTGCAATGCCGGCGGCCCGCGCGCGGTGAAGTACGGCACCAGCCGCGACAACGTGCTCGGCCTCGTGGCGGTCACCGGCGCCGGTGAACTGATCACCTGCGGCGGCCCGTACACCAAGGACGCCACCGGCTACGACCTGACCCATCTGCTGGTGGGCAGCGAAGGCACGCTGGCGCTGATCGTGGAAGCGACCTTGAAGCTGACCCCGCTGCCGGTGACGCAGGCGGGGCTGCGCGTGCTGTACCGCGATGCGGATGCCGCCGCGCAGGCGGTGTCGCGCCTGATGGCGCAACCGGTGGTGCCCACGCGCCTGGAATTCATGGATGCGCGCAGCCTCGAACTGCTGCGTCGCAATGGTGCTGACGTGCCAGAGGCCGGCGCGATGCTGCTGGTGGAGGCCGACGGCGACCACGACACCCTGCCCTACCTGCTGCAGGCCCTCGCGGCGGCCGCCGAAGGCGACGGTCTGATCGCGCTGGATGTGGCGATGGAAGGCAGCGCGCGCGAAACCCTGTGGGCCGCGCGCAAGGCGCTGTCACCGGCGCTGCGCAGCATCGCACCGGGCAAGATCAACGAAGACGTGGTGGTACCGGTCTCGCGCATTCCCGCGCTGGTCGCCGGGGTGCAGGCACTATCGGCGGAGTTCGATCTGCCGATCGTCACCTTCGGCCATGCCGGCAACGGCAACCTGCACGTCAACATCCTCTACCACCCGGACGATGCCGGCGAGAACGCACGCGCCCATGCGGCGCTGCCGCGCGTGTTCGCGCTGACCCTGGCACTGGGCGGCACGCTCTCCGGCGAACACGGCATCGGCCTGGCCAAGCGCGATTTCATGGCACAGGCGTTCACGCCGGCCACGCTGGCGGCGATGCGCGCGATCAAGGGTGCGCTGGATCCGGAGGGAATTCTCAACCCGGGCAAGGTGCTGCCGCCGGTGTGATGGGCGTCAGCGACGTTCGGAGAAGTGCTCGTAGCCACCGTCGGTGGCGTCGGCATCGGCGCAGTGCACGCCCTGTCCTTCCACGATCCGGCCGATCCGGGTCAGCGGCAAACCCAGTGACGCCGACAAGGCATGGATCGCATCACGCTGCGACGGCGCGACGGTGAAGCACAGCTCGTAATCGTCGCCGCCACGCAGCGCGCAGTCGCGGGCACCCTCGCGCCCGAGCTGCTCGCGCAGCGCCGACGAGATCGGCAATGCATCGGCCTCCACTTCCGCGCGCACACCGCTGCGTGCCGCGATGTGGCCCAGATCGGACAGCAGGCCATCGGAGATATCCACGGCCGCATGCGCGTAGGCACGCAGGCGCAGGCCGAGCGTGACCCGCGGGATCGGACGCAGCAGGCGCTCGCGCAGCGTTTCGTCATCGCTGAGCAGCGTGGCCACCGCCACTTTCAAGCGGTTCTGCTGCCACAGGCGCAGTGCACCGGCGGCATCGCCCAGCGTGCCACTGACCCAGATGTCATCCCCCAACTGGGCACGGTCGCGACGCAGCGCCTGGCCGGGCGCGACCTGGCCCAGCGCGGTCACCGAGAGCGACAGCGGCCCGCGCGTGGTGTCACCACCGACCAGCACGATGTCGTGCTCGTCAGCCAGTGCGAAGAAGCCATCGGCGAAGGCTTCGATCCAGTCCGCGTCGGCGTCCGGCAAGGACAGCGCCAAGGTGCACCACGCCGGGCGGGCGCCCATCGCGGCGAGATCGGACAGGTTCACCGCGAGGGTTTTCCAGCCGATGTCGTAGGCCGGGGTTTCGACCGGGAAATGCACGCCGCTGTTGAGCGTATCGGTGGTGATCACCAGCTGTTCGCCCGCACGCGGCTGCAGCAGCGCGGCGTCATCGCCGATGCCGAGCACGACATCGGCGCGCGCGGTGGTGCGCGCACGGATGCGGTCGATCAGAGCGAATTCGGCAAGGGACACGGGGCGGATCAGTGACCCGATTCGACCTTGCGCCATTCCACCGCGGCCCGGTCGAGCACACCATTGACGTAGGTGTGGCCGTGCTCGGAGCCAAAGCGCTTGGCCGATTCGATCGCTTCGTTGATCACGACGCGGTACGGCACGTCCAAGCGGAAGCGCATCTCATAGGCGGCCACGCGCAGCGCGGCGCGTTCGATCGCGTCCACTTCCTCGATCCCACGATCCAGGTACGGGTCCAGCGCCGCATCCAGATCCTTGCGGTTGTCGAGCACGCCATGCACCAGCGCTTCGAAGTAGGCCAGATCCGCGATTTCGCGGGCCTGTTCATGGGCAAACTGGGCGATCACGCTCTGCGCGTTGCCACCGGAGATCTGCCACGCGTAGATTGCCTGCAGGGCACGACGACGCGCGCGCGAACGCAGCACGGGGTCGACGCCATCACGGCGGACGGGTTTACCGGAGGGCTTGCCCTGGTTTGACTTGTTCATGGCAGCTGCTCCAGAAGATTGACCATTTCCAACGCCGTCAGTGCGGCTTCCTCACCCTTGTTGCCGTGGCTGCCACCCGCGCGGGCTTCGGCATCCTCGACACGTTCCACCGCCAACACGCCATTGAGCACCGGCACGCCGAAGTCCAGCTGCACGCGCATCAGGCCCTCGGCGCAGCGGTCGGCCACGTGTTCGTAATGGCGGGTATCGCCGCGGATCACACAGCCCAGGGTGATGATCGCGGCATGCTGATGGGCAGCGGCCAGACGCGCGGCGACCAGCGGCAGTTCCCACGCGCCAGGCACGCGGATCACATCGATGGCGGACTCGTCGATCCCGTTACCGGCCAGGCTCTGGCGTGCACCGGCCACCAGCACGTCGGTGATGCGGGCATTCCAGCGGCTGGCGAGGATGGCGAAACGGGCCTTTTCCGGAGTACGGAGGTCGCCTTCGTAATGGCTCATGTTCGGCGTGGGGTCCATTTAATAGGTGAATATTCTAGCGCATGGCCGCGTGTAGCCGGGTCGCCGCGCGTCAGGGGACGGGTCGGGTGCAAAAGCCCCCTGAGTCAGGGGGCTGCCGCGAAGCGGCGCGACGTCAGCGCGCCTGCGATGACGTGTTCTCCACCGTCTCGACCACTTCCAGGCCATACCCGGCCAGGCCCACCTGGCGGCGGGGGGTGCCCAGCACGCGCAGCTTGCCCAGGCCCAGGTCGGACAGGATCTGCGCACCGGCCCCGTTGCGGCGCCACTGGCTCACGTCCTTGTCCTTGCCCGGTACCACCGGCACCGGCTGCTGGCGCAGGCGGGCCAGCAGGCTGTTGGTATCGCGTGGCGCCGACAGCACCACCATCACGCCACGCTCGGCGGCGGCAATGGCGCGCAGGGCATCGGTGGAGGCCACGCCGAAATCATCGCGGCGCCAGTGCAGCAGATCGGCCAACGGGTTTTCCACCTGCACGCGGACCAGGGTCGGCTCGGCATCCGGGGTGCCGCGGACCAGCGCGAAGTGCAGGTCGTGGGCGATCCGGTCGCGGTAGGTGACCAGCGTGAACGGACCGAACTCGGTCTCGATCTCGCGTTCGTCCACACGCTCGACCGTCTTTTCAGTGGCCAGGCGGTAGGCGATCAGGTCGGCGATCGAGCCCATCTTCAGGCCGTGCTCGCGGGCGAACACCTCCAGCTCCGGGCGGCGCGCCATGCTGCCGTCCGGGTTGAGGATCTCCACCAGCACGCCCGCCGGCTCCAGGCCTGCCAGCATGGCCAGATCGACGCCGGCCTCGGTATGCCCGGCGCGGGTCAGCACGCCGCCCGGCTGGGCGATCAATGGAAAAATGTGGCCCGGCTGGTGCAGGTCGGCCGGCTTGGCATCCGGCTTCACTGCGGTGCGGATGGTGTGCGCGCGGTCGTAGGCCGAGATGCCGGTGGTGACGCCTTCGGCAGCCTCGATGCTGACCGTGAAGTTGGTCTGGAACTGCGCGGTATTGGCCTGCACCATCGGTGCCAGGCCGAGGTCGGCCGCACGCTCGCGGGTCAGCGGCAGGCACACCAGGCCACGGCCATGGGTGACCATGAAGTTGATGTCCGAGGGCTTGACCAGCTCGGCGGCCATGATCAGGTCGCCTTCGTTCTCACGGTCTTCGTCATCGACGATGACGACCATGCGGCCGAGGCGGATGTCCTCGAGGATCTCGGGAATGGGGGCGAAATTCATGCGCGTGCTCCTGCACCCAACAAACGTTCGACGTAACGGGCGACCAGATCGATTTCAAGATTGACGGCACTGCCCACGGCAGTAGCGGCGAAGGCGGTGTTGGCGACGGTGTGCGGGATGAGGGCGACCTCGAAGCCCTGCTCGTCCACGTCGTTGACGGTCAGGCTGACCCCGTCCACGCAGATCGAGCCTTTCTTGGCGATGTAGCGCAGCAGCGCGGCCGGCGCGGCGAAGCGCCAGCGCTGGGCACGTGCATCGTCATGCACCGACAACACCTGGCCCAGGCCATCGACATGGCCGCTGACCAGATGGCCACCCAGGCGATCGGTCGGGCGCATCGCGCGTTCGAGATTGATGACGGCGCCGTCGGCCAGCTGCCCCAGCGTGGTCAGGCCCAGCGTCTCGGTGGAGGCGTCGGCCTGGAAGCGGGTGGCGTCATACGCGATGACGGTGAGGCAGACCCCGTTGATGGCGATGCTCTCGCCCATCTGCACGTTCTCGAACGGCAGGGTGCCCACGTCAAAGGTGAAGCGGACATCGCCGCCAAGGGTGTCGCGTGCGGCCAGACGGCCGACGCCTTCGATGATTCCAGTAAACAAGGAACGTTCTCCGCGGAAAGTGAGCGAAAAACGCCGCAAGGCATATAGGTGCACGCCGAGCGCAAGGCCCGGCCGCACCGTCTTCTTTCATCCGGACTATACCGTCGGCTCCGGCATCGGACCGGATCTGCTGACCTTCCCGGGGACCGGGAAGCGCTCGCGGGCTCGTGCTTGCGCACCTACCGCCGGTGGGGAATCGCACCCCGCCCTGAAGACGTTTGTGTACCGGCGGACCGGCGCGGCTAGTGTAACAGGGCACCCTGACTGGGGGCTTTAAGTTAAATAAGTGTTAAGTTAGCCCGCTGAGTGCTGCGCCCCGTGGATATGAGGGCACACACGTCGGTTACTGATCGGGCTGCGGCGTCCGCGCCGCGCCATGATCGAACGGGTCCCGCAAGGGGCCCGTTTTTTATGGGCGCAGCAACAGGCGGAGGTCCTCACCCACTTGGCGCCTGTCCAGCACCCGCAGCCGGCGCTGCTGGTCCATCGCATGGATACCCAGGCCGGACAGCAGCGGCAGTCCATGCTCGCCGAGCAGCGTGGGCGCCTGGTACAGCAGCAGTTCGTCGACCCAGCCACCGGCCAGCAACGCACCGGCCAAGGTGGCGCCGGCTTCGGTATGCACTTCATTGATGCCGCGCTCAGCGAGCAGCGCCAACACCGCGCCCAGATCCAGACGACCGTCATGGCTGGGCACGCTGGCGAACTCCGCATCGGCGGCATCCGGCGGGCTGACCGCGGCGTCGTGCACATACAGCGTCGGCGCCCCACCCTCGCGCACACGTGCGCATTCCAAAGAGCGCAGCCGCGTATCGAGCACCACCCGCAACGGCGGCACTACCTCGGTATCGGCCAGCCGCACGGTCAACATCGGGTCATCGGCCAACACGGTCGCCGCGCCGGTGAGAATCGCACCGGCCCGTGCACGCCAGTGCTGCACGTCCTCGCGGGCGGCTTCACCGGTGATCCATTTGGAGCTGCCATCGGCCATCGCGGTACGGCCGTCCAGACTGGCCGCGAGCTTCACCCGCACCCAGGGGCGCCCGCGCTCGATGCGTGAGAGGAACCCGTGGTTGAGTTCGCGCGCCTGGGCGGCCATCAGGCCTTCGGCCACCTCGATACCCGCCTCGCGCAGCAGCACGAAGCCACCGCCATCGACCTTCGGGAAGGGATCGCGCATCGCCGCCACCACGCGTGTCACCCCTGCCTCGATCAAGGCCAGTGCACACGGGGGCGTGCGACCGTGGTGCGCGCACGGCTCCAGGGTCACGTAGGCAGTGGCGCCGCGGGCCTGTTCGCCGGCCTGGCGCAGCGCGAACACTTCCGCGTGCGGGCCGCCGGTGCGCTGGTGCCAACCCTCGCCGACCACCACCTCATCGCGTGCGATCACGCAGCCGACCATCGGATTGGGCCGCGCGGTGTACGCGGCGCGCTCGGCCAGGCGCAGCGCATACGCCATGTGCTGGTGGTCGAGAGCGGTAAATTCAGTCATGGCGGTGAGCGTCCGGCGGCAGGCAGCCGCGATGGTAGCTCAGCCGTGGTGGCCGCGATGCGGCGCAGGCTCAGCCTTTCTTTTTCTTGGTCAGCGCGATCACATCGCCAAGCAGCTGCAGCTGTTCGGTGCTGGAGGGCAGCTCGCGCTCGAGCTTCTCGATTTCTTCGCGGAAATCGGCGACGTCTTCGAAGCTGCGGTACACCGACGCGAAACGCACGTAGCCGACATGGTCGAGCTTGCGCAGCTCGTTCATCACGAACTCGCCGACCTTGATCGACGGAATTTCGCGCTCACCGCAGATACGCGCCTGCTGCATCACCGCGCGCACCGCCAATTCGATCTTGTCTTCGGGCACTGGGCGCTTCTGCAGCGCGCGATCAAAGCCGCTGCGGACCTTGCGGGCATCGAAGGCCTCGCGGCTGCCGTCGCTTTTCACGATCGCCGGCAGTTTCAGTTCGATGGTTTCCAGGGTGCTGAAGCGCTCGTTGCAGGCCTCGCACTCGCGGCGACGCCGGATCGTCGCGCCGTCTTCAGAGACGCGCGAGTCGATCACACGGGTGTCGGCATGCTGGCAGAACGGACAGTACATGGAACGCCTTACATCGGGAAAACGTCATGCCGTGGTCACGGCAGCGTCGCAACGGTACCTGAGAGGGACCGGCTACAGCAAATGGACGGGGGGAGAGTCCAGCCCTGTCTAGGTGACGCGCCGACGCAACCACAGCAGGTGCGCCGTACAGGAGAACAGCGGCAGGCCTGCCATCAGGAGGACGACCGCCGCGGGCAAGGCGCCGTCGAACAGATGAACGTGGAAGATCGACCGCAGCAGACCGGCCCAGACAATGCCCGTTGCGACGAGGGCGGCGATCAGACCCGCCCACCATGCCGTCGAGGCGGCCCGAAGGGCGACCGGGCCGCCCTGCCACCAGCACCGGGCAAGGATGAGCCAGATCAGGACGATGAGACTGGCCGTGCCGAACCATGCCGCTGCCCAGCCCGGCGCGTCGCCCGGCCCACCGTACTGGTGGAGCACGTCACGCAGGCAGAGCCCCACCACGACAAACGCCGCCAGGGCATGCGGGAGTCCAAACACACCCGCGTGCAGCAGCATTCCGCGCCGCTGTGTGCGATGGGCCTCCATCCGGTCAGGTGCCCTGGGTTCGCCGCAGCCGCACCAGCATGACCGCCGGCAGCAGCAGTGGCGGCCCCGCCAGCAGCAGGACCAGCGCCGTTGGACTGGCGGCGGCCTGCCACAACGCCATGCCGACGACCGCCACGGCGGCCAGTGCTCCAAGACCCAAGGCCGCCCACGGCCAGGGCCCGCTGTCACGCAGGCCGGTGCGTCCCGCTCGAAGATAGCGGCTGCTCAACCACAGCCAGCCGAGTACCCCGATCAGGCCCGCACTGCCCCAGCCCCCGATCAACAGGCGCGAGGCGCGATCGAGATAGGCCGGTTCGACGAACGCGACCCAGACCCCGATGGCGGCGAAGGTGCCGCCGCCGGCCATCCCCACGATGCCGCAGATCAGGGCCAGCACGGCGTAGGTACGCCGTTGCCGGCCCTCATCCATATCAGCCGTAGACCGGGTACTTGCGGCACTGCGCGCTGACCGCGTCGCGGACGCGGGCGATCACGGCCTCGTCGGCCGGGGCATCGAGCACGTCGGCGATCCAGTTGGCCAGGTCCACACAGTCCTGTTCCAGGTAACCACGCGTGGTCACTGCCGGGGTGCCCAGGCGCAGGCCCGAGGTCACGAACGGCGAACGCGGGTCGTTGGGCACCGAGTTCTTGTTGACGGTGATGTGGGCCAGGCCGAGCGCGGCTTCCGCATCCTTGCCCGAGACATCCTTGCCGATCATGTCGACCAGCATCAGGTGGTTCTGGGTACCGCCGGAGACGATCTTGTAGCCACGCGCGATCAGCGTGTTGGCCATCGCCTGGGCGTTCTTGACCACCTGCTGCTGGTAGGCCTTGAAGCCCGGCTCCAGTGCTTCCTTGAAGGCCACGGCCTTGCCGGCGATGACGTGCATCAGCGGACCGCCCTGGATGCCCGGGAACACGATGGACTGCAGCTTCTTCTGCAGCTCTTCGCCTGCCCCCTTGGCGATGATGATGCCGCCGCGCGGGCCGCGCAGGGTCTTGTGGGTGGTCGAGGTGACCACGTGGGCGTGCGGCAGCGGGCTCGGGTAGACACCGGCCGCGACCAGACCGGCCACGTGCGCCATGTCCACGAACAGGTAGGCACCGACCTTGTCGGCGATCGCGCGGAAGCGCGCCCAGTCGATGACCTGCGAGTAGGCCGAGAAACCGGCGACGACCATCTTCGGCTTGTGCTCCAGCGCCAGACGCTCGACCTCGTCATAGTCGATCAGGCCGGCTTCGTCGACGCCGTACTGGATGGCGTTGAACAGCTTGCCCGAGGCATTGACCTTGGCGCCGTGGGTCAGGTGACCGCCATGGGCCAGGCTCATGCCCAGGATGGTGTCGCCCGGCTGCAGCAGCGCGAAGTACACGGCCTGGTTGGCCTGCGAGCCGCTGTGCGGCTGCACGTTGGCGTAGTCAGCGTCGAACAGCTGCTTGAGGCGGTCGATGGCCAGCTGCTCGGCGATGTCCACGTATTCGCAGCCACCGTAGTAACGCTTGCCCGGGTAGCCCTCGGCGTACTTGTTGGTCAGCTGGCTGCCCTGGGCTTCCATCACCGCCGGGCTGGTGTAGTTCTCGCTGGCAATCAGCTCGACATGGTCTTCCTGGCGCTGGGTTTCAGCGGCAATGGCCTTGGCCAGTTCGGGATCGTAGGTTTCGATGCGGACGTCACGCGGGAACATCGCTTACTCCAGGCAAGTGTGAGGGGAACGACAGCCTTCCATTGTAAGGCTGGCGAAGCGGCCCTGGCCCATGCCGGAGGACCCGACTGCTGCCCCTGTCAATTTTGGCCAATACGCTGAATTGGGACCAGGCTCCTTGAATTGTTCAGATGACGTGAAATTTAACCCTAAAGCCGTTCAGCCCGCGGCCGTTATTGCCAATTCAGGGATCCGTCTTCATTCAAACAGGGGTTGGCTTGTGAATCATGTGTATCGGGTGGTCTTCAATCACGCGCTGAAGTGCGTGCAGGTGGTATCGGAAGTGGCCCGTGGCGGCCGTGGCGTGGCCCGCACCGAGCGCCGCCGCACACCGCGCCTGGCCCCTCTGTTCACTGGTATCACGCTGGCCTGCATGGCACCGGCAGCCTTGGCCGTCACTACGGTATGGGTTGGGCCACCGGGCACCGAGTGGAACGTCGGCAGCAGCTGGAACAACGGCGTCCCGACCGCCGACGACATGGTCTATGTCAATAACGGTGGCGTGCGAATCACCGGCACTCACGTGCCCGATGCCGACGAAGTGCACATCGGCAGAACCCTCGCCGGTCGGCTGGATATCTTCGCGGGCGGCAGGCTGGACACCGAAACCCTGTACATGGGCACCCAGGCGGATTCGAGGGGCGTGGCGCTTATCAATGGCCCCGGTTCGCAGTGGAACGCCCGCCGCAGCATCGGCGTGGGCCACTTCGGCACGGGCGAGCTGTCGATCCTCAATGGCGGCAGCATGACCATCGACGGCGAAAGCTACATCGCCTCGATGGGCGGCAGCACCGGCTCGGTGCGGATCGCGGGCGCTGACAGCACGTGGAACACCGGCAACACCCTGTTCGCCGGCCAAGCGGGCATCGGCACCGTCGAAGTCACCTGGGGCGGCAGTCTCAACGGGCACGATGCCATTGTCGGCAACCAGGTCGGCAGCGAGGGCCGGATCAAGGTGAGCGGCACCGGCAGCGCCGCCGATTACACTGGCAGCTTGACGGTCGGCCGCATGGGCCAAGGCACCTACGAGGTTCATGACGGTGCCAGCGCGACGGTCGGCCACGCATTGATGGGGGAGTTCTCGGGCAGCCGCGGCGACATTCTCGTGGCCGGTGCGGGCTCGAGCTGGATCAGCAGCTCGCTCAGCGTGGGCGAAGCCGGCCAGGGCAGCTTCACCGTGACCCAAGGTGCCACGGCCGAGATCGGCGGCGGCATCATCCTGGCCAGCAACACCGGTGCCAGCGGCACGATCACGGTGGGCCCGAACGCGTTGATGATCGTTGGCACCCAGAGCAGCAACCCGGTGCTCTTCAATGGCGCGGGCACCAGCCGCTTCGACATGGCGGGGGGCACCCTGCGCACGGGTAGCGCGATGAACCTGGATACGGCCGTACTGCTCAGCGCCAACTCGACCTTCGACGTGGACGGCAGCCTGACGGCGAGTCGCGCGTTCTCGGGCACCGGCACGCTGCTCAAGACCGGCACCGGTGAACTGACGCTGCGCGGCGAAAGCACGGGCTGGACGGGTGCCCTGCAGGTGGACGCGGGGACGGTGAACCTGCAGCATACCGCGGCACTCGGCGGTGGCTGGCTGGGCTTGGCCGATGGCACCACGCTGGGCCTGGCCGATGGCGTGGCGTTCAACAACTCGGTGCAGATGCTGGGCGAGGTGGCGGTGACCGTCGCCAGCGGTACCAGCGCCACCTTGGCCGGCAACGTGAGCGGCAGCGGCAGCACTACGCTGGTCAAGCGCGATGCGGGCACGCTGACCTTGGGCGGCGGCACCGTAGGTGAGACACGCGTGGAAGGCGGCTCCCTGCGCGTGACCGGCAACGCGCTCAACGGCGGCAACATCGAGATCGGCAGCGGTGCCACCTTCGAGACCGACACCACCCGCGTGCTGCAGTACGCCGGCCAGTTCAGCGGCAGCGGCACCCTGCGCCAGGGGCGTCATTTCCTGACCCTGACCGGCGACAGCAGCGCCTTCACCGGCACCACCGTCGTCAACGGCGGCATGCTGGAGGTAACCGGTGCGCTGGGCGGCGACATCCAGATGACCAACAACGCCTTGCTGGCCGGCACCGGCAGCGTGGGCAGCGCGCACCTGCTCAGCGGCAGCGTGCTGTCGCCTGGCAGCCGCCAGCTTGGCAGCGTCGGGCGTTTGTCGATGAGCGGCGACCTGGTATTCGACCCGAGCGCCACCTACCAGGTGGACGTTGCCGCCGATGGCCGCAGTGACCTCGTCTCGGTGGCCGGACAGGCCACTCTGGGTACTGCGGGTACCGTGGCCGTTGCGGCAGCCGGCAACTGGGCGATCTCCACCCGCTACACCGTGCTGACGGCAGGTGATGGTGTGACGGGCACGTTCGCCGGGGTGAGCAGCAACTTCGCGTTCCTCGATCCGACCTTGAGCTATGACGCCAACAACGTCTATCTGACCATGGCGCGCAATGACGTCTCCATGCCGGAGGTCGAACTGGCCTTCCCCGACGTGGTCGTCAACGCCAACCAGAAGGCCGTGGCCGGCGCGGTGGAAGCGCTGGGCGCGGGCAATGCGGTGTATGACGCCGTCGTCCGCCTGGAAGTGCCACAGGTAGTGCCGGCCTTCGACAGTCTGGGCGGTGAAATCCACGCCGCCGCACGCACCGCACTGCTGCAGGATCGCTTCCTGCGCGATGGCATCCATCAGCGCCTGGACGGTGCCGCGGTGAGTGGCGTCCTCGCCGGCAACACCGGCGTGTGGGTGGCCGGCAGCGGCAACTCGCTGCGCCTGGATGCCGATGGCGTGGGCGCGCGTTCGCGCGTGCAGCAGCAGGGCCTGATGGCCGGTGCCGACTGGCGCATCAGCGAGCGCGTGCTGCTGGGCGTGGCGGTGGGCGAGCAGACCTTGACCAATCGACTGGACGACCGCCAGGCCAAGGCCGACGCGGATGCCACCGAATACGGCGTGTACGGCCAGTTCCAGGGCGAACACTTCGGGTTGCGCGGTGGCGTCAGCCGCACCGACTACCGCATCGACACCACCCGCGCGGTGACCGTCGGCAGCACCTTGTCGCAGTCGTTGGCGGCACGGTCGGATGCCACCGCCACCCGCGTGTTCGCGCGCGCGGGCTGGGACTTCACGGCCCGCACCCTGACGTTGACCCCGGAGATCGAACTGGCACACGTGCGTCTGCGCAGTGACCGGATCGCCGAAACCGGCGGCAGCAGTGCGCTGCAGGTGCAGGCCAACCGCGATGAACTGAGCACCGGCGTGGCAGCACTGCGCGCGGTGTGGGACATCAGCGGCGGGCAGCGTGACCGTGCGGCGCTCATTGCACGGGTCGGCTGGCAGTATGCCGATGGTGACCTGGGGGCAGCGACGCGTGCGCGCTTCGAGAACGGTGATACGACCTTTGCAATGCAGTCCGTGCCGCTGGCACGCAGCATGGGTCTTGCCGAGCTGGGCGTGGCGGTCAGCCCGACGACGGCAAGCCGCCTGTCGCTGCAGGCGCAGACCAGCGCCGGCGACGGCCAGCGCGATGTGGGCGTACAGCTGAACTGGTCCGTCCAGTTCTGATACAGCGCGTTGCTTCAAACAAAGGGCCCGCTTGCGCGGGCCCTTTGTCATGGTGCCGTTCGAACGCTAACGGTCAGCGTGTCAGTGCGATGCCAGGCCTGCTTACCGGTTGATCACGTAATCCGCAATGATCCCGGTGGCGATGGCGACCAGCAGCAGGTTGCCGCGATCATCGCGGATCCAGTGGTGGTCGCGCGGCGGGCGGCGCACCGAATAGCGGCTGTAGTCGTTGACCACGTAGACCGGGCCACCGTAGTACTCACGGTAACGGTGGCCACGCGCCCAGCCGTAGGAGCCATACCCCGGCGCCGGGCGATAGACCACACGCGGCGGCGGCGGGCCCGGACGGTAGTAACCACGGTTGTCGTAGCGAGGGTCGTAACGGCGGTCGTAACGGCGGTCGTGGCGGACCTCGCGACGGTCATGACGATCGTGCCGGTCATGGCGGTTGTCGCGGCGGTCATCACGCCACTCCCGGCGGTCGTGACCGCGGCCACGGTGGTCATCGGCGAAGGCCGGGGCCACGGTGCCCAAGGTCAGCAGCGAGGCAACGGCCCCGACCACAAATCGATTCATGCGCATGACTGGCCTCGCTTGGTGGGTTGATGGCTCCATCATGCGCACCGCGTCTGAACGGTCTCCGGCTGGAAACGGTTTCCAATTCAAGGGCTTTGACCCCGCATTCAGGCGGCGGCAAGCCCCGGGCACCTTGGCTCCCGGCGGTCCTGATCGCTTCCGGCTATAATTGGGCCATCCTTTTCTTCTTCTGTTCCTGTTCCGTCCGGAACGGGCGCAGGGTTGCGCCTTCGGAGAGCTCATGTCCTCGCAATACATCTACACCATGAACCGCGTCAGCAAGGTGGTCCCGCCCAAGCGGCAGATCATCAAGGACATCTCGCTGTCGTTCTTCCCCGGTGCCAAGATCGGCCTGCTGGGCCTGAACGGCTCCGGCAAGTCGACGGTGCTCAAGATCATGGCCGGCGTGGATACCGATTTCGAGGGCGAAGCCCGCCCGCAGGCCGGCATCAAGGTCGGCTACCTGGCCCAGGAACCGGAGCTGGACCCGACCAAGACGGTGCGTGAATCGGTCGAGGAAGGCGTGGGCGAAGTGCTGCAGGCCCAGGCCCAGCTGGACGCCGTCTACCTGGCCTATGCCGAGGAAGGCGCCGACTTCGACAAGCTGGCCAAGGAACAGGAGCGCCTGGAGGCGATCCTCGCCGCCGGCGATGCGCACACCCTGGAAAACCAGCTGGACGTGGCCGCCGACGCGCTGCGCCTGCCGCCGTGGGAAGCCATCGTGGGCACCCTGTCCGGTGGTGAAAAGCGCCGTGTGGCGCTGTGCCGCCTGCTGCTGCAGAAGCCGGACATGCTGCTGCTCGATGAACCGACCAACCATCTGGACGCCGAATCGGTGGAATGGCTGGAGCAGTTCCTGGCCCGCTACACCGGTACCGTCGTGGCCGTCACCCATGATCGCTACTTCCTGGACAACGCCGCCGAGTGGATCCTGGAACTGGATCGCGGCCGCGGCATTCCGTGGAAGGGCAACTACACCGACTGGCTGACCCAGAAGGACGACCGCCTGCGTCAGGAAGACAACCAGGAGAAGTCCCGCCAGAAGGCGATCCAGAAGGAACTGGAGTGGTCGCGCCAGAACGCCAAGGGCGGCCGCACCAAGGGCAAGGCCCGTCTGGCCCGCCTGGAAGAGCTGCAGTCGGTGGATTACCAGAAGCGCAACGAGACCAATGAAATCTTCATCCCGCCGGGCGAGCGCCTGGGCAATGCGGTGATGGAATTCAAGAACGTCTCCAAGAAGTTCGGTGATCGCCTGCTGTTCGACAACCTCAACTTCCTGGTCCCGGGTGGCGCGATCGTCGGCATCATCGGCCCCAACGGTGCCGGTAAGTCGACCCTGTTCAAGATGATCACCGGCCAGGAAAAGCCGGATACCGGCGAGATCGTGGTCGGCCCGACCGTCAAGCTGTCCTACGTGGATCAGAGCCGCGACGCGCTGGAAGGCAACCACAACGTCTTCCAGGAAATCGCTGGCGGCCTGGACATCCTCAACATCAACGGGGTGGAGATCCAGTCGCGCGCTTACATCGGCCGCTTCAACTTCAAGGGCCAGGATCAGCAGAAGCTGGTCGGCTCGCTGTCCGGTGGTGAGCGTGGCCGCCTGCACATGGCCAAGACCCTGCTGCAGGGTGGCAACGTGCTGCTGCTCGATGAACCGTCCAACGATCTGGACATCGAAACCCTGCGTGCGCTGGAAGATGCGCTGCTGGAGTTCCCGGGCAACACCTTCGTGATTTCGCATGACCGCTGGTTCCTGGATCGCATCGCGACCCACATCCTGGCGTTCGAAGGCGATTCGCACGTGGAGTTCTTCCAGGGCAACTACCGCGAGTACGAAGAAGACAAGCGCCGCCGCATGGGCGACGACGCCGCGCCGAAGCGCCTGCGCTTCAAGGCGCTGAAATAAGAAAGGAAAAACGGCCGCGCACTGCGCGGCCGTTTGCATTCCGGTAGGTCACGACCGTTGGTCGTGACGCCTTATCGTCGCGAGATAACCACCATGTCCCTCCCCGAGCGCCTGTTCCAGCTGCAGCAGCACGGCACCTCCGTGCGCACCGAACTGCTGGCCGGCCTGACCACCTTCCTGACGATGTGCTACATCGTGTTCGTCAACCCGGACATCCTGGGCACCACCGGCATGGACCCGGGTGCGGTATTCGTCGCCACCTGCCTGGCCGCTGCACTGGGCTCGATGGTGATGGCGTTCGCCGCCAACTTCCCGGTCGGCATGGCCCCGGGCATGGGCTTGAATGCGTTTTTCGCCTTCACCGTGGTCGGCGCCGCCGGCCTGCCCTGGCAGCAGGCGTTGGCCGCCGTCTTCATATCCGGTCTGGTGTTCCTGGTGTTGTCGCTCACTGGCGTACGCGCGTGGTTGGTGGCGGGCATCCCGCCCTCGCTGCGTGCGGCGATCGTGGCCGGCATCGGGCTGTTCCTGGCGATCATCGCGCTGCAGAAATCCGGCGTGATCATCGCCAACACCGACACGCTGGTCGCACTCGGTCCGCTCAACACCGCGCCGCCGCTGCTGGCGCTGGCCGGCTTCCTGCTGATCGCGATCCTGGAGGCGCGCAAGGTGCGCGGTGCGATCCTGATCGGAATCCTGGCCGTCACCGGTGCCGCCTGGCTGCTGGGTGATGTGCAGTTCCACGGCCTGATCTCGCTGCCGCCGAGTCTGGCCCCGACCTTCCTGCAGCTGGACCTGCCCGGCCTGCTGCACCACGACGGCGGCGCGCCGATCGCGGTGTTGCTGCAGGTGGTGCTGGTGTTCGTGCTGGTGGAAGTGTTCGATGCCACCGGCACGCTGTACGGCGTGGTCGGTCGCGCGGGGCTGCTGAAACTACCGGGCGCACAGAAGCGCTTCGGCCGTGCGTTGCTGGCCGACAGCACGGCGATCGTGGCCGGCTCGCTGCTCGGGACCAGCAGCACCACCGCCTTCGCTGAAAGCGCGTCGGGCGTGCAGGCCGGTGGCCGCACCGGGTTGACCGCGTTGGTGGTGGCCGCGCTGTTCCTGGCCGCCCTGTTGTTCTCGCCGCTGGCGGCGATGGTGCCCGGCTACGCCACCGCGCCTGCCCTGCTGTTCGTGGCCGGGCTGATGCTGCGTGAGCTGGTCGATGTGGACTGGGGCGACCTGACCGAATCGGTGCCGGCCGCGCTGTGCGCGTTGGCGATGCCGTTCACCTACTCCATCGCCAATGGTCTGGCCTTCGGCTTCATCGCCTACGCGGTGCTCAAGGCCGGCACCGGGCGCTGGCGCGAGGTGCACCCGGCGGTGTGGCTGGTGGCCGGGCTGTTCGTGCTGCGTTACGCGCTGGAATGAGGGTGTGCCTACCGACCCGCGGTCGGTAGGCGGCGGATCAGGCCCAGGCCGGCCGCAATTGGCCGTCGGCGGCGAAGCGATAGCGACCTTCGTACCAGCCCAGCGCAAACAGGCTGAGCACCTGCTCGTAATAGCGCGGCGGCGCGGCACGCTGCTGCTCCGGTGTGGGCAGGCCAGCCACCATCGCCTTTGCCCGGTCCACTTCACCCTGCGCCTGCAGGTACGGGACCAACGCCGCCTCGAAACCGTAGTTGCCGGTGCCCTCGCGCGCGCCGGTGAGTGTGTTGACCTTCTCGGGTATCAGCTGGCCGTCGCGCAACACCGTCAGCGGGCCGTGCAGCGCCTCCAGCACCGGGCGGAAGCTGGGATCGTTGACCGCGGTCATGCCCGCCCACAGGTAACAGCGGATCGCGTCATAACTGCCGAGCGGGCCCTTGTCGGGGTCGGCGATGAAGCTGCCGTCGCGCCATGCGGTCCAGTCCGGCGCAAAGCCGTGCGGTGCGGTGTCGCGCAACAGACGCATGCTGTTGCCGATCACGGTGGTCCACGGCCCGGTCGGGTCCAGTGCGGCGAACCGGCGCAGCAGCGGCAGTGGGACGTAGCTGGGATTGAAGCGCCAGGTGTCTTCGGTCGCAAACCCGTTCGGCCCCGGCATCAGCATCGTGCCCAGGCCCGGCACATTCACCACTTCCTGGGCCAGGATCGCGGCCAGCATCGCCTCGGCGGTCTGCCGCAGTGCGGGCCGTTTCCACAACCGGGCCGCTTCGTGCAGGGTGTAGGCCAGCCACACGTCCGAGTCGCTGGCCGGGTTGTCGTCCAGCACCTTCCAGGCGCTGGCGGCGGCATCGCGCCCCCACAGCCAGGCCGGCAGGCGCTGGGCCATGCTGCCGCCGGCGAGGTTGTCCTCGGTCCAGCGCAGGATGCGGTCGAACAGCGTCTGATCGTTGTCCACCAGCGCGAAGAACAGCGCGTAGGACTGGCCTTCGGAGGTCGAGCGCTGGTCGGCGTTGTTGTGGTCGACCATGCGGCCGTCCGGGGTCACGCTGGAGGCGCGCATCACCTGCCACGCCGTCCACGGGCCGGGGCCACGCGCTGGACCGTTGGCAGAACACGCCAACAACGGGGTCACGGCCAGCGCCTGCAGCAGGCGGCGGCGCATCGGGTGGAACGATGGGGAATCAGTCACGGGACATCAGCCTCTTCGCAGCAGGAACGGGCCAAGCCTGCGGGACACCCGCGGCCAGGTAAAGCCTGGCAGCGGGCCGGTCATCAGCGCATGACGGCGATCATTCACCCGACGCGTACGGCGAACGCAGCGGCTGCGGCTGCTTGCCCAGCCCGGCGCCGAGGCGGTCGAGCAGGAAGCGCAGGTACAGGCTGGTGCCGAACTGCCGGTAGTCACGCGCGTTGTTGAACTCCATGCGCCCCCCCAGGAACAGCTGCGAGGACAGCTGCCATTCGGCGGCGGCGCTGAGGTTGTAGGACACGCCGGTCTTGGTCTGGCCGGTGTAGACCGGATCGACGTACTCGGTGGTCAGGCCCAGCAGCGCGGCCATCGAGGCGGCATCGTAGGCGGCCTGCTGCATCGCCGGATCGGTCGGGAAGTACGGCGCGGCCTCTTCCTTGAAGTGCTGCACGCCGACGCTGGTATCCAGCTGCCAGGCCACGCGGCCGCTGGCGGTGCGGCCGTTCCAGTGCACCGGGAAGCCGACATCCACATAGCGCTGCGGGCTGAAGTAGCCGCCGTGCCCGTAGGTGAAGCCGCTGAGGTTGCGGTCGTACTGCATCGCGGTCAGGTTCAGGCCGGCGGTCAGCGACTGGTTGGTGGTTTCCAGCGCGTGTACGTACACCCCCACGCCGACTTCCTGGCGATCGTTGTCGGCCACGTTCTCGCCTTCCAGGCGGTGCCACGACGCACTGGCGTAGCCGCCCAACTGACCGTTGTCGACGGTCGCGGCGAGCTTGGCGCCGCTGGCGGTCACCCCGCCCCAGCGCAGCCCGTTGCGTCCGTCTTCCACACCGGCGAACGACAGCAGGCTGTCGGTCACGGCGCGGCGCGAGGCTTCGCCGGACCAGGTCAGCGCATCGCCGATCTGGCCGCGGTAGCCGATGCCGCCGACGATCTGGGTGTCATCGAAGCCGAGCGGCGTGCTGCCGACATCGGCGCGGAAGCCACCACGTTCGTAACCCACCGAGACGCCGGCACCGCTGGCATCCTGCGAGCTCATCCGTTGCGAGCCGGCCGCATTGGCCACCATCGCGTACAGGGTGTCCTGGAAGGCCTGTGGGGTCTGCGATCCACCACCGCCCTGGGACAGGGTCTTGAGCTGGGCCTGCTCGGCCGCGCTCAGCCCGCGCACCAGGCCTGCGTTGCCCAACACCTGCGTGGCGATATCGCTGATCGGCGTATTGGCCAGATCGCGGCTGAGGATGTAGCTGGGCAGCGGATCGGCGAACAGCAGCGCACGCGCGGCCGCCGCACGTTCGGCCTGCGTCAGCGAGCCATCGGTCTGGTTGAACAGTTCCTGGTAACGGCCGTTGTCCAGTGCGCGGTCGTAGATCAGATTGCGGGTCGCGTTGCTCTCGCCTCGGGTCAGCAGCGTCTGGTAGAGCGACGAGCCGACCAGGTCATCGACCGGCGTGCGATCAGCCGCCAGTGCGCCGGCCAAGGCGGCCTGCGGGCCACCGCCGAAGCGGCTGGCGCTGGTGTATTCGGGATCCGGGCGACCGGCATCGAGCACGGTCGGCGTGACCGTGACCTTGAGCTTGCCGTCGCCGACCGCGAACTGCCCCTCCAGCGGCACCTGCAGGTCATCGAGTTGGCCCATGCCGGCTTCGCCGGCGCGGGTGCGATACGCCGCGCCCACGGCCAGGCTGCTGCTGTTCTCGGCCTTGAGCGCGCGCAGTTCATCCAGCACGCCGTTGCCGGTGGTGGCCGGCGGCAGCGGGCCAAGCGCGGTATTGCGCGAGGCGCGCGGCGCGCTCGCCTGGCTGGGCACCTGACGCGAGCCGGGCACCGGCAACGGCAGGGCGACACCGCCGCTGGCCGCGGCCGTGGCCATGACCGGTTCCGGCAGACCATCGGCATCGATCACCGGGGTGACGCTTGCCGGGCCCAGGCTCATGCCCATCGACGGGCCGGCGTCCATCGGCAGGGGTTCGGCAGCCAGACGGGCCGTCGCCGCCGGCAGCGGCAGACCGCCGTCACGCAGCGCCGCGGTACGGGTGCCACCGCCACGGTTGAGACCGGCGAACGGATTGAAGCTGCCACCGCCTGCCAGCATCGCGGTGCTGGCCTGCGGGTAGCCGTTGTCGAGCTGGCCGCTGCCCTTCGCAGCAGCCGCCAGCGACGCGCGGAAGTAGCTTTCAGCGCGGCGGTTCTTGCCGGCCGCGCGATACACGCGCCCTGCAGCCGCCAACACATCCGGCGATTCCGGCGCCTGCTTCAGCGCGCGCTCCAGATACTGTTCGGCCAGGTCCATGTCGCGCATCGCCGCGGCACTGCCGGCAGCGGCGACCATCGCATCCAGATCGCCCGGCGCCAACTGCAGCTGCTGCTGATACAGCGCCAGCGCCTGGCCGTTGTCGCCCGCGGCGGCGTACAGCCGTGCCAGCGCAGCGATGTTGCGCGGATCCTGCGGGCGCTCGGCCAAGGCCGGGGCCAGCACCGCATATGCACCTTCCAGATTGCCCAGCTCACGCAGCGCATCGACCTGGCGCAGCACGTAACCGCTGCGCAGATCGTTCAAGCGGGTCTGCTGGCTCGCCGAGAGCGGCACGTCGGCGAGCTGGCGCAGGATCGCGGCGACTTCGCCATCGCGACCGGCGCGCAACAGCACCGAGGCATATTCCAGGCGATTGTCGACGCTGGGCGAACCGCCTTCGATCAGGCGCTGCGCGAGCACGAGGGCGCGCTGCTGGCTGCCGATGTCGGCGTAGGCACCGGCCAACGCGGCCACGATGGACGGATTCTTGACCCGGTCGCCGAGTGCGGCTTCGGCGCGGGCCAGCAACAGCTGCGCTTCGCCACTGCGCTGGCGCTGCATGAGCGAGCGCGCCTGGGCGGCCTGCACCTGCACCCACGCGGTGTCATGCAGCGCAGTCATTTCAGAATCCCGCGAGGCGGTGGGAATGCGTTCGAGCAGCGCATAGGCCCGCGGCCAATCACTGCTTTCCTGGGCGAACAGGGCCTGCGCATACAGCGACGTTGGCGAGCTGTCGTCCAGCGCGCGCAGCCCTTCGATCACACCGTTGGCCTGGTCCGGACGGCCCGCGCGCGTGTACAGCCGCGCCAGTTCAAGCCGCAGCCACGGATCGCGCGGCTGCACCAGCAGCGCGTCTTCCAATTCGATCTGCGCCATCTCGATGCTGCCCTCGGCCAGCGCCTGCTGCGCGCGCGCGCGGGCGAGGTTGGCACGCAGCACGGACTGGCCACCGGCGCTTTCCTGCTGGGCCGGGGTCAGCCGGTCGAACAACGCGGCCGCTTCATCGGCGCGGCCGAGACGGCCGAGCAGGCCGACCAGGCCCTGCAGCGCACCGGCGTTGCCGGCATCCAGTTCCAGTGCCTTGCGGTAGCTGCGCTCGGCCGCGGCCGGATCGCTGCCGCTCTGCAGGTCGGCCAGCGCGACATAGCCGGCGGGCTCCTTGGGCTGCAGCGCGATGACCTGCTGCACACGGGCGATGGCATCGCCGCTGGGCTGGCGACGCACCTCCTGCAGGGTCAGCCAGTAGCGCGCGGCATCGGCCGCGCTGCGCCACTTGCCGTTGATCGCAGCCGCCGGGCGCAGCAGTTCATTGGCTTCGCCGAAACGTTCCTGGCGCAGACGTACCGAACCCAGCCCACCGAGTGCCTCGGCATCGCGCGGCCGCGCGCGCAGTACCTGCGCAAAGCGCGCTTCGGCCTGCGCCAGATTGTTACCGTCCAGCGCGCGGAAGCCCTCGCCGAGCAGGCGCTGGTTCGGATCCTGCGGCACGGGACGGTTGGCCACGGCCTGCTCGCGCAGCTGCGCCTGCTTGGCCGCCACTTCACGATCATTCGGCACCACGTCCAGGAAGGCCTGGTACAGCCCGGCATCGGCGGTGGTGGCGTTGAGCCACAGCAGCGCCTGGCGCCAGGCCGCACGCGCGGGGCCGGCGGTGTCGGTGGCCTGGCTGAGCGTACGCAGCTGGGCGATGCCCTCGCGGCGGGTCGGCTCGCGGTAGGTCAGCACCTGGGCCAGTGCAAGCTTGGCCGGGTTGTTGTTGCCGGTGGCGATACGGCGCAGGCCATCGCGCGCGCGCGTCCAGCCTTCCGGCGTACCGGCCAGCACCTGGTAGTACTCCAGCGCCAGATCGTTGGGCGGGCCGCCCGCACCGAAGGCCTCGTCATAGGCGCGTACCGCCTCGACGTATCGACCGGCCGCCGCCGCACGGCGCGCGGTCTGCAGCTGGTTGCCACCGCCGCCGCCACCAAGCGCCATGCGCAGGCGCGTGGTCTGCGCCGAGGACGGGTGGCGTGCCTGCAGCTGCTGCAGCCGCTTCTGTGCCTCGGCACGGCGGCCCTGGTTGAGGTCGATCAGGCCCAGGCCAAGCAGTGCGTCGGCCTGGTTGGGATCGGTCGCCAGCAGCTTGCGCCAGGCATCGGCCGCCAGATCCTCACGGCCCTGGTCCTGCCAGTAATTGCCCTGGCTGACCAGCTGCTGCGTGGACGATGCGTTCTGCGCGAAGGCCGGCACGGTCAACACGCACAGGCCAACCAGGCAAAGGGGGGTCAGGGTCTTGCGGAACATGGCGAACTCCACGCGGGCAGCAGTCGCCCATCGGCAGAAAAACGGTAGCGGCGATCCATCCAGCCCTTGCCGAACAGCACCAGGGCACGATCGTAATAGTTGAGGGTGCCGGTCGGGATCCGCGCCAGCTGTGCCTTGGCCAGTGCAGGCTGGCCAAGCGCACTGAGATACGGCAGCAGTGCGGCGGCAAAGCCCGGCGAGGGTGCGCCGGTGCCGACCCCCAGACGCGTGTCGATCTTCTCGGCGAAGCCGGTCTGCGCGCGCAGCATCGACAGCGGGCCGGACAGGCCATCAAGCAAGCTGCGCCGCAGCGGATCGGCCGGGTCGGTCATCCCGGCCCAGAGGTAGCAGCGGATGGCATCGTAGCTGCCGAGCGCGCCCTTGCCGGCGTCGACCACGAAGGCCTTGCCGTTCCAGGCGATCCAGTCCGGCGCGAACCCGACCGGGGCGCTGGCGCGGGTCATCGCCACGCTGCGCTCGGCCAGCCGCGCCCACGGACCGCGTGCATCGACGGCGGCGAAGCGGCGCAGCACGAACAGCGGCAGGTAACTGGGGTTGAGCGTCCAGCGGTCGGCCTGCACGAAGCCGCGGTTGCCGGGCAGCAGCATCGGCCCGAATCCGGGCAGCTCGACGATTTCGGCGGTGCGCATCAGCGCGAGCGTCTGCCGCCCGGCCTCGACCAGGCCCGGGCGCTTCCACAGGCGGCCGGCTTCAAGCAGCGCATAAGCGATCCACAACTCACCATCGGAGGCGGTGTTGGGGTCGAGCACGCGGAACTGGCCGTCGGCGGCCCGGCCCCACAGCCACGCCGGCAGATTGAGATCGGCGCGGCCGCGGCAGAGGTGGCGGCGGGTCCAGGCCAGGATGCGGTCGAACAGCACCGGATCGTTGTCGACCAGCGCGAAGAACAACCCGTAGGACTGCGATTCGGAGGTGCTGCGCAGGTCCGTGTTGAGGTGATCGACCACGCGTCCGTCGGGCTCGATGTGCCGATCCACGAACGTGCGCCACTCACGCCACGGCGTGCCACAGGCCTGCGCCCATGCGTCCAGCGGCAACGCGGCGGCAGCACCGGCTGCCGCGAGTGCCTGCAGAAAGCGGCGGCGCGCGAGCGCCGGCGCGGGGACGGACGTGTCGCGCATGCTCAGCCTGACAGCCCGATGCGGGACTTGGCGTTGCGCTTGAGCAGCCAGCGCGCGATCAGGGCCAACAGCAGGCAGGCCAGACCGACGAAGCCAGCCAACAGCAGCGGACTCTGCGAGAAGTACCAGCGCAGCCAGGTCAGCGGCGGCAGGTGGCCGACGTAATACGTCTGGTTGCCGGCCAGGCTGCGCACCTTGTCCTTCTGCAGCAGCACCACGCTGCCCTGGAAATCACGCACGCGGTCCGGGTCGAACCACGCCTCGAACAGGCGGTTGACCTGCGCCGGATCATCGGCCATCACCGCGATCACGCTGCGCCCCTTGCGCAGGGGCGACTCGAAGCCCATCAGCACGACATCGCCAGCATCCGGACGCACCGACACTTCGGCGGTGGTCGGCAGATCGGTACGGCGCGCATCCGGCGACAGGAACGAGGGCATCCGCTCGAACACCCAGTCCGACAGCTGGAAACGGCGCGACTGCCCCGCCTCGCCGATCGGCAGGTGCGCGGCCCACTCGCCGAACAGCGGCTGGCTGCGACGCGACCCCAGCACCACCAGATCCTGGTCGGCGTGCTCGCCTACCTGGCCGGCAGCGATGATGCGGTTGCGCAGCGCCGGGTAACCGGTCGAGGCACCCATGCGGCCGAGCAGGGTCAGCACGTTGCCGACGTCATCGGCGTTGGGGTTGTTGGGCAGCACCAGCACGGTCTCGGACAGATCGGCCAGACGCGTGAACGGATAACCGGCGTTGCCGAAGGCGGCCAGGTTGGGCATCGCCATGTAATGGTCGAAGCCGCTCAGATCGATGCTGGTGTCGCCGTCGATCGCCGCGGACACATCCGGGAAGGTGTTCTTGCATTCGGCCGCCTGCGGGCGATCAAAGAAGAAATGGAAGCGCAGCTGGCTGTTGGACGAGAACGGCCCGGTCGGCAGCATCACCTTCTGCTGGATCGGCATCACGCCCGGCGCCTTCATCTTGTTCCACAGCATCTCCGACACCGAGCGCGGTGCCGGGCGGCCGTTCAAGGGCAGCGTGGTGACGAAGGCATCGTTGATGCTGATGTTCAGCGCCGACTTGTTCGCGCCTTCCGGCAGCGTGTAGCGGTAGCGCAGATCCAGCGGGATGCCTTCACGGCGCCACGTGAACAGATCCGGCGGCAGCTGCAGGCCGATCCGGATCAGGTCCGGGTGGTAACCGACCACATTCAACTCGCTGGTCTGCTGGACCAGTTCGGAGACTCGCACCGGGCGATCGCTGGGCACCCACTTTGGCGCGTCGTACGGCTTGCGCGGCGCGATCTCCTTGAAATCGCCGATGCTGGCGGTCGGCCCGGACAACGGCGTGCCCAGGGTCAGCGCGGTGGCCGCGATGCGCAGCTCACCGTCATCGCGGCCGAGCACCAGCAACAACTTGCCGTTGGCATCGTTCGGATTGGCGATCACGGCCAGGGTCGGCCCGCTGATGTCGGGCAGCACCAGGCCGGCCGGCGGGTTGCGCGGGGTGGCCACGACCACCGCATTGCCTTCCAGCGGCACGGTATCGATCGAGGCCGGGAACAGCGCACCGCGATAGCCGGCCAGCGCGCCGAACCACGAAGAGACGATACCGGCCGACTGCAGCAGCCCCTGCCCCGGCTGCCCGGTGAACACGAACGGCAGTTCAAGCCGGTTGGTGTCACGGGCATCGAAGAACGGCACCGGCAGCAGCGACAGATCATTGGTCAGCTGCAGCGGCGCCCAGCCCAGTTCCAGATAGCTGCCGGCGTCGATGTTGGCCCACAGGCTGGTGTGGTCCGGATCCTCGCATTCGCGGGTGTAGTGGCCGATCAACTGCAGGTTGATGCGGTTGTAATCGATGATCATGCGCGGATCGATATCGATGTCGCGCTCGATCATCCGCCCGGCCTGCTCGACCGGCGTGGGCAACGTCGCCACGGTGACGTCGTTGACGGTGACCTTCAGGTGCGACAGATCCGGCAACAGCGCCGGTGAATAGCTGTATTTCAGATGCAGCGAGGCGCGATCGACCACCTGGTCGTTGCGCACCGAGAACGGCACGCCCGCGGTGCCCTGGATGCCGCGCAGGGTGATCTCGTAATCGATGCCCAGCTGCTTGAGCGTGGAGCGGCTCTGCCGCGAACCAGCCGCTGGCGCGGCAGGCGGCACGGGCACTGCCGGGGCGGCATCGGCGGGTGCGGCGACGGGCGTGGCCGTTGCGGGTACCGCAGGATCCTGCGCGTAGACCGCGCCACACAGCAGGGTCAGGGTGAACGCCACCGCTGCGGCGGACGGGCGCGGCACGCGCACCGGGCGGAACAGGGAACGGTCACGACGGGTCATGCGGAATCTCCGGTGCGCGGCGGGGTGGGGCCATCCTTGCGGCCTCCCGCAAGAACGAAACTGCCCAGGCGGTGGAAGCCGCGCATGCTGGCCTTGAGGACGTCGGTGGTGGAACGCAGGAACGTATCGCGGTCATGGCGACCCCACAGCTTTACCCAGATATCGGCACGGGCGAAGGTGGAGGTGACCAGCCAGCGTTCCTGCTCCAAGGTCAGCTCGCCGAACTGGATGCTGATGCCCTGGTCGTCGCGATCGTGCCGCACTTCGGCCGGCAGGCGCTCGCTGCGCTGGCGATGGGCCAGTTCAACCTCCACGTACGTACCCGGCTGCACGGGCTGGGACTGGTCCAGCCGCAGCGCCATGCCACCGGTGGAGAAGTTCAGCGTGCGGCACGGCAACGCCTGGCCATCGGGCAGGTGCAGGACTGCCCGCATGTTCAGCGGCACGCGGTGCGAGCGGCGGATCTGGCGCTGTTCGCTGGAGGTAGCGATGACCGCGCCCAGCATGATCATGTTGTAGACGGTCCAGCCCAGGTTCAACCAGATCGTATTGACCTCGCCGCTGGTATCGGCCATCACCATCCGCACGATGCCGGCCACCACGCCCAGCAGGTTCAACAACAGCAGCAGCAGGTACGGGCGGGCGATCTGCGCATCGAAGTAGCTGCGCTGGACCAGGCCCCCCTTGGCCGTCACGTTGAACTTGCCCAGCTTCGGATTGATCACCGCCATCAGGGTCGGGCGCAGGATGTACCAGGCCAGCGTGGTCTCGTAGACCTCGTTCCACAGCAGATGGCGATGCTTGCCCTGCACGCGCAGGTTGGTCAGGTTGGCCATCACGATGTGCGGCAGCGCGTAGGCCAGGATCATCAGCGCCGAGGCGTGGATGACGTGGGCGCCGAAGAACAGGAAGGCCAGCGGCGCGGTCAGGAAGATGATCCGTGGCAGGCCGTAGAAGAAGTGCAGCATCGCGTTGGTGTAGCAGATGCGCTGCATCAGGCTCAGCCCCTTGGCGAACATGGGGTTGTCCACCCGCAGGATCTGCGCCATGCCACGGGCCCAGCGGATGCGCTGGCCGACGTGTGCCGACAGGCTCTCGGTGGCCAGGCCGGCCGCCTGCGGCACCGGGATGTAGGCACTGCGGTAGCCGGCACGGTGCAGACGGATCGCGGTGTGCGCATCCTCGGTGACGGTTTCGACGGCCACGCCACCCACTTCCTCCAGCGGTCCGCGCTTGATCACCGCGCAGGAGCCACAGAAGAAGGTCGCGTTCCACTGGTCGTTGCCATCCTGCAGCAGGCCGTAGAACAGCTCGCCTTCGTTGGGCACGCGCCCGAAGTTGCCCAGGTTGCGCTCGAACGGATCGGCCGAGAAGAAGTAGTGGGGCGTCTGCACCACGGCCATCTTCTCGTCGAACAGGAACCAGCCCATCGACATCTGCAGGAACGAGCGGGTCGGCATGTGGTCGCAGTCGAAGATCGCCACGTACTCGCCGCTGGTCTTCTTCAACGCCGCATTGATATTGCCGGCCTTGGCGTGATTGTTGTTGGTGCGGGTGATGTACTTCACCCCGACCTCGTCGCAGAATTCGCGGAATTCCTCGCGGCGGCCGTCATCGAGCAGGTAGATGTTGAGCTTGTCCGCCGGCCAGTCCAGCACGGTGGCCGCCAGCACGGTGGTGCGTACCACCGACAGCGGCTCGTTGTAGGTCGGGATGAGCACATCCACGGTGGGCCACAGCGACTGGTCTTCGGGCAACGGCATCGGCTTGCGATGCAGCGGCCAGGCCACCTGGAAGTAGCCCAGCACCAGCACGATGAACGAGTACACCTCGGCGGCCACCAGGCCCAGGCCCAGAGTGAGATCGACGAAGCTGCTCATGCCCATCGTGTCGGTCAGGCGCCAGTACATGTAGCGCGTGGACATCACCAGCGACAGGCCCATCAACACCAGCGGGATCAACCGGCTTTCGCGGTTGCGCAGGCACAGGGCGATCAGGAACACCACCGCGGAGAACAGGAACTGCTGACCGATCTCCATGGGCACGGTGATCACGAAGGCCAGCAGCATGGCGCCGCCGACCACCAGCGCAAGCAGCGCCAAGCGGGCCAGAACGGCATCCCCTCTCGGGGTGGAAGTTTTGCTCATGATGTTCCCCAACACGGCCGCACGCAGCGGCATCCCCTTGCATCAGCCGGCACTCCCGCCCCACCCCGAAGGGCGCGGCGAGCGATCACCGGCTACGTTTCACGCCCCGCGCAGCCGGCTCAGCGGGCTGTGCCCCGGCGTCGCGCTACGCGCACCGGCCAGTCGCTGGAACAGCTGTTCCAGCGGTGTGCTCTGCGCCGGTGCAGCCGCTGCCGGCACGTCCATCGGCGCCGCCTCGGCCGCGGCGATCACGGGCGTGATCACCGGCGCGGCACTGGGTACCGCGGTCAGGCTCGCGGCCGGAATCGGCGGCGGGGCCTCCTCGCGCAGGCGGGCCGTGGTGCTGACCTGCGGCTGGCTGTGGGTGAAATCCTGGTAGGTGCGCGTGTCATCGCGGCCGCCCAAGCGGTTGAAGAGGCCGGCCACGTCATCGTCGTGGCTCTCTGTATCGGCATGTTTCAGAAGCTTGCTCATGGCACCATCAAAGGGGGGGAGAGAGATTCAGAACACACGCGACAGCGTGTATGTCGCTACATCCGGGTTGTCGCTCTGCAGGTGCCGGACATCCAATACCGACACCATCCCGGCGGCGCGGAACCATTGCCGGTACACACCTTCCAGAAAACCAGTATCCCACCCGACGCGGCCGCCGAGTACCGCCGACAACGGCGAGGCGGCATGGTGAATGTGAACCTGTTCCGGCAATTCCTCGAACGCCACCTGGCCCCACTCTGCAGAGGACCAGACCGCATTGGCGGCGTCCTGCAGTTCCTCCAGGGTCGCTGCCGCCGGCAGTGCATGGGCACGGCCGAAGCGTTCACCGATCCGCGCCATCAACCGCGCCAGTTCGGCATCGGGCAACGCACTGTCGAACTCTTCGCAGAGCGCCAGCAGGAAGCCGCGCCACTGGCGAGAGCAGGCGTGGGTACGGTAGTAATCGAGTGGTGCTGATGCATTCATCCGGGAAGCCTAGACGAACCACGATGCGGAGGCGGCATACGGGCAATTACCGGCATCGATGTCGGTCAAAAGTGTGAACTGCGCCTCATATTATTGTGGCACATCTGGCTTTCCTGCATAGCGAGCGCGCTGCGTCGCTTCCTGACGCGCAGCGTCACCTGCCCCGGACGGGCTGAACGGAATCGGGGTTGAAGGGTGTCCGGCGGCAGCGGATCGCCGCGCCGGTGCACTGCTCAGCCCTCGGCGGGCAGCTCGAAGACCTGGCGCAGATACGCCAGATAGCCCGGGTCGTCGCACATGCTCTTGCCGGGTGAATCACTCAGCTTGGCGACCGGCTGGCCGTTGCAGCGGACCATCTTGATGACGATGTTGAGCGGGGTCGGGCCCAGGTCATTGGTCAGGTGCGTGCCGACCCCGAAGGCCACCTGGCAGCGGCCGCGGAAGTAATCGAACAGCTGCATCACCTTTTCGATGTTCAGCCCGTCGCTGAAGACCAGCACCTTGCTGCGTGGATCCACCCGGCGGCTGTCAAAGTGGGCCAGCATGCGGTCGCCCCAGGTGAAGGGGTCGCCGGAATCGTGGCGGACGCCGTCGAACAGCTTGCAGAAGTACATGTCGAAGTCGCGCAGGAAGGCCTCCAGCCCGACCACATCCGACAGCGCGATACCGAGGTCGCCGCGGTACTCGCGCGCCCAGGATTCCAGCGCGGCCACCTGCGAGTCACGCAGGCGCGGGCCGAGTGCCTGGAACGCCTGCAGGTACTCATGGGCCATCGTGCCGTGCGGGGTCATGCCGTACAGCCGGGCGAAATGCACGTTGCTGGTGCCCACGAACTGCGCACCAAGCGCGTCGCGCAGCATCGGCAGCATCCGCCCATGCCACTGGCGCGAGTAACGGCGGCGGCTGCCGTAGTCGGCGATCCGGCACAGCTCGAAGCCGGGGGTATCGCGCAGCAGCGCGGTCTTGGCCTGCAGGCGGCGCTCGCCTTCGCTGAAATCCGAGTCGGTGGTGTTGCGGAACCAGACCTCGTTGATGATCGCCAGCAGCGGGACTTCGAACAGAATGGTGTGCAGCCACGGCCCGGTGATGTCCAGATCGATCTCACCGGGCACGGTGGTCGAGGGGCGCAGCGCGATGTACTTGCGGTCCAGGTGGAACAGGCCGAGGAAATCGGCGAAATCCGGTTTGACGAAGCGCAGGCCGCGCACGTAGTCCAGCTCTTCGGCGCTGAAGCGCAGGCTGCACAGATGGTCGATCTCGGCGTTGATCTGGTCGATGAACTGCGCCAGGTCGATGCCCGGGGTCCGGCACTTGAACCGGTACTGCACCTGCGCGCCGGGGTACTGATGCAGCACCGCCTGCATCATGGTGAATTTGTACAGGTCGGTGTCGAGCAGGGACTGGATGATCATGCTGAAGAGTATGCGCCTGCCACCGTGTACGACCAACGGCCGGTGCCCTCAGCGTGGACAGCGTTCACGGCACGTATCGACCCGGTGCCGAAGCGGATGCGCGGCCCTCTACCGGCGGCGGAGCAGCCGCGGGACCTGCACCAGCGCATGCGCCCAGATCGCGCCCCACACGGCGCAGCGCACCGGCCAGCCACGTTGCGGCGCCTCGAACTTCCGGAAGTACCGCCACAGCCCGCGGTGCTTGTGCCACTCCACGAAGAACGGCCGCGAGCGGCTGGAGACGCCGCGTACGTGGGTCACCTGCAGGTCGTTGGCGATGGCGATCACCGCGCCGGCCTCGCGTGCGCGCCGGCACAGATCCAGATCCTCGGCATGCAGGCGGTAGCCCGCATCCCACCCACCGATCCGGTCGAACAGGGCCCGCGGCATCAGCAGCAGCGCGCCCGACAGGGCCGGCACCACCTGCAGCGGCTGGCGGTGGTCGACCGGGAGGGCCAGTTTCCCGCCCTGCCCGGGGTTGCGCAGCATCGCGGCGAAATCCGGGTCACGGCGACGCACGGCATCGTCCGGGCGACCGCTTTCATCCACCTGCTCGACGCCCAGCAGGCAGTCACCCAGCGGCAGCGCACGTTCGCGCAGTTGGGCCAGGGTCTGCGGGCCGACCATCAGGTCGGGGTTGATGAAGGCCAGCCACGGTGCCTGGCTGTCGGCCACGCCCTGGTTGTTGGCGGCAGCAAAGCCGGGGTTGTCCGGATTGGCGATGAAGCGCACCCGCGGATCGGCGCTGGCATGGCGCTGCACGATCTCCAGGGTGCCGTCGGTGGAATCGTTGTCGACCACGCGGATCTCGGCGATGTCGCGCGCCTCGCGCAGGCGCAGCAGGCAGGCATCCAGCGTGCTGGCGCTCTGGTAGCTGACGATGATGGCGGCGATGGCAGGGCTCAAACGGGGGACTCCGGGGCGGCAATGACAGGCGGCGCGAACAGATCGCCCTGCGCCTTGGGCATTATCGCCTGCCGGTGGTGTTGCTGCAGGTCGTGGCGTGCCTGCTGCAGTGGATCGAGCATCAGGAAGCCGGCCAGCCGCGGCGGCCAGGCCGGCCAGCGCGACGCCAACGCCTCCATGTCGCCCTCGCCGGTTACACCTTCGGCCACGCGGGCGACGAAGGCGGTCTCGCACAGGGCGTTGCGCCAGCCGAGCCCGGCCATGCGCAGGCTGAGGTCGATCAGGGCCGCATTCCATGAGGCGTAACTGTGCATGTCCAGCCCACCGGCCTTGCGTCGGGCATTGCCACGCAACAGCACCGCATGGGTCACCGCAGACGGCAGTTCGGGATGCAATGGCGGCATCACCGCGCAGGCCTGGGCCAGCGGGGCCAGATCAAGGTCGTCCGGCAGTGGATTGATCTCGCCCAGACGCGGCCAGGCGGCCGTCTCACCGGCGTTGCACCACGGCGTGGCCGAGCCGATCGAGGCATCGCGGGCCAGGCAGGCGTCCAGCTGCTGCAACCAACCCGGTGCCGGGATCGCATCCGGGGCGAGCACCACCACATCAGCGCCCGCACAGGCGGTGAGCATTTCGTCCAGATGGGCCACCTCGCCGATCGCGCGGGCGCGGCGGGTGTACTCGGCCTGCAGCGGCGTCTGTGCAAGCCAATGTTCGATCACGGCCTGGGCGCGCGGCCCGGCCTGGCCATCGTCGGCGAGCCAGATCGCGGTGCCCGCTGCTGTGCCGGCATCGAGCGCGGCCAGGCAGCGGTCCAGCGCGGCATCGTCGACCCCGATCGGCAGCAGGATGACCGTGCTCATGCCGACCTCTGCGTGCTGCCGTCTTCGCCGTGTCGCTGTGTCATCGCAGGCTCCCTTGGGCGCGGCCAGCGTAACAAGATCGGCCCCTGCGATGACAGCAGGGACTTGGCATCGCTCAGCGCTTGCCCTTGCGCTCGGGGAATGGCTCCATCGCACGGAAGCGGCTGCTGTATTCGTCGGTCAGGTTCCGCGACTCCTGCGCGTTGCGCACGATGGTCGGGGTCAGCAGCACGATCACTTCGGAGCGTTCTGACTTCAACGTCTTCCGGCCAAACAGCGCACCGATCACCGGCAGCTTGCTCAGGCCCGGTACGCCACTGGAGCCGTCTTCGCCGGAATCGGTGATCAGGCCGGCGAGCATGATGGTGTCACCGCTCTGCACCGCCGCTTCGGTGGAGATCTTGCGGGTATTGATCGGCGGGTTGCAGGTGGTGCGGGTCGGGTCGCAGCCGCTCGGGATCGCGCCGGCCGAGCTGACCTCCTGCACGATGTCCAGGAACACCACGCCATCGCGGGTGATGCGCGGGCGCACTTTGAGGATCACGCCGGTATCCAGGTACTGGACCTGGCTGTAAGTGTTGTCGCCGCCTACGCCGGTATTGACCGACACCGAGTTGATCGGAATCTGGGTGCCCACGTTGAGGGTGGCTTCGGCGTTGTTGCGCACGAACAGCGAGGGGGTCTGCAGCAGACGCAGGTTGCTGACCTTGTCCAGCGCACTGACCACTGCGGCGGCGTTCTTGCCGAGGAAGGTCCAGCCGACCCCATCACTGCCAACCGAGCCGGAGATGCTGCCCCAGATCGAACGGCCAAGCGCACTGGGCAGGTCGATGCCGCTCTCGGTCTTGCCGGTGGCCACGGCCTGCTCGAAGAACCAGTTCACGCCATAGCTGAGATCGCCGGTCAGCGCGACCTCGGCGACCTGCGCTTCGATGTGGACCTGCATCGGCATCACGTCGAGCTTTTCGATCACCTCGCGGATCGAGCGCCAGGCCTGCGGGGTGGAGCGCACCAGCAACGTGTTGGTTTCTTCTACCGCCGATACACCGACGGTATCGCCCTGCACTTCCAGGCTGAAGCTGGCGTTGCCGGACTGGCGTTGCGGCAGACTCATCGTGCCTTCGCCCAGCCCACCGCGGCTGCTGCCGTTGCTGCTGCCGGTGTTGGAGAAATTACTGTTGTTGCTGTTGCCATCGCGGCTGCCGATGTCCATCGGCGACGCGCCTGGCGCCAGCGAACTGCTGCCACGACCGCTGCGGCCGTTCTCGTTGGCGAAGGCTTCGGCCAGGCGCTCGGCCAGGTCCTTGGCCTTGACGTAGCGCAGCTCGTAGGAGAACAGTCGCGCGTTGCCACCGGCGGTATCGATGCGGTCCAGCCACTGCTGGATCTGGTCGAGATAGCGCGCCTGCGGGGTGATCACCAGCACCGCGTTGGCATTCTCCAGCGGCAGGAAGCGGAACATGCCGGCACTGGGGGTTTTGCTTTCCTCGCCGAACACTTTCTCCAGATCGGCGGCCACCTGCTCGGCCTTGCCGGACTGGATCGGGAAGACGCCCACGGACATGCCCGAGAGCCAGTCCACATCGAAGATTTCCACCGTGCGCAGGTAGTTCTCCAGTTCGCTGCGGGTACCGCCGAGGGTGATCACGTTGCGGCCGTTGTCGACGTTGACGATCGCGTTCGGGCGCGCGTACGGCTCCAGCACTTTCTTCATCTCGGTGGCGGAGATGTACTGCAGCGGCACCACGCGCACTTCAAAGCCGCGCGCATTGGCCGGCGAGGCGGTGCTGGGCGACACGGTGCCCGCCAGCGCCTGATCGGCGGCCACGATGTTGTAGCGGCCTGCGCTGTAGACCATGCGCGCGTTGTTCCAGCCCAGCACCATTTCCAGCAGGTTCAAGGCCTGCGCCGAGGACACCGGCTTGGGCGTGGCCAGGGTCACGGTGCCCTGCACGCCCGGTGCGATCACGTAGTTCTGGCCGAGGAAGTCGCCGAGGATCGCCTTGACCACCGCGTGCACCGATTCGCCTTCGAAGTTGAAGGTCGCATTGCCGGTGGAGGCATTGCCCAGCGACGGCTGCGGCGCGGCGGCAGCGCTGCGGTTGATCATCGTGCCGGTGCCGCGGCGGATCACCGCCTGCGGTGCACCGCTGGTTCCCAGTGGCTCGGCATCGACGCCTGCGTGGGAGCCATCACCGGCGATCACCTGGTGGCTGTCGAGGACCGCATCGCGGCGCACCTCCGGCGCGGGCACGGTGGTGCAGCCCACCAGCAGGGCGACAAGGAAAGACACGGGGAAAAGGCGCAGGGTCATGCTGTCACTCTAAGGGTTGTGGCCGGAGCCGCCCGCGGGCGGTTGCTGCGACTGCTGTTGCTGTTGTTGCTGCAATTGCTGGCGGCGCGCCTGGATGCGCTCGCGGATCGCCTTCATCTGGTCTTCGCTGGGGCCCTGCGCGTTCTGCGCGGGAGCCGCCGCAGCCGAGGGCGTAACTGGCTGCGGCGCGGGCGGGGCGGCCGGCGGTGATGCGGGCATGGGTGCCGATGCGCCATTGATCGGGCGTGCGCCGGCACCGGCCGGCGGAACGCTCGTGAGCGCTGTGCTGCCCAGCGCCGTCGGCGGTTCGCCACCCTGCCCGTTGAACACCGGCAGTTCCAGCGTCTGGGTGCCACCCGGCCCGCTGACAGTGGCCCGGCGGGGTTCCAGCGCCAGCAGCTGCCATCCGTTCACCGCCTCACCGTTCAAGCGCAACCGCAGCGACTGGCGCTGATCGGTGGTCAGGATGGCCATGGCGAAGTCAGGCGTGAGCAGTACGCCGGTCAGCGAGACGCTGCTGGCGGTGCCCTGCTCGGTGCCGCCGAGCAGATACGGGCGCGGCTGACGGTCTTCGGCGAACAGCGGCCGTGCACCGATCTGTGCGTAGGTGCTGGCCGAGGCCATGCGCTCCGGCGCGGCCGGTGCCAGCTGCGGCAACGGCCCGGGCCCGACATCGCCCTCGGTTGCCGGCGCGATACGGCTGCCCAGCCCGGACAGCGTGGCGATCCAGATCGCCAGCGCCCACAGCGCGATGCCCCCCAGCCACCAGGTCCGCAGGCCGGCTGCTTCAAGCTTCATGCTCGACCTCCTCGGCAGCATCCGGCACTGGCGGGGGTTCGGCCGCATCGCTGGGCGGGGCCGCACCTGGTTCAACGTTCTGCCCAGCGTCCTGTCCCGCCGGCAGCGGAACGGGGGATGGCACCGTCGCACCGGGCTCCAGCGCGGCGCCCGGGCGCAGATAGCCGACCAGTTCGAACGACACGTCCAGGCCGGTGCCGGTTTCACTTGGCGATTGCTGGAAGCGCTGCGCCAGCAGATTCAGGTTGTCCACGAACAAGCGCGGTGTACCGGTCTCCAGCGTGTGCAGCACCGCGGCCATTTCCGGCACGCCGCACCGCAGCCGCACCTGCAGGGCCACGCGCGGGAACGCCGGTTCGCGGCTGGCATCAGGCAGCGGCGTGCGGTTGCTGATCGTGCAGCTGCGATTGCCCGGACTGGCCGAGGCCACCGCATCCTGCAGCCGGCTGGACAGCGCGGCGGCGGCCGATTCGGCCGTGGCCTCGCGCAGGAAGCCGGGGCGGCCCTCGAGCGCCGTCTGCACCTCGCTCAGTTGGGTAGCGATCTGGCCGCGCTGCGCCAACTGCGCCTGCACACGCTGCTGGCGCTCCTGCACCGCAGCGATGTCGGCATTGATCGCCAGCGACGGACGGGTCAACCACGGATGCACCAGCAGCAGGTAGGCCACGGCGATCACCGCCAACAGCAGCCCCAGCGCCAGCCAGCGATCACGGCGCGTCGGTTGTGCTGCCATCGGCAACCTCCTTGGCAGGCGGTGTCGCGCCGGGCAGCGGCTGCAGCTCGGCCGTCAGCGTGAAACGGTCGCGGCCGCTGGTCGCCCCATCGGCCTGCAGCACACCGGTCAGATTGACCTTGCGCCATAGCGGCGAGTCCTGCAGCAGCGGCACCAGTTGCGAGGCTTCGCGGCTGAGCCCGATCAACTGCAGCGTGGTGCCTTCAATCGACATTTTTTCCAGATAGGTGCCATCGGGCAGCAGGCGGGTAAGTTCATTCCAGATCTCCACGGTGCTCGCATGCTCGGCACGCTTGCCCTCCAGGAACGCGGCGCCTTCGACCAGGCTCTGAAGCTGTTGCCGCTCGGCGGCGACCTGGCGTGCGTCACGCGCGGCGGCATCGACCTGCTCACGCAACTGGTCCGCCGCGGCCTGGCGATTGTCGATCAACTGATGGCCGGCCAGCGCAAGCAGCACGATCGCGCCCACGGCCAGGAGCCCGTTCCAGCGCGCCATCGGGTCGCGATACGGTTGCCGCTGCGCGACCGGAAGCAGATTGACGTCCAGCGGCTGGCCCGTGGCATCCACCGCATCGACGCCGGCCACGGCCTGCGCCCACGGCCCGGCCTGCTGCGCCCACTGATCCAGCTGGACGCGCGGGATCACCACCAGTTCCACCTGCAGCTGGCCATCCGGCAACGCGCCGAGATCGCGCACGTCATAGCTGACCTGGCTGGCATCGAAGGGGGTTTGCCGATCGATCTCAAAACCGACCACATCGCGCAGCCGCTCCGCGGCCGCCGCGGGCAGCCGCAGCGGTCGCCGCAACACGCTTCCGGCAGCCAGCAACCAATGCCTCGGCAGGCTGCGCAGACGCGCATCCAACAGGTTGTCCAGCGCGGCCGGCGACACCGGCCAGTGCAGTTCGGCAATCGCCTCGAGCTGTTCACCGGTCTGGCGCTGAACGTGCAGCACCTCACCGTCGCGCTTGAGCAGCAGCCGTGAGCGCGACCAGCCCATCGCCCATTGCCAACGCACCGGCAGCCAGGCCAGCAACGATTGCCGCCACCAGCGCAGGCTGCTGCCCACGCCAGGCGACAAGCGCCCGCGGGCCCGCACCAGACTGTCACGCCATGCCGTCATCTTGCTGCCATTCCCTGTTCCCAGCGAAGTACTGTGTATGCCGTTCCCGGCGTGCCTGCCGCCCCCATCCTCACCACGGCGCGCAGTACCGATATCCGGCCGCGTTCGTCCGTGGCGCGACTCTCGATACTATAGGTGCCACTGCCACCTGCAAGCGCTGCGGCCGGTAATCCCGCGTCATCCGCGGCCGCCGCACGCTCGCGCTCGGCCAGCAGGCGTTCGGCATCCAGCCCCAGCGCGGTCAACACCGGGCCAGCCGCGAAGCGTGGATCGGGCCGCGCCTGGCGGCTGTACAGGGTCAGCATCGGCTCGATCCGCGCATACAGGTCCGCCTCCATGCCCAGCACGCGCTGCAGCTCGCCCATCGTCTCGAAGCGCGCGTTGCGTGCGCCATAGGGCAGGCCGGCCGCGACGTAATCCGGCGTCTCCGCGCCGCCACCGGGCTGTTTGAGGCTGTCGGCGTCGCGCCAATCGACGATGGCACCGGCCAGCTGCTGGGCGTGGTCAGGCGCCTCCCCCATCGCGCGCAGGAATGCGCTGAGCAGGCTAACGTCGGCCAGATTCAGATTGATCTTGCCGTTCTCGTCGAGAATCGTCAGATCGATCCGACGCGTATCAAAGGTCCACCGGTAGCGGCGGCCATCGGCCACCCACGCCGGCTGGCTGGCGCGCGGCTGCAGACGGTGCAGGGCATATTCCAGCCCCGCGCGCGCGTATTCCTGGCCGATGGCATCGTCGCCAATCACCCGCTGCTGCATGTGCTCCACGCGTGCACTCAGCGCAAATGCGCCGATCACCGCGGTGAGCAGCGCGATCAACCACAGCACCAGCACCAGCGCGGCACCGCGCGCGGGCTTCATCGGAGATCTCCGCGCGGCGGCGGCAATGCCGCGATCATCGGCGGCCACGCCGGCCCCTGCAGCGGGATGATCTCGATCGAGACCAGCAGCGGCAGGCGGCGGGTGTCCTCCCAGCGGTCCAGCCATTCGCTCAGCTGGCCGGTGCGCGGATCGGTGCCGCGGTAGCGGAAGCGCACCTCGCGCAGTTGGTCGGCCAGCATCTCCGGCGGTCGTGGCGGATCTTCTTCAATCGCTTCACCGTTCTGCAGCAGGGTGAGTCCGACCTCCAACTGTTCCTGCCCACCCGCACGACGGACCTGCAGCTCATGCGCATACGGCCCGCCGCGGCCGAGGTAGCCGGGCAGATCGGAGACAAACAGCATCCGCTGCGGCTCGCCAATGAAGTACACCGGGTCTCGGGTGGGATCCGGGGGCGAGGTCGCAATGACCAGCGCGGTCGACAGGCGACGGCGCAGAAATCCGTCGACCGCGCGCATGCGTTCGTTCTGGGCGGCCATGCGCTCGCCGCGCTGGCTGATCGCCATGGCCGAGCGCACGGTGGCGAAGGCCAGTGCCAGCCCGCCCACCAGCAGCGCGGTCGCCAGCAGGATCTCGATCAGCGTGAAGCCGCCGGCGCGGCGTGGGCGCAGCGTCATCGCGGTGCGCCCGGTACCGGCGGCAACAAGCGCAGGCTGCGCCACTGCAGCTGCTCGCCGTTGCTTTCGCCCCAGCGCACCTGCAGCGTGATCTGCGCCAGGGTCGGGCCACCAACGTCGGTGGTCACCGGCGCTGTGGTGATACGCGGCTCCGCGTAAGGCTCCACCTGCAGTTGCCAGCGGTACCTGCCCTGCTCCCACTCGCCCTGGGTGCTGCCTTCCTGCAGCGGCGTTTCCACCCCGGTACTGGCCAGCAGCGACTGCGCATAAAGCGTGGCCCGGCTGCGCACATCGGCCTGGCCCACCTGGCGCGCCGCACCGGACAGACTGCCCAGCAGCAGGGTCAACGCCAACGCCAGCAGCGCGAACGCGATGATCACCTCCAGCAGCGAATAGCCGCGCTGACGCTTCATCCACCCTCCCGGCGCGGACCGGCACGGACTTCACCGGTGATCCAGCCGACGTGGATCTCCCACACCGCACCGCGGGTGCTCAGCTCGATGCTGCCGCCACTGGCCGCGCCGTCGGCGAAGAAGGCGATGCTGCCCTGCCCCGGTGCGGTGCTGAGCTGGCCCGCACCGCGGAACCGCACGTCCAGCGCGGCCGGAAGCTGCCCGTGACGACCATTGGCCGCCTGCCAGGTTCGCGCACGCGGGTCGATCACGAAGCGCTGGGTCTGGCCGGTGGCAATGGCCTGGGTACGCGTGTAGCGCAGCTGGGTGGCGATTTCCTTGCCGGCGTTGCGCAGGCGCATGCCATCGATGCCACCGTTCATCGCGGTGGCGGTCACCACGCCGATGATGGCGATCAGGGCCACCACCAGCAGCATCTCCAGCAGCGACAGACCGCGTGCATGGGTGCCCGTGGGCACGCGATGCGGCGGTCTGCTCGGCACGGGCCACAGCGCTCCCAATGCCGATTACTCGTACCGGATGTCCGCATCGTAACTGCTGCCACCGACCTTGCCATCCTTGCCCAGGCTGATCAGCTCGTACGGCTGGCTTTCGCCCGGCACGCGGTACTCCAACGCATGGCCCCACGGATCATTGAGGTCGGCCGGCTTGGCGTACGGGCCGAGCCAGCCCGCGCTGCCGCTGGGCTGGGTGACCAGATCATCCAGCTTGGCCGGCAGCTTGCCGGTATCGAGCTGGTAGTTGTCGATCTTGCCGGCCATGGTCTGCACCTGCGCCTTGGCGATGTTGGCCTTGCCACGATCGGCACCGCCGAGCACGCGGCTGCCGACCAGGGTCAGCACCGCACCGATCAGCACGATCACGATGATGATCTCCAGCAGGCTCATGCCGGACTGGTGGCGCGCGGAAGAAAAGCGGGTCAGGCGACGGCGTTGCATATGGCAGGCTCCTTGCATCGAATCGTTGGGATAGTCACCAGCGGCCGGTCAGCCGATGGCATTGGTCAGGTCGTACAACGGCACCAGCACGGCCACGATCACCAGGCCGACCACCGAGGCCAGCACCAGGGTGATCACCGGCACCAGCGCCGACAGCAGCCGGTCGATCGCGCGCGCGCTTTCCTGTTCGAACGTATCGGCGGTCTTGAGCAGCATCGTATCCAGCGCGCCGGATTCCTCGCCGACCTGGATCATCTGCAGCGCCAGGCGCGGGAAACGCTTGCCACGCGCCAACGACGCCGACAGGCCGTTGCCGTTCTTGACCTCGTCACTGGCTGCGTCCACATCGGCGGCCAGCGCGCGGTTGCTCAGCACGTTGCGCGCGATGCCCAGGCCGGACAGCAGCGGCACGCCATTGCGCAACAACGTGCCCAGGGTACGGGCCAGGCGCGCGGTTTCCAGCTTGGCCAGCAGCGGGCCGATGCCCTTGCGCTGCAGCAGCCAGCCATCCATGGCCAGGCGCGTGGCCGGTTGCCGCAGCCGCCGCTCTACCACCAGCGCGATCACGGCCGGTACCACGATCATGATGATCCAGCCTTCGCGCACGATCAGGCCAGCGGTGAGCACCCACTGGGTGAACCACGGCAGCGCGACGTCCAGGCTTTCGTACATCAGCGCGAACTGCGGCACCACGTAGCCGAGCAGGAACAGCAGCGCGCCGCCGACCACCGCCAGCAGGATCGCCGGGTAGATCAGCGCATTGATGACGCGCCCTTTCAGCTCAGCGCTGCGCTCCAGGTAATCCGACAGCCGCTGCAGGGTGTCGTGCAGGCTGCCACCGGCTTCACCGGCGCGCACCATGTTGATGTACAGCCGCGAGAACAGCCCGTGCTGGCGCTCCAGCGCGGTGGAGAGCGGCGCGCCGCCGCGCACGATGTCGCGGATGTCGGTGACCACCCGGCGTGTGCGTTCGTCTTCGGGCAGCTCGAGCAGGATGCTCAGCGCGCGGTCCAGCGGCTGCCCCGCGCCGAGCAGCGTGGCCAGTTGCTGGGTGAACTGCACCAGCCCACCGCCGTCGAACGGCTTCCGGCGCAGCAGCGCCGCCCAGGACGAGGCACCGGCCACGCCCTCGCTGGCCAGTCGCGCTTCCATCGGCATGTGGCCCTGGTCCTGCAGGCGCGCGACCACCTCGGCTTCGCTGGCTGCATCCATCTGGCCATCGAACAGTTCGCCATGGGCGTTGAGCGCCTTGTAGCGGTACTGGGCCATGCTCAGCCGCTCACCGGGTGCCGGCCGCAGGCACGCATCAGGATTCCTCCGTCACGCGCAGCACTTCTTCCAGCGTGGTGTGGCCCTGCAGCGCTTTGGACAGGCCATCCTCATACATGGTGCGCATGCCGGCCGCGCGCGCGATCTGCTCGATCTCGCCCATCCCGGCACGACGCATCACCGCGCTGCGCAGCGCATCGTTCATCACCAGGAACTCGACGATGGTGGTCCGGCCGAGATAGCCGGTCGGCGCGATCGCCGAGGGTTGCGCGCGGTACAGGAAGATCTCGCCCTCCGGCTGCAGCCGGCGCAGGCCGAACTTCTCGATCTCCTCCGGCGAGGCGGGATAGCGCTGTGCATGCTGCGGCTCCAGGCGGCGTACCAGGCGCTGGGCAAGGATGCCGTTGATGGTGGAGGTCAGCAGATAATCCTCCACGCCCATGTCCAGCAGGCGGGTGATGCCACCGGCGGCGTTGTTGGTATGCAGCGTGGAGAGCACCAGGTGGCCGGTGAGTGCGGACTGGATCGCGATGCGCGCGGTTTCCAGATCGCGCATTTCGCCGATCATGATGATGTCCGGATCCTGGCGCACGATGCTGCGCAGCGCATTGGCGAAATCCAGCCCGATCTGCGGCTTGGCCTGGATCTGGTTGATGCCTTCGATCTGGTACTCGACCGGGTCTTCGACGGTGATGATCTTGACGTCGGCGGTGTTGAGCTGGCTCAGTGCGGTGTACAGCGTGGTGGTCTTGCCCGAGCCGGTCGGGCCGGTCACCAGCAGAATGCCGTGCGGCTGCTCGAGCACCTTGCGGAACTGCGGCAGGAACGCATCGGTAAAGCCCAGCCGGTGGAAATCGAACACCACGGTGTCGCGATCAAGCAGACGCATCACTACGCTTTCGCCATGCGCGGTGGGCACCGTGCTCACGCGCAGATCCAGCTCCTTGCCCTGCACGCGCAGCATGATGCGGCCGTCCTGTGGCAGGCGGCGTTCGGCGATGTTGAGCCGCGCCATGATCTTGATGCGGCTGATCACCGCGGCGGTGAGATTGACCGGCGGGCTTTCGCCTTCGATCAGCACACCATCCACGCGGTAACGCACCTTCAGGCGATTCTCGAACGGCTCGATATGGATGTCCGACGCACGCAGTTCCACCGCTCGCTGGATGATGAGATTGACCAGCCGGATGACCGGCGCTTCGGAGGCCAGATCCCGCAGGTGCTCGATGTCGTCAACGGCGGCACCTTCCCCATCGGCAGTTTCGATGATCGCGCCCATCGCGCTGCGGCCCTGGCCGAACCAGCGCTCGATCAGATCATCGATCTCCGAGCGCAGACCCACGTGCAGGCGCACCGGCAGGCTCATCGCCAGCCGCACCGCGTCGGCCGCGTACGGATCCTGCGGATCGGACAGCCACAGATCCAGCAGGCCGTCCTGCAGCGCCAGCGGACAGACATGGAATTGTTTGAGGAAACGCAGCGTCAGCGGCAACCCATCAAGCAGCGCTTCGGGCGGCGCTTCCGGCACGGCCTTGGCATCGAGCAACGGCAGGCCGAGCACCTCGGCACAGGTCTGTGCATGGTCACGCTCGGAGACCAGCCCCAGCCGCACCAGCAGACCGAGCAGGCTGCCGCCGGATTCGCGGTGCAGCGGTCGTGCGCGTGCCAGGTCGCTGTCCTTCAGCCGACCTTTCTCCAGCAATACCGCAACAATGCGCGATTCAGCTGTAGATGCTGCAGTGGGATCCTGGGCAACCGCGTTCAAGAATGTTCTCCTGGCAACCCCTGCGACTTTAGCAGTTCGTTGCGATGCTACGCGGTATTGCCCGCGGTCCAGACGTAAAAACGGGAGCCCGTCACATGACGGACTCCCGTTCGCGGTAGTGCTCAGTTACTGGTTGGCAAGAATGCTCACACCGCTGAACGCGGACTCGCCGACCACCTTGATGTAATACGTGCCGGCCACCGGCGCGGTGAAGCGCACGGTTTCACTGTTGCCCGGACGCGAGGACTTGGCATCGAACGCGGTCGCGGTCGGCTCCTTGCCCTGGCTCACGTACACCGACACATTGCCGCTGCCACCGTAGGTGAGCAGGCTCAGCACCTTGCCGGCCTGCGCCTCGAAGCTGTACAGCACTTCGCTGCCACCGGCGCCGCTCAGGCCACCGACGGCGACCTTGTTGGTCAGCGGCGTGGCCACCGGGCCGCAGTTCTCGGTGCACTCTTCTTCCAGCGCCTTGTCGAGGGCGGCCTTGGCATCCACGATGCCGGTGCCGATCGGCGTGGCGGTCGGAATGGTGACCGGGAAGGCCCGTGCCGTCTGCTTGAGCAGGGCTTCCAGCGCAGCCGGGGTGAGTGGATCCTTGCCGGCCGCCGCGACCGCGCCCTGCACCAGGGCCGCCACCGCCGCCACATGTGGGGACGCCATCGAGGTACCGGCCATGCCCATGTAGCTGTAGGCACCGGAGGTCGGTGTGGTCAGGCCGTTGTAGCCGGACTGCCACACGTAGCCGCCCGGATTGCCGTCCACGCTGCCACCGCCGCCCGGACCGGACAGGTCCACCGCCGTGCCGAAGTTGGAGTAATAGGCGATGCCACCGGTGATGCGGGTCGCACCGACGGACACCACGTTGGCGCAGCTGGCCGGACGGAAGTTGGCCGCGTTGGAGGCAGAGTTGCCGGCCGCGACCACCACGGTGGTACCGCGCGACACGGCGCCGTTGATGGCGTCCTGGTACAGCGCATCACACGCGCCGCCGCCGCCCAGGCTCATGTTGATGACCTCGGCCGGATTGGCGTTGGCCGGGATGCCGGCCACCGTGCCACCGGAGGCCCAGGTGATCGCGTCGGCGATGTCGGACAGATAGCCACCGCACTTGCCGAGGACGCGGACCGGCAGGACGCGCGCCTTGTATGCCACACCGGCCATGCCGACACCGTTGTTGGTCGACTCGGCGATCGTGCCGGCGACGTGGGTACCGTGCCAGGAGCTGTCATCGGCCAGCGAGCCGGCATAGCACTCGTTGTCGTTCTCGACCCAATCGCCGTAATCCAGCGCACCCGGGACCCGCTCATCGGTCGGGCGGCGCGACGTTTCCGCATCGCTGATGAAGTCGTAACCGGCCAGCAGATTGCCGGAGAAATCCGGATGCTGCGGCAGGATGCCGGTATCGAGCACCGCCACCACCACGCCCTCGCCCTGGGCGATATCCCACGCGGCGGGCGCGTTGATGCCGCCGGTGGCGCTGTTCAGATGCCACTGGTACTGCGCGTAATACGGATCGTTCGGCACCAGCTGCGGGGTCGCGTCGCGCGGGCGCACGTCGGTGCGCTGCAGCTTCACGTCCACTTCGGCGTACTGCACGGAAGGATCGGCCTTGATTTCGGCCAGCACCTTCTGCAGTTCGGCCGGGCTCAACCGGCCCTGCAGGCGGATCAGATCAGCACCGACACCGAGCTTGCGCACGATCTGCGGGTTCACCGCACTGGCACGGCCGGCGGCGGAGCCACCGACACTGGCGCGGGCAACCGCCGACTGCACGGTGGTCAGCTTGGCCGAACGGTCCGTGGCCGCTGCGGTGCCGGCACGGTATTTGACGATGATCCGCTCTGCGCCCTGGGCGGAGGCTGGTTGGCGCACCGGTTCCTTGGCCGGCAGACCGGCTGCATAGGCGCTGGCGCCTGCGGACAACGACAGCACGGCGGCTGCCAGCACATTGATGCGAAGGTTCTGCTTACTGGTCACGTTGACGTCCTCTTCAAGGTCATGGATCAAACGACTGTTCAGGCCAACACTCCATGCGAGCTCCCTGGCCGGCCCTGGCCAGGGTTCCCGTGACCCGCCCCCTCAGGCCTTGCATTGCGTTGCAGCGGGGCCGCGCACGGCCCCGCGTTGGAACGGCTTACCAGCCAAAGCCGGCGCCCACGCCGACCGAGCTGTCATCACTGCTGAAGGCACCGCCCAGGGTCACCGTGGCGCGCTCGCTGAGGGCGCGCTGGTAGCCCAACGAGAGCGCCGATTCGCCGCCCTGGAAGCCGACGCCGACACCGACGCGGTTCTGGGTACGCACGCCGGCGGCACTGGTGGCCATGTTGAGCATGGCCGCGCTCATCGCGCCCTGGCGATCAATGCGACGGTCCTGGTGACGCAGGCGCTGATCGATCTCGCCCTTGTAGATGTCGAAGCTGTCGGCCATCGAGGTGAAGCGCTGGTCGGTGTAGCTGTTGGCGGTCGCGATGCCGCCATCCAGCTGGCCCTTGTTGACCGCATCGGTGGCCTGCGTACCGGCGGCGACGTTGGCGACCTGCCGCTCGTTGCCGGCACTGCCGACCGAGACCGTGTCGGCGCGGTCGGCGACCGAGCCCTGGCCCAGCGCGACCGAGTTGGCGGCTGACGCGGTGGCGCCCTGGCCGATCGCTGTGGCCGATGCGCCGCTGGCTACCGCACCGTCCCCCATCACCACCGCATTGACGGCGGCAGGTGCGGCAGTCGGCACGTTGATCGGCTGACTGCTGCCGACACTCGCAGCGGTCGGCGCCCCTTGCACGCTGGCGACGGCGGTGTCGCTGGCGGCAGTGACGACGCTGGCCTCCGGCGCAGCACCGGTGTCCGATGCTGCGCTGGTGTCCGCTGCCACCCTGGCGGTCGACAGCGACGCCGTGCGTGCACGCGCACTGCTGCTGCCGCCAGCAACCCGCTGATCGAGATCGCTGACCTTGCGGTCCAGTGCGCCAAGTGCATCGCCGACATTGCTGTACGTCGCGCCCTGGATTACATAGTTCGGCGCCACGAACACACCCTGCATGCCCACGCTGGCGCCGCCGCCGAGGAAGGTGGCGACATCGGTCAGCGATTGGAACAGCTGGCCACCGTTGATCGCCTGGCGGCTGCCGGAGGCGATGGAACCGCTGCCGACATTGTCCAGTGTGGTGCCCTGCAGCCCGGACAGGGTCAGCGTGTCGCGGCTGCTGTCGTCGTAGGTCAGCGCATTGGCGGTGACGTTCTCGACCGAGCCGATACGGGAATCGAACTCACCGACCTGGGTTTCCACTGCCCCCACACGCTGGTTGGTGGTGTTGAGCTGGCCGCCGGTCACCGCGTCGGTGCTGCCCGCGGCAACACGGCCGGCCCCGACGTTGACGATGCGGCGCGTGGCCGGACCGTCCGTCCCGTTGCCGCCACCGACCGACACCACATTGGCTTCGACCGCGCGCGAGCCGGCACCCAGCGCCACCGCGTTGGCACCGGAGACACCCGCCGCTGAACCGATCGCGATGCTGTTGGCCCCGTTGCTGGCGAATGCACCGTTGCCGATCGCCACACCGTTGGTGGCATTGGTCGAGGCCTGGCGCCCCAGCACGGTGCTGTTGGCACCGCGGGCCGAGGCATCGGCACCGACCGCCGTGGCCCCGGTCGCCGAGGCGACGGCTGCGGTACCCAGCGCACTGCTGCGGGTTGCGCTGGCGGTGGCGCCGGAACCGGCGGCGAGGGCATCGCTGCCGCTTGCCGTGGCCACGCCGGTACCGCTGGCCTGGAAGTGCTTGCCGACCGCATCGGCGGTGGCCGCGACCGAATCGAGCTGCGACTTGGTCACCGCATCGCTGGCATTGACCGCGTCACCGACATTGGTGATCCGGCGCGTCGCCGGGCCGGTGGTGCCGTTGCCGCCACCGACCGAGACCACATTGGCCTCGCTGGTGCGGGCACCGGCGCCGAGCGCGACGCTGCCTGCGCCACTGGCCGACGAACTGCTGCCCAAGGCCGTGGCATTGATGCCGCTGTAGGCGTAGCTGTCCTGGCCGATGGCCGTCGCACCCTGCGAGGTCGCCCATGCCAGCTGCCCTACCGCAGTGGTGCGTGCAGCGGTGGCCCAAGCATTGGAACCGGCCGCGACGCTGTTGTCGCCACTGGCCTGCGATGCGTAGCCGATCGCATTGGCGTAGCTGCCAGACGCGGCACTGCCCCAGCCCAGTGCGGAGGCGTAATCACCACTGGCTTCGGCCCCGTAGCCCAGCGCCGTGGTGCGTACCCCACTGGCCGCGCTGAAGGTACCCACCGCCGTGCTGTAGTCACTGCCGGCCTCGGCGCTGTAGCCGAAGGCCGAGGACTGCAGTCCTGCCGCAGTGGCACCGGCGCCGGTGGCGGTGCTGAAGCTGCCCTCGGCCTGTGCGCCGGCGCCCAGTGCAGTGGCGCCCACGCCATTGGCGCTGGTGGCCTGGTCGAGCAGGACGTTGCCGTTGTCGTCTTCGTAGTACAGCGCACCGCCGATCGCAGTCGCCGAGTCCGCCGTTGCCGACGCATTGAAGCCCGACGCAGACGCATTGCGGCCGGAGGCCAGCGCGCCGCTGCCATAGGCCGATGCGCCGGTACCGAACGCGTTGGCGGCCTCACCCGCGGCGGTGGCATACGCACCGTCGACGTAGCTGCCGACGTCATCGCCATTACCGCTGCCCGACGCCTGGAAGAAGCGACTGGTGGTTTCAGCCACATCGGCGACCGCATTGAGCTGATCGACATTCACCGCATCCGTGCCTTCGGTGCCGGCGGCGACGTTGGTGATCTGGCGTTGTGCGGTGGCCGTGCCGACCGAGACGGAATTGTCACGGTCGGCGACGGACCCGGCACCCAGTGCGACGCTGTTCACGCCTTCTGCGCTGGCACTGGCGCCCAGTGCGGTGGTATTGCCTGCATCGGCCCACGAGTTCCAGCCGATCGCGGTGGCGTAGTCATCGGTCGCCCAGGCGCCTGCACCGAAGGCCGATGCCCCCGTACCTGAGGCGCGCGACGGCAGCAGACCGAAGAAGGTCGTGCCACCGATCGCCACGCTCTCATCGCCGGTGGCTTCGGAGTATTCACCGACCGCCACCGCCCCCGAGCCGGACGCGGTGGATGCTGCACCCACCGCGACGGCGTAGGCGTTGGAGGCAACCGCGCCGTAGCCCAGCGCGGAGGACAGCTGGCCCGTCGCCTCGCTGTAGCTGCCGAAGGCCGATGCACCGGCTTCGGACGCACTGGCGCGGAAGCCATTGGCGGTCGCCTGCTGGCCCGCTGCGGTGGCCTGGCTGCCGGTGGCCGTGGCGTAGGCCCCTGCGGCCTGCGCGCCGGCACCCGTGGCGCTGGCACCGATCTCGCTGGCGCTGGCGCCGTTGCCGACGGCCACGCTGTCTTCGCCGGTCGCCTGCGCATCGCTGCCCAGTGCTGCGGCCCCCTCAGCGCTTGCCAGCGCATTGAAGCCCACGGCTGTCGCGTTGTCGGCAACGGCAGTGGCGCCGCTGCCCAGCGCACTGGCGCCGTTGCCGATGGCATTGGAAGCCTCACCAGCAGCCAGCGCATTGTCGCCCTCCACGTAGGCACCGGCGTCGCTGTCATCGCTGCCGCTGGCCTGGAAGTACTTGCTGGTCGTCGCGGCCGCATCGGCTACTGCATTCAACTGATTCACGTTCACCGCATCGGTGCCGTCGGTGCCGGCCGCGACGTTGGTGATCTGGCGCTGCGCATCGGCACTGCCCACCGACACGCTGTCATCGCGATCGGCGATCGAGTCCGCACCGAGCGCCACGCTGTTCGCACCGCTGGAAGTGGCCGCATTGCCGAGCGCGGTGCTGTTCACGCCCGGTGACCATGCACCGCCGCCAACGGCCGTGGAGTAATTGCCCGAGGCTTCAGTAGGCAGCAGGCCGAACAGCGCACCACCGACGGCCACGCTGTTGGTACCGCTGGCCAGGCTGCCCTGGCCGGTGGCGGTGCTGTACGCACCGGAGGCTTCGGCATCACCGCCGAGCGCCACGCTGTTGGAGCCGGTCGCCTGCGCGAAGCTGCCCAACGCGGTCGCGTTGAAGGCCGAGGCCACCGCATAACCGCCGATCGCGGTGGTGTAGCTGGCCGTCGCTTCGGAGGCGAAGCCGTAACCAGCCGAGAGGGTGCCGCTGACCACGCTTTCGGCACCGACAGCCGTCGCACCATCACCGCTGGCGCTGCTGAAGTAACCCAAGGCCACCGACTCCTCACCGGCCGCATCGGACAGCGCGCCACCGGCCAGGCTGCCGGCACCGGAGGCGACGCTGGCCGCACCGGTCGCGGTGCTCTGCTCGCCGGAAGCCAGGCTTTCCGCACCGCTTGCCGTCGCGTACTCGGCGGTCGCCTGTGCGTTGGCGCCCGTAGCGCTTGCGTTGGCACCGCTGGCGACGGCATTGAAGCCGACGGCACTGGCGTTGTCGGCCAAGGCAAAGGCGCCGCTGCCGATCGCCGATGCACCGGTGCCGGCTGCGAAGCTGCTCGAACCGACCGCAGTGGCGTAATCGCCGTCGGTCGCCGCGTTTGCACCGGCGGCCACACTCTCCTCGCCACCTGCGACGGCAACACCGTCACCGCTGGCCTGGAACTGGTCCGTCGCGGCGGTCAGCTGGTCCAGATTGACGGCATCGCTGCCCTCGGTCCCGGCGGCAACCTGGGTGATCTGGCGCTGCCGGCCATCGTTGCCGACCGAGACGGTGTAGGCACGGTCGGCGACCGAACCCGCGCCGAGCGCCACGGTATTGGACGCACTGGCATTGCTGCCCGCACCGATACCGATCGCGCTTTCACCGCCGGCCACCACGTTGGTGCCGATGGCGATGCTGTTGATGCTGTTGCCGAGCGCCTGGAAGCCGACGGCGACGCTGTTGTCGCCGTAGCCGAAGGCACCGCGGCCAAGCGCGGTGGAACTGCTGCCGCGTGCCCAGCTGTTGTAGCCGATCGAGGTGGACCCGGTACCGCTGGCCCACGCTGACTGACCCACCGCCGTGGCGTTGGCCTCGGTGGCCCACGCACTGGAACCGAAGGCGGTGGCGCCATCCGCGGTGGCCCACGCATATGCGCCGGTTGCGGTGGTTTCTTCACCGCTGGCGAAGGCGTTGTCGCCCTGCGCCACACTGTAATCGCCGGTGGCGCGTGCCTTGTAGCCACTGGCCAGGCTGTTGCTGCCGGTGGCCTGCGCGCCACTGCCGAACGCATTGCTGGTCGTGCCGGTAGCCTGTGCACCGGCACCGACCGCCACGCTGTCCGGCGCCGCGGTGGCACCGATCAGGATCGCGTTGCCCTGGTCATCGATCAGCGGCTGGTTGTATTCGTCATACGCCTGGCCGAGGCCACCAATGGCGACGCTGCCGTTGCCGGTGGCGCTGCTGTTGCGGCCCAAGGCCACCGTGTCGTCGCCGATCGCGGTTGCACCACCACCCACAGCGGTGGCACCGGCGCCCAGCGCATTGCTCGCTTCACCGGCTGCCAATGCATCCTCGCCCTCGGCGAAGGCACCGACCGCACCACTGGCCGCACCGTTCGCCTTGAACTGCGCCGAGGTTGCCGAGGCCGAGGTCGCAACCGCATCAAGCTGCGCCTTGTTGACCGCATCCGTGGCTTCGGTACCGGCCGCGACGCTGGTGATCTGGCGCTCGTTGCCGACGTCACCCACCGAGACCGTGTTGGCACGGGTGGCGGTGGAATTGGCGCCCAGGGCGACACTATTGGCGCCGCGTGCGGTGCTGTAGAAACCGACCGCCGTACTCAACTCACCGCTGGCCCAGGTTTCCGCACCGAGTGCGGTGGCACCGTCGCCCGGGGCGTAGGCGAAGTAGCCCACGGCCGTGGCTTCCGTGCCGGAAGCTTCGCTCAACGTGCCGTTGGCCACGGCGTAATCGCCACTGGCGATCGCGCCAGCACCGACCGCCGTGGCTGCTTCGCCACTGGCCTGGGTCTGCACGAAGAAGCCCAGCCCCGGCAGAAGATCCGCCGGACCGCCAATGGCGGCACTGCTGTTGCCGGTCGCCACGCTCTGCGTACCGACCGCCGTGGCGTAGTCGCCGGTGGCATTGGAGACCGCACCGAATGCCGACGCCTGTGCACCTGAGGCATACGCACCCACACCGTACGACGACGACGCGAAGCCTGCGGCTTCCGCACTCGCGCCCACTGCCGTGCCACCGACGCCGGCGCTGGTTGCACCGGTATCGACCGGCACACCGCCGTTGGTGATCAGCGGGTTGCCATCGGCATCCACTGCGGCCCCGCCCACGGCCACGCTGCCCGGGCCGTTGGCCTGCGCGTTGGTGCCGAAGGCGGCGCTGTTCTGACCGGTAGCGCTGGCGTTGTAGCCGACGGCCGTCGCGTTCTGCGCGGTGACCGTGGCGCCGCTGCCAAGCGCGGTCGCACCGTTGGCCAGCGCGTTGGACGCCTCGCCGATCGCGGTCGCGTTGTCGCCTGCCGCAAGCGCACCGGCATCGCTGTCGCTGCTGCCGGTGGCCTGGAAATACGTGTCCGTGTTGGCGGCAACCGCGCCAACCGCGTCGAGCTGGGCCTTGTTCACCGCATCGCTGTCTTCGGTGCCATCGGCAAGATTGGTGATCTGGCGACGCAGGCCGTTCTCGGCATTGCCGACCGACACGGTATCGACGCGGTCGGCGTAGGAGCCGGCGCCGAGCGCCACGCTGCCCACCGCGACGGCCGCAGAATTCGCGCCGAGCGTTGCACTGAAATCCGCCACCGCAACGCTGAAGGCGCCGACCGCCACGGAGGCCTCACCGGCACTGGCCGCACCACGGCCCAGCGAGGTGCTGCCCGGCCCGATGGCCAGTGCGCCACCGCCGATCGCGGTCGCACCATCGGCGCTGGCTTCGGCCAGACCACCGATCGCCGTTGCCGCACCGTTCTCACTGGCCGCTACCGCTGATGCACCCAGGGCGACATCGCCCAGACCAAATGCCGCCGCGCTCTGGCCGAGCGCGATGCTGGCATCACCGAAGGCCATGCTGCCCTGGCCGAACGAACTTGCACCGAGGCCAACCGCGAGTGCCTGGTTGCCAACGGCAGTGGTGGCATTGCCGATCGCCTGGCTGCTGTTGCCCAGGGCCGTTGCGCCGTCGCCGTCGGCGTTGGCGCTGGAACCTGCGGCCAGTGCACCCTCGCCATCGATCGTCGCCGCATCGGCGCCGGTGCCGTCACCATCGGCCTTGAAATAGCGGGTCGCGCCTTCGGCGGCGACCGCCACCTTGTCCAGCTGCGCCTTGTTCACCGCATCCGTAGCGGCGGTGCCGGCGGCGACGTTGGTGACCTGGCGCTCCTTGCCGGCATCACCCACCGACACGGTGTTGGCGCGGTTGGTTTTGGAGCCGGCGCCGAGCGCCACGCTGTTGGCGCCGGAGGCGGTGCTGTTGCTGCCGATGGCGACCGCGTTGGTGCCCGAGGCCGTGGCGTTGCCATCGACCACGCAGCTGTCGATGACCTTGCTGTTCAGGACCACGCAGTTCGCATTCCCACCCACTTCCACCGACTGCGCGTGCGCTGTCTGCGTGGCGCCTGCCACGCCCAATCCCAGCGTCAACGCGATGGCGGCCGAGAGCAGTGCGGTGTTGCGTCCGCCAGCGGTTCGGCGTTGATCGATGACGACACCCGAGGACTGGCTGCTGGCCAATTCCGAGGCGACGACCATCTGCCCCAGTGCTTTGTTCCAGACCTTGCGATAAATCCGATTCATCGATGCGGCTCCTGATTAGGCTGGTTTTAGGCAAAGCGACGCCAACGCCGGACCGCGTGGTCCAACGTCCCCTGGGGGCGTTTTTTCGCTTGATTTACTGCGTTGTGCGCAATGGCTGGCAGATACCTACAGCGTGCTCGCCATCCATGCGGTTACTGTGGAACTGAACGCTGTCGAAATGAGGATGCAGTGTTAACGTACAGGTTCAATGACGTCAAGACTTTGACGTTGATTTTCATATGACCGTGTCACGCGTCACAAAACCGCCGCGTTATTGCGCCTTTTTGTTAGCTGCATGTGAGCAAACGATATAACGGATTTTCACGTTGTAACGCCGTGTAACTCATTGCTCCCGATCAGTTTGTGCACCGCATAAAAGAAAACCGCCGGACAGGCCGGCGGTTTCTTCACGCGATTTTCACCGCGCCGATTTCGATGCGGTGCGCAGTATCAGCCGCACCATACTCTTGCGTTGCGGAACATCCGCAGCCACGGCGAATCGCCGTTCCAATCGTCCGGATGCCAGCTGTGGTTGATCGCACGCGGGGTACGTTCCGGGTGCGGCATCATGATCGTGGTGCGGCCATCGGTGGTGGTCAGGCCGGTGATGCCATCAGGCGAGCCGTTGGGATTCAGCGGGTACTGGCTGGCCACGTTGCCATCGCCATCGATGTAACGCAGCGACACGCGCGCCGCAGCCTGATCGACCGCCGTGGCGAACACCGCCTGGCCTTCGCCATGCGCCACCGCGACCGGCAGGCGCGAGCCGGCCATGCCACGCAGCAGGATCGACGGCGATTCCACGACTTCCAGCAACGCGGTGCGCGCTTCGAACTGCTCGCTGCGGTTGCGACGGAACTGCGGCCAGTGCTCGGCACCGGGGATGATGTCCTTGAGCTGGCTCATCATCTGGCAGCCGTTGCACACGCCCAAGGCGAAGCTGTCTTCGCGGGCAAAGAACGCGGCGAAGGCATCCCGCAGCGCGCTGCGCTCCAGCACCGAGGTGGCCCAGCCGCGGCCGGCACCCAGCACGTCGCCGTAGCTGAAGCCGCCACAGGCCACCAGACCAGTGAAATCGGACAGTGCGACACGGCCTTCGATCAGATCACTCATGTGCACGTCGAACGAACTGAAGCCGGCACGTTCGAAGATGTTCGCCATTTCGATCTGGCCGTTGACGCCCTGCTCGCGCAGCACCGCCACGCGCGGACGCGCGCCGGTATTGATGAAGGGCATCGCCACGTCTTCGTTGATATCGAAGGTCAGCTTGGGCTTCAGGCCCGGCGCGTTGAAGTTGCGCGCGATCGCACGCTCCTGGTCGGCGTTGTCCGGGTTGTCGCGCAGCTTCTGCATGGCATGGGTGACCGACCACCAGGCATCGAACAGCGCTTCCCAGCGCCACTCGACCAGGCTTTCGCCCTGCAGCGAGACACGCACCACCGGGGCGGTGGTCGGACGCGCGATGCGCTGCGCGCATTCGGTCAGTGCATGACGTTCGACCAGATCGGCGAACGCGGCGCGGTCTTCCTTGGCGATCTGCACCACCGCACCCAGCTCTTCATTGAACAGGCTGCGGAACGGATCATCGCCCCAGGCATCCAGCGTGATGTCCAGGCCCAGGCGCGAGGCGAAGGCCATTTCGCACAGCGCGGCGAACGCACCGCCATCGCTGCGGTCGTGGTAGGCCAACAGCAGGCCAGACTGCCGCGCATCGCGGATCAGTTCGAAGAAAGCGCGCAGGCGCTGGGCATCGTCCAGATCCGGCACGGCACCGGCGAAGGCCGGCAGCGCGGAATGGTCGGCGTGCACCTGGGCCAGGATCGAGCCGCCCAGGCGCTGCTTGCCGGCGCCCAGGCCGATCAGCCACAACTCGCTGTCCGCGTCACGGTCCAGCAGCGGGGTCAGCTGGCCGCTCGCATCGGCCACCGGCGCGAACGCCGAGATCACCAGCGACACCGGCGACACCGACTTGTGCGCCTGGCCGTTGTCCTGCCACTGCGCCTGCATGGAGAGCGAGTCCTTGCCGACCGGAATGCTCAGGTCCAGTTGCGGGCACAGCTCCATGCCGACCGCACGCACCGCGTCATACAGCAGCGCGTCTTCGCCGTGATGGCCAGCCGCGGCCATCCAGTTGGCAGACAGCTTCACCGTTTCCAGTGCATCCACCGGCGCCGCACAGAGGTTGGTGATCGCTTCACCGACCGCCATGCGCGCCGACGCGGCGGCATCCAGCAGCGCCAGCGGGGTGCGCTCGCCGATCGACATCGCTTCACCGGCGACGGTGTCGAACCCGGCCAGGGTGATGGCGACGTTGGCCAGCGGCAGCTGCCACGGTCCGATCATCTGTTCGCGTGCGGTCAGGCCACCGACGCTGCGGTCACCGATGGTGACCAGGAAGTTCTTCGAGGCCACCGAGGGATGGGCCAGCACGCGCAGACCGGCTTCATGCAGGTCCAGCCCGGCGGTCTTCAGCGCCGGCCAGCGCGGTGCCGCCGGGTGCACGGTGTCGCGGTGCATCTTCGGCGCCTTGCCGAACAGCACGTCCATCGGCAGATCGATCGGGGCATCCACCGGGGTATTGCCCACGGTGGCGCCGTACGCCACGACGAGCCGCTCTTCAGCGGTGGCGACACCAACGGCGGCGAACGGGCAACGTTCGCGCGCGCACAGCGCGGCGAACTCGGCCAGGCGTGCCTGCGGCACACCGAGCACGTAGCGTTCCTGCGATTCGTTGCACCACAGCTGCATCGGCGACAGCGACGGGTCATCGGCGGGCACCTTGCCCAGATCGATCACACCGCCGACGCCGGAGTCATGCAGCAACTCGGGAATCGCGTTGGACAGGCCACCGGCGCCCACGTCATGGAACCAGCGGATCGGGTTGTCCAGACCGAGCGCGACGCAGCGGTCGATCACTTCCTGGCAGCGACGCTCCATTTCCGGGTTGTCGCGCTGCACGCTGGCGAAATCGAGGTCTTCGGCGCTCTCACCGGAGGCCACCGAACTGGCAGCACCGCCGCCGAGACCGATCAGCATCGCCGGGCCACCCAGCACGATCACCGCATCGCCGGGCTGCAGGCGCAGCTTCTCGACCTGGTTCTGGTCGATCGCGCCGAGGCCACCGGCCAGCATGATCGGCTTGTCGTAGGCGCGGGTCAGGCCCTCGCCTTCGGGCAGTTCGAAGCTGCGGAAGTAGCCGAGCAGGTTCGGGCGGCCGAACTCGTTGTTGAACGCGGCGCCGCCGAGCGGACCGTCCAGCATGATGTCCAGCGCCGGGGCCATGCGCGGGTTCAGCGCGCGCGGCGCTTCCCACGGCTGCGGCAGGGTCGGGATGCGCAGGTGCGAGACCGAGAAACCGGTCAGGCCGGCCTTGGGCTTGCCGCCGCGGCCGGTCGCGCCTTCATCGCGGATCTCACCGCCCGCACCGGTGGCCGCACCCGGGAACGGGGCGATCGCGGTCGGGTGGTTGTGCGTTTCCACCTTGATGCAGAACGCCGAATCGACCACGGCCTCGCTGCGGTACTGGCCGGTGGCCGGATCCGGGCGATAGCGCGCGGCCGGGAAGCCGGCCACCACCGCGGCGTTGTCGCTGTAGGCGCTCAACGTGTGCTGCGGGGTCTGCTGGTGGGTGTTCTTGATCATCCGGAACAGCGAGTGCGACTGGTCGGCACCGTCGATGGTCCAGCTGGCATTGAAGATCTTGTGGCGGCAGTGCTCGGAGTTGGCCTGCGCGAACATCATCAGTTCCACGTCCGACGGCTTGCGGCCCAGTTCGCCGAAGCGCTGGCGCAGGTAGTCGATCTCATCCTGGGCCATGGCCAGGCCGAGGCGGCTGTTGGCTGCTTCCAGATCCTCCAGGGCGATCCGTTCCAGCTCACCGCGCGCCGGGGCGCTGAACAGCGCCTGCGCCTGGGCGGTCTCGGCCAGCACGGACTGGGTCATCGGGTCGTGCAGCGCGCGGATCACCGCTTCCTGCGCGGCGGCGTCGGCCGGCCAGCCAGCCAGATCGATGCGCAGGCCACGTTCGACCCGGCGGATCGGTTGCCCGGCACCGCGGACCAGCTCGGTGGCCTTGCTCGACCACGGCGACAGCGTGCCCAACCGCGGCACCACGAAGCGCGAGACCGCCCCGTCCTCACGCCCGGCCAGGGTCGGCTGGGCTTCCAGGATCCGGCTCAGGATCACCGGGTCCGGGGCCGCATCGCCCTCGGTCTGGATGAAGTAGACATGCCAGGCACCGGTGATGCGCAGATCGGCGGCCAGGGACTGCAGGCGGGATTCAAGACGTTCGCGGCGGAACGGCGAAAGGGCGGATGCGCCCTCGAGGACCATCATGTCCGGGGAACCGTGGTTGGGAACGGGGCCCACTATTGTACCCAAGTCGGCCGCCGCGGCCCGGCCCAGGGGATCGGCCTGCCTGGAAGGCGGCAAGGCGTGTTCACACCCGAACCATGCGCTGGTTCACGGATTGCGTGCGGATTACATGACAACGTTATCACCACCTGGCCCAGCGCCCGGTGCTGTCCGTCCCCCATGTCGTTGCCGGCCTCTCTCACCGGCGCCCGGACCTGCTGCACGCATGCCGCCATCCCGGCGGCATGCGCCCACCTGATCGGAGACCGACCATGCCAGACCCGATTGCGCGCCGTGCAGTGACATCGTTTTCCTCCCCCGCCCCGCTTCCGCGCCGACGGCGCTGGTTGCTGGCGCTGGCCTTGGCCGCCGCTGCCGGCACGCCCACGCTGGTGCAGGCCGCGAACTGTACCGGGGCGCCCGAATGGAATGGCGCGGCCATCTATCTGGCCGGCCAGACCCTGCAGAAAGGCGGCGTGCTGTACCGCGCCAACCAGGACATCTGGAACGCCCCGCCCGACCACCCGGCCGGCGCGCCCTACTACACCAACCTCGGCCCCTGCGATGGGAGCGGCAGCAACCAGCCACCCAGCGTCGCACTGACCTCCCCGGCCGCCGGGGCCAGTTTCACCGCCGGCAGCAGCATCACGGTGAGCGCCACGGCCAGTGACACCGATGGCAGCATCAGCAAGGTCGAGTTCTTCCGCGGCGGCACCTCGCTGGGCATCGACACCAGCGCGCCCTACAGCGCGGTCTGGAGCAATGCCTCGGCCGGCAGCCACACCTTCAAGGCGGTGGCCACCGACAACAACAACGCCGTGACCTCCTCGGCCACGGTCAATGTGACCGTCACCGCGGCCAGCAACGACACCACGCCACCCAGCGTCCCGGGCGGACTGGCGTCCCCGTCCAGGACTGCGACGACGGTGAATTTGGCCTGGAACGCCGCCACCGACAACAGCGGTGGCAGCGGTGTGGCCGGCTACGACGTGTACCGCAACGGCAGCCTGGTCGGCTCGCCCAGCGCCACCCAGTACACCGATGGCGGTCTTGCCGCGAGCACGGCCTATACCTACACGGTGCGGGCACGCGACAACGCCGGCAATGCCTCGGCGCAGAGCGGCTCGATCAGCGTGACCACAGCCGCCGGTGGCGGCGGAGGGGGCACCAAACGGGTGATCGGCTACTTCACCCAATGGGGCATCTACGGCCGCAACTACCAGGTCAAGAACATCGACACCAGCGGTTCGGCGGCGAAGCTGACCCACATCAATTACGCCTTCGGCAACGTGCGCAACAACCGCTGCGAAGTCGGCGTGACCCAGGCCTCCGACCCGAACACCGGCGTGGGCGGCGATGCCTACGCCGATTACGGCAAGTCCTTCGCTGCCGGTGCCAGCGTGAGCGGCGTCGCCGACACCTGGGACCAGCCGCTGCGGGGCAACTGGAACCAGCTCAAGCAGCTCAAAGCCAAGCACCCGAACGTGAAAGTGCTGATCTCGCTGGGCGGCTGGACCTGGTCGCGCGGCTTCTCCAGCGCGGCGCAGCCGGCCAACCGGCAGGCGTTCGTGGCCTCGTGCATTGATGCGTACATCAAGGGCAACCTGCCGGTGGCCGACGGCGCGGGTGGCACGGGCGCAGCGCTCGGCGTGTTCGACGGCATCGACATCGACTGGGAGTACCCGGTGGCGTGCGGGCTGAGCTGCGGCACGCCGGCCGACAATGCCAACTTCACCGCGCTGCTGGCCGAATTCCGCCGCCAGCTGGATGCGGTGCGACCCGGCCTGCTGCTGACGGTGGCGGTCGGTGCCGGCGTGGACAAGATCCGTGTGACCGATCCGGCCAGCTACCACCCGTACCTGGATTTCATCAACGTGATGACCTACGACTTCCACGGCGCGTGGGATCCGCAGACCAACCATCACTCGGCACTGTTCGATTCACCGTCTGATCCCTCCACCGGCGACCAGAAGCTCTACAACAGCAACGATGCGATGGAAGCCTTCCTCAGCCGCGGGGTGCCGGCCAACAAGTTGAACCTGGGCATCGGCTACTACGGGCGTGGCTGGACCGGCGTGGCCAGCGGCAACAACGGGCTCTACAAGAGCGCCAGCGGCGCGGCACCGGGCACGTACGAAGCCGGTATCGAAGACTGGAAGGTGCTGAAGAACCTCAACTGGCCGGTGTACACCGACAACGTTGCCAAGGCCACGTGGATCTCCAACGGCACCACGTTCTGGAGTCTGGATACGCCCACGATGGTCACCGAGAAGATGGGCTATGTGAAAGCACAGGGCCTGGGCGGCGCATTCTTCTGGGAGTTCAGCGGCGATGATGCGCAGGGCACCCTGACCAAGGCGATCAGTGACGGCTTGAAGTGACACCGTCGCGCGGGACGCTGCCTCGCTGATCGAGCAGGCCGCTCCTCCGCTGACAGAAAAACGCCCCGGCCTGGCCGGGGCGTTCTGTTTTCAGCGGCTGCCGCCTGCCGAGATGCGCTCCAGCGCAGCCTTGAGCTGCGCCGGCGGCAGGTAGCCACCGAGCTGGGTGCCGTCGGCGGCGAAGATCGCCGGGGTGCCGTTGACGCCCATCTGCTGGCCGAGCTTGTACTGCATGGCCACCGGGTTGGTGCAGTTCTTCGGGGGGACGGCCTTGCCGGTCTTGGCGGCGGTCAGGGCCTGCTTGCGGTCGGCCGCGCACCAGACCGAGATCATGTCGGTGTAGTCCTGGCTGCCCAGCCCCATGCGCGGAAATGCCAGGTATTCCACCGTGATGCCGTTGCGGTTGAGCTCGGCGATGTCCTGGTGCAGCTTGCGGCAGTAGCCGCACTCGATGTCGGTGAAGACGCTGACGGTGTACTTGGCATTCGGCGCAGCGAACACGATGCGCTCGTTGTGCGGCACGCCGTCAAGCAGCTTGCGGCGGTAGCTGAGCAGGCCCTGGCTGCTGACCGGCGCCTTGTTCTGGATGTCATACGGCTGGGACTGCATCAGGTAGCGGCCGTCATCGGAGACGTACAGCACCTGACCACCCACCAACACCTCGCGGAAACCGGGGAACGGCGCCGCGCCGATGAAGTCGGGCTTGAAGTTGGGGTCCAGCTGCTGGAGCGCGGCGCGCACGCGCTGGTCGGCATCGCCGGCAGCGGCCGGGGCCGCGGCAGTGGATTTGGCCGCCGGGGCGGACGGTTGCTGCGCGCAGGCAGTCAGGCTGAGCGCGCCGAAGAGCGCCGCAATGGCAACACGGAGCATCGAGCATTCCGGTGTAAGGAGTCAGGCTGGATTCTCGCACAGCTGCCTGCTCACACAGCTGGACCGCAGTGGAACGGTGACGCGCGGCCGGGTTGGACACCCTCTCAGCCGCGCGGGTGGTGCTTGGCGTGCAGCTTCTGCAGGTGTTCGCGGGCGACCAGCGTGTAGATCTGGGTGGTGGACAGCGAACTGTGGCCGAGCAGCATCTGCAGGGCGCGCAGATCGGCGCCCCGGTTGAGCAGGTGGGTGGCGAAGCTGTGGCGCAGGCCGTGGGGACTGATCCGGGCGGGGTCGATCCCGGCCAGCACTGCGTACTTCTTCACCAGCCCCCAGAACTGCTGGCGGCTCAAGGGATGCAGGGAAGGCTCCAGGAACATCGGCACGGCGCCGTCCTGTGGCGTCGGCACGTTGCGCTTGCCGGTGAGCTGCGGGCGCGATTCAGCCAGATAACGTTCGAGCCAGTGCTGGGATTCTTCCCCCAGCGGAACCAGCCGTTCCTTGCTGCCCTTGCCGGTCACGCGCAGCACACCTTGGCGCAGGTTCACGGCATTGGCCGGCAGGTTGACCAGTTCGCTGACGCGCAGACCCGCGGCATACATCAACTCCAGCATGGCGCGGTCGCGCAGCCCGAGCGGCGTCTCGATGTCGGGACTGGCCAAGAGCGCATCGATCTGGCTTTCGGCCAGCGCCTTGGGCAGCAGGCGGGGCAGCTTCGGCGGATCGAGCAAGGCGCTAGGGTCATCGCTGCGCTCGCCGCGGCGGACCGCATCGGCGAAGAAGGCCCGCAGCGCGGACAGCAGGCGGGCGTTGCTACGCGGCGACCAGCCATGGCGCGAGCGCCAGGCCAGGTAATCGAACAGCCCGGCGCGATCCAGACCGGGCAGCCCCCCGGCAGCGCCATCACGCCAGCGCGCGAGGCCTTCGAGATCGCGCCGGTAACTGTCCAGACTGGCCCGCGCCAGGCCGTGCTCGGCCCAGGCCGTGTCAAGGAAGCGCTGGATCCGCACGTTGTCGTCATCGCGCAGCTCGGGCAGGTGCTGGATGAGCTGGCGGCGCAGCGCGGGGGTGGTGGCATCGGACATTCGCACAGCATACGGAGCAGACCGTGCGTGGGCCATCGAACGCGGGCAGCGGGCCGGGTATGCTCCGGGTCATGACCGATACCGCGCTGTCGTCCCCCGCTGCTGATCGCCCTGCCTCGTTGCTGCTGTGGCGGCTGTTGTCCCTGTTATACGACGTCTTCCCCGCGCTGGCGCTGTGGATGTTGCTGGGGGCGGTGTTCGTGGCGATCTACACGGTGAGCGGTCACGCAGAGCGGGAGAACATCGCCCCGTTCAGTGCGTGGCAGTGGGCGTTGTGGGCATGCTGCTGGGTCGTGACGGGCCTGTACGCGACGATGAGTTGGCGCCGCGGTGGACAGACGCTGGGAATGCGGCCCTGGCGGTTGCAGGTGGTGTCGCTGGACGGCACGCTGCCGACGCGCAGGCAGTTGTGGCGGCGGTATGCGATGGGGACGCTGTCGGTGTTGGCAGCCGGCCTGGGGTTCTGGTGGGCGCTGCTGGATCGGCAGCGGTTGACCTGGCATGACCGGGCCAGCAGGACGCGGGTCGTGCGGCTGCCGAAGTACTGACGCGCTCACGCACTGACGCTCTAACGCCTTCCAGAACAGCGCTGAAAGCAGCGCCTCTGTTTTCTGTGCGTTTGCGGAGAGGCGCAACCCATTTCTGGGCCCGCTGCAAGTCCCGCTCCGCGGCCCGGCCCAGCCGCTGGCGGCTGTGCGTTCGGTCGGATACGAGGCAGTGCCTCGCAAGCGATCCGCCCTCACCCATGTAAGCTCGTAGTGCGCCATCCATGGCGCACTACGGCCCTGAAATGGGCTGCGCCTCTCCGCATTGACAGATTGCGAAGTGCGGCTGGTAAAAGCGGAATTGTTGCGCAGCTGACGTCTAGCTTCGAGCACCGGCTCTCGCGCACAAGACGCCTAAGGAACGCAACCTTCATAGCGAAGTCGAACCTTCGCTCAATCGATCAATCCCTTCGTCGATTAACTGCTCAGTCGCTCAGTCGCTCAGTCGCTCAGTCGCTCAGTCGCTCAGTCACCAAGATTCAATACGAACAGCGACACTTCGCCAACCCATCAGAACGGTAGAGCCGGGCCATGCCCGGCTGCTCTCCCTCCCCCACCAGCACACTGTCGGAGGCGCGGCGGGATTGCCAGGCCGGGACCGTGTGCTGCCATGGATGGCAGCACACGAGCCTACATGGACGTACTTGCGGCGGGTCCCGGAATGGCGAGCCCGTCGCGCCTAGCTCGAGAGCACATGGAGGCCGCTTCGGCTTCGGCTTCGGCTTCGGCTTCGGCTTCGGCTTCGGCTTTGGATTTGGAGTTTGAGCAGATGAATCAGCCCGACTTACGTCGGAACAACAACCCGGACACCACCATCATCACAATCGGCGGCAACGCATACGCAATCCGGTAATCGAACTTCAACGCACCCGCCATACGCCCGAAGAACAACTGCAACAACCAGAACCCCAACGCGAACAGAATGCCCAGGAACAACCGCTTGCCCATGCCACCGCTGCGCAACGAACCGAACGCGAACGGCACCGCCGCCAGACACAGCGCCAGCACATTGAGCGGATAGAACCACCGGCTCCAGTACACATCCTCGTAATCGCGCGAATCCAGACCATTGCGCTTGCGGTACTCGATACTGGTCCGCAGATCCGACGCCGTCAGATTGCGCGGCTTGGAAATACCACTGGCCAACGCCGCCGCATCCAGGCGCGATGCCCACGGCTCCGACTCGACACTCTCGCGCGTCGCCGACCGCTCACCGAAGGTGTCACGGCGGACCTTGTTCAACACCCAACCATTCTTGCCATGCTCGGCCGTGGTGGCATAGGTCAGCGAGGCCAGACGCCCATCATCGGCGATCTTGTACAGACGCACATCGTGCAGCACCAGCCGCGTGCCGCCACCGGACTCCAGCTGCTCGTCGCCGCTCTGTGCATTGAGGAAGGTGTCGCCTTCGCGTGCCCACACCCCCGAGTAGCGGGCTGCACTCAGGCTGTTGCCCCACTTGGCACTGGCCTTGATCTCATCGGCCTTGCTCTGTCCCCAGGGGCCGATCGTCTCGCCACTGAACACCATCACCGCGGTCATCAGCGACAGCGCGATCGCCACCGAAGCACTCAGCCGCTTGCGCGACAGGCCCAGCGCACGCAGCGCGGTCAGTTCGGAGGTGGCGGCCAACTGGCCCAGGCCCATCAGCGCACCGATCACGGCGGCGGTCGGGAAGAAGGTATAGGCGCGGCGGGGCACGGTGTAGAGCACCCAGGCCGCGGCATGGCCGAGGGTGTAACTGCCTTTGCCGACATCCTTGAACTCGCCGGAGAAGGCCATCACCACGTCCAGGCCGACCAGAACGGCCCAGGTCAGCAGGACAGTGCCGAACACGGCACGGCCCAGATACAGATCAAACCGCATGGGGCGGAACAGGGTCATGCGGTCCTCCGGGGACGCGACAGTTTGCCGTCGCGGAAATACATCCACAGCGCGAGCGCCAGCAGTGGCAGGGTCAGCCACCACAGGCCCGCCGCGCCGGGCAGCTTGCCATCGGCGATCCAGCGGGTGCCGATGAACATCAGGTTCATGCCCACCATGTAGGCCAGGAAGGCCAGCATCATCCGGCCGTAGCGCTGCTGACGCGGCGAGCTGCGGGCCAGCGGCAGGGTCATCAGGGCGAAGGCCAGCGCGATCAGCGGCGGGGCGATGCGCGAGTGCAGCTGCGCCTGGGCCTCCGGGCGCGCATCGCCGAACAGCTGCGTGGTCGGCAGCAGCTCGGGATCGTCGTCCTTGCGGGTCTCGGCACCGTCGGGCATCGCCACGTCGTTGCGGGCGAACGTCATCAGCTTGTAGTCCAGCGCACCGTTTGCCGGGCCCTGCACCTGATGACCCTCGTCGAGCTCCAGGTACCGCTGCTTGGCCCCTTCGAAGTACATCCGGCCACGATCGGCGGAGATCACCTCGATGGTGTCGTCCTTCTGGCGCTGCATGAAGACCTTGCCCAGCTGGGTACCGTCGGGCGAGACCGAGGACAGGTAGACCACGCCACCATTGGGCAGGGAGGTGAACTTGCCTGCCTCCAGGCCGGCCATGACCACGCTGCGGTTGGCCTCGTCGATCATCTTCTCACCGGTACGGTCGGCCCAGGGGCCCAGCCACAGCGAGCACAGCCCGATCAGGCCGACCACCGGCACCACCAGCATCAGCAGGGGGCGCAGCAGGCGCTTGGGGCCGACGCCGATGGCGGTGATGACCGCCATTTCCGAATCCCGGTAGAGCCGGGCCGTGGCCAGCAGCAGGCCCAGCATCAGCGCCAGCGGCAGGATCAGCGGCATATAGACGATGAACTGCAGGCCCAGCTGTGAGAACAGCAGGCGGGCAGGCAGGCGGCCGTCGGCGATGTTGCCGAGGATGTCCACCAGGACACCGCCGACGCTCACCACCAGCAACACGATCAGGGTGGCCAGGAAACTCTGGACGAAATCACGCAGGAGATAGCGATCGAGCTTCGACATGGGGCGGTGGTTTAAACTCTCGGATTCGTTCGCGGTGCTGCCCAGTCTACTGACGGGACGTAAACAGCTCGCGATTGTACGGATTTGCCAACGGAATCTGATCAATGGCCCTGGAATTCACCCTGAACCACGCATCGCCGGCCTCGGCCGAGTGCGATTGCGTCATCGTCGGCGCCTACGCCGACCAGACCCTGAGCCCGGCGGCACAGGCCCTGGACACTGCGTCCGGCGGCCGCCTGTCGGCCCTGATCGCCCGCGGCGACGTGGGCGGCAAGACCGGCAACACGACCCTGCTGCACGATCTGCCCGGCGTCACCGCCGCACGCGTGCTGGTGGTCGGGCTGGGCGAGCCGGCCAAGTTCGGCGTCCCGCAGTACCTCAAGGCGGTCGGCGATGCCAGCCGCGCCCTGAAGAGCGGGGTCAACCACCATGCGCTGTTCACCCTGACCGAGATCGAGGTCAAGGGCCGCGATGCCGCCTGGAACATCCGCCAGGCCATCATCACCGCCGACCACGCCGCCTACCGCTACAGCGCCACGCTGGGCAAGAAGAAGGCCGACGAGCCGGGCCTGACCACGCTGGCCATCGCCGGCACCGACACCCAGGCGCTGGCCCAGGGCCAGGCCATCGCCGCCGGCGTGCAGTACGCCCGCGAGCTGGGCAACCTCCCGCCGAACGTCTGCACCCCGGCCTACCTGGCCGAGTCCTCGGTTGCGTTCGCGCAGGCGCATGAAGGCGCCGAAGCGGAGGTGCTGGACGAGCAGCAGATGGAAGCGCTGGGCATGGGTTCGCTGCTGGCCGTGGCCCGTGGTTCGGCCAATCGCCCGCATCTGGTCGTGCTGAAGTGGAACAACGGCGGCGACGCCAAGCCCTACGTGCTGGTCGGCAAGGGCATCACCTTCGATACCGGTGGCGTCAACCTGAAGACCCAGGGCGGCATCGAAGAGATGAAGTACGACATGTGCGGTGGCGCCAACGTCATCGGCACCTTTGTCGCCGCCGTGACGGCCAAGCTGCCGCTGAACCTGGTGGTGGTGGTGCCGGCGGTCGAGAACGCCATCGACGGCAACGCGTACCGCCCCTCGGACGTGATCACCTCGATGTCGGGCAAGACCATCGAAGTGGGCAACACCGACGCCGAAGGCCGCCTGATCCTGTGCGACGCCCTGACCTACGCGCAGCGCTTCGAGCCGGCCGCGCTGATCGACGTGGCCACCCTGACCGGTGCCTGCCTGGTCGCCCTGGGCCACCAGACCGCCGGCCTGATGACCAAGCACGACGACCTGGCCAACGAGCTGCTGGCCGCCGGTGAGCACGTGTTCGACCGCGCCTGGCGCCTGCCGCTGTGGGACGAGTACCAGCCGATGCTGGATTCCAGCTTCGCCGATATCTACAACATCGGCGGCCGCTGGGCCGGTGCGATCACCGCCGGCTGCTTCCTGTCGCGCTTCGCCGAAGGCCAGCGCTGGGCGCATCTGGACATCGCCGGCGTGGCCAGCGACGAAGGCAAGCGCGGCATGGCCACCGGCCGCCCGGTCGGCCTGCTGAGCCAGTGGCTGCTGGACCAGGTCGCCCGCGCCTGATGCCCTGCCCGATCGCGGCCGCCCCACGGTGGCCGCGATCCCGCCCGGCCTGGCGCCGGGTTCTCCCTCCGCTCCAGGCCCTGCCATGTCCCGTGCTGATTTCTACCTGATCGCCAAGCCCCGCTTCCTGACCGAGCCATTGCGCCTGGTCTGCGAACTGGCCCGCAAGGCCAATGACGCCGGGTTGTTCACCCTGGTGCTGGCACGCGACCAGGCCCAGGCCGAAGAGCTGGACGAGCTGCTGTGGGCGTTCGACAACGATGCCTACATCCCGCACCAGATCGCCGGCGAAGACATGGACGAGGAAGAGGCGCTGGTGCTGATCGCCGTTCCCGGCACCGAGGCCCCGGCCCGGCCGCTGGTGATCAACCTGCGCGACGATCCCTATCTGGCGGCCTGCGACCGCGTGCTGGAAGTGGTCCCGGCCGACCCGGAGGCGCGCGAACCGCTGCGCGAGCGCTGGCGCCAGTACAAGGCGCTGGGCTTTGACCTGAACAAGTACGACATGTAACCCGCGCGGCGCCGTCTGGTCGCCGCCGCCCCCGGAGACCCTTGATGCGCCTGTTGATCGCCCTGATCTTTCCCTGGTTCGCCTTCTTCACCATCGGCCGCCCGATCGCAGGCATCCTCTGCCTGATCCTGCAGATCACACTGATCGGCTGGCTGCCCGCCGCGATCTGGGCCGCCTACGCGGTCTCACAATTCCATACCGACCAGAAGATCCGCCGCGCCTTAGGGCGCTGAGCTTCCGGCACCCCCACCTTCCGTATTCGATCCTGGTTCCCGCATGACCCAACTCGCCTCCAGCTACGACCCGAAAACCTTTGAAACCGCGCTGTACGACGCGTGGGAGAAGGCCGGCCATTTCAAGCCGTCCGGCAAGGGCGAGCCGTACACCATCCTGCTGCCGCCGCCGAACGTGACCGGCACGCTGCACATGGGCCATGCCTTCCAGCAGACCCTGATGGATGCACTGGTGCGCTACCACCGGATGCGCGGCTACGACACGTTGTGGCAGGTCGGCACCGACCACGCCGGCATCGCCACCGAGATGGTGGTGTCGCGCAACCTGGCGTTGGCCAACACCGGTGAGACCCGCGATTCGCTGGGCCGCGACGGCTTCATCGAGAAGGTGTGGGAGTGGAAGGCGCAGTCCGGTGACACCATCGAGCGCCAGATGCGCCGCCTGGGCACCTCCAGCGACTGGTCGCGCAGCACCTTCACCATGGACCCGCAGCCGTCCGAAGCGGTGGTCGAGGCGTTCGTGCGCTGGCACGAGCAGGGCCTGATCTACCGTGGCCAGCGCCTGGTCAACTGGGATCCGGTGCTGAAGACCGCCATCTCCGATCTGGAAGTGGAGAGCGTGGAGGAAGACGGCTTCCTGTGGTCGATCAGCTACCCGCTGGCCGATGGCAGCGGCACCCTGACCGTGGCCACCACTCGCCCGGAAACCATGCTCGGCGACACCGCCGTGATGGTGCACCCCGAAGACGAGCGCTATGCGCACCTGATCGGCAAAATGGTCAAGCTGCCGCTGACCGATCGGGAGATCCCGGTGATCGCCGATGATTACGTCGACCGCGAGTTCGGTACCGGCGTGGTCAAGGTCACCCCCGCGCACGATTTCAACGATTACCAGGTCGGCCTGCGCCACAACCTGCCGATGATCAACCTGTTCACCCCGGTGGCGGCGATCAACGACAACGCCCCGGAGAAGTACCGCGGGCTGGACCGTTACGAAGCGCGCAAGGTGATCCTGGCCGAGCTGGAAGACCTGGGCATCCTGGTCGAAACCAAGGCACACAAGCTGCAGGTGCCGCGTGGCGATCGCACCCAGCAGGTGATCGAGCCGTACCTGACCGACCAGTGGTTCGTGAAGATGGACGTGCTGGCCAAACGCGGCCTGGAGCTGGTCGAGAACGGCAGCATCCAGTTCGTCCCGGCCAACTGGATCAACACCTACCGCCACTGGATGGAGAACATCCAGGATTGGTGCATCAGCCGCCAGCTGTGGTGGGGCCACCGCATTCCGGCGTGGTTCGACGATGCGGGCAACTGCTATGTCGGCCGTGATGAAGCCGAAGCGCGCGCGAAGAACACCCTCGCCGCCGACCTCGCCCTGCACCAGGACAGCGACGTGCTGGAAACCTGGTTCTCCTCGCAGCTGTGGCCGTTCTCCACGCTGGGCTGGCCGAACGAGCAGGCAATGGACGCGCGCGGTTTCGAGCGCTACCTGCCGTCGTCGGTGCTGATCACCGGGTTCGACATCATCTTCTTCTGGGTGGCCCGCATGATCATGGCCACCGACAGCTTCACCGGGAAGATTCCGTTCAAGGACGTCTACATCACCGGCCTGATCCGCGATGCGCAGGGCCAGAAGATGTCCAAGTCCAAAGGCAACGTGCTGGATCCGCTGGACATCATCGACGGCATCTCCATCGAGGACCTGGTTGCCAAGCGCACCACCGGCCTGATGAAGCCCAAGGACGCGCCTAAGATCGAGAAGGCGACGCGACGCGAATTCCCGGAGGGCATCATCGCCCACGGTGCCGATGCGCTGCGCTTCACCATCGCCGCGCTGGCCACTCACGGCCGCGATATCAAGTTCGACATGAACCGCGCCGAGGGCTACAAGAACTTCTGCAACAAGCTGTGGAACGCCAGCCGCTTCACCCTGATGAACACCGAGGGCAGCAGCTTCACCGGCGTGCCGCAGCCGCGCACCGATGCCGAGCGCTGGATCCTCGCGCGCCTGGCCGCGGTCTCGGCCGAAGCGCAGACGCATTACGCCAACTACCGATTCGATCTGCTGGCGCAGTGCCTGTACGAATTCGCCTGGAACGAGTTCTGCGATTGGTTCCTGGAGCTGACCAAGCCGGCCCTCAACGGCTCCGATGCCGACGATGCCAACAGCACCCGCCACACCCTGCTGTACGTGCTCGAAGCGCTGCTGCGCCTGCTGCACCCGCTGACCCCGTTCGTCACCGAGCAGCTGTGGCGCCAGGTCGCCCCGCGCCTGGGCATCACCGACGACACCATTTCGCTGCGGCCGTACCCGACCGCCGGGGAGTTCGCCGGTGATTTCGCCCGCGCCGAAGCCGACGTGGAATGGCTGAAGTCGATGGTCAACGCCCTGCGCCGCGTGCGCAGCGAGTTGAACGTGCCGCCGTCCAAGCTGGTGCCGCTGCTGCTGCAGGGTGGCAGCGACGACGACCGCGCGCGCATGACCCGCTTCACCTCCTCGCTGTCGTTCCTGCTCAAGCTGGAGCGCATCGAGTGGCTGGCCAACGGCAGCGACACGCCGCCGGCCGCCGCCGCGATCGTGGGCGATCTCACCTTGCTGGTGCCGCTGGAGGGCCTGGTCGATCTGGGTGCCGAGCGCGCGCGCCTGGACAAGGAAATCGCCCGGGTGGAATCGGAGAAGGAAAAGAGCGAGACCAAGCTGGCCAAGTTCACCGACAAGGTGCCGGCGGCCGTGGTCGAGCAGGAGCGCGTGCGCCTGGCCGAATGGACTGCCCAGTTGGACGGTCTGCGGTCGCAGCGCGCGAAGCTGTAAGCGCACGGGTAGAGCCACGCCATGGGTGGCTGCCTTCCGGGGCGGGATGGCGTGTAGCCACCCATGGGGTGGCTCTACCCTGGGCCGATAACGTAGGCAGGGCCCGCCCGCGCGGTTACGGGCCCGATGCCTGCCCATCTGCGGCATGATGCGGGTTCGTCCACGGATTGAATGACCGCCGACACGATGTCGCTGTCCCTCTTCTGCATCGTGCTGTTCGCCGCCCTGCTGCATGCCAGCTGGAACGCGATCGTCAAACGCGGCACCGACACGCTGTTGACCACGATCCTGGTCACCGGCTCGGCGGCGGTGATCGCCGCGATCGCGCTGCCGTTCGTGCCCACACCCGCCGCGCAGAGCTGGCCATGGCTGGCTGCCTCGACCCTGCTCCAAACCGGGTATTACGTGCTTGTCGCGCGTACTTACCAATTGACCGACATGAGCGCGTCCTACCCGCTGATGCGCGGCTGCGCGCCGATCCTGGTCGCGCTGATCAGCACGCTGTTTCTGGGTGAGCGCCTGGCATGGATCGCGTGGGCCGGCATCGGGCTGATCTGCCTGGGCATCCTGTGCATGACCCGCGGCACCTCGCGCCAGCATCTGTGGCTGCCGCTGCTCAATGCCGGTGTCATCGCCACCTACACCTTGGTCGATGGTTGGGGCGCTCGTCACTCCGGCGCCGCGGTGAGCTACACGTTGTGGCTGTTCCTGCTTTCCGGCCTGCCTTTGCCACTGTGGGCGTTGTGCACACGCGCCAGCGCGCTGCGTGACTATGCGCGCCGCAACTGGGGCTACGGCATCACCGGCGGCATCGGCACGCTGGTCTCCTACGGGCTGGCGATGTGGGCCATGACGGTCGCGCCGATCGCGATGATCGCCGCACTGCGCGAAACCTCGATCCTGTTCGGCATCCTGATCTCGGCCTGGCTCCTGCGCGAACGCGTTACCCGCCAACGCTGGATCGCCGCCGGCCTGATCGTGCTCGGGGCGATAGTGCTGCGGATGGCGTAGAGCCCCCCCATGGGTGGCTCTACACCACGCTGTCAGAGCGGCGGCATCACCTGGATGTCGTCGTCGACCAGCTCGATGGCCATCACCAGCGCATCCTCGCGCCCGTCGCGGGCAGGGTAATAGCGCGGCCGGCGGCCGATCTCGTTGAACCCTTCGCTGTGGTACAGCGCCACCGCCGAGGTATTGGACGGGCGCACTTCCAGGAACACCCGGTGCGCACCGTGGTCACGCGCCAGCTTCACCAGCGCGCGCAGCAGGTAGCGGCCGTGACCGCGCGATTGGCACAGCGGGTCCACGCAGATGTTGAGGATATGCGCTTCATCGGCGGCGATGCTGAGCAGGCCATAGCCCATCAGCAGGCCATCCTCTTCCATCGCCAGGCCGGGATAACCGGCACGCAGGCAGTCCTGGAAGATGCCGCGGGTCCACGGGTACGGGTAACCGCGCACCTCGATGGCCATCACCGCATTGAGGTCGCTTTCGCGCAGCGCGCGCAACGACAACGGCCGCGGCGAGCTCACCGCGCTCACGGGCGGCCCCGCTTGCGCAGGGCGCGCAGCTGCGGCCACAACGCGCGCTTGGCGGCGGCACTGCTGCGCAGGTCATCCAGGTTCCAGCTGGCCATCAAGGCCTGGGTGTCCGGCTCGGCCGGGTTGCAGCCGGAGGCGCGCAACAGGGCGATCTGCAGGCGATCGGGCATCCGCACTGCGGCGCGGCGGCCTCCGCCTGCGCGTGCCGGCGTGGCCGCCGGGACGGGCGCCGGCGCGCCTTCTTCGACCGTGCGCGGCGCGCTTCGGCGCACCGGTGCGGGCGCATCCATCGCCGGTGCCGGCCGCGACTGGCGCACGGGCGCGGCCGACTCGGCGAGCGGCGCCGCGCTGAGCTGGACGTCAGGTACCGCAGCGGCCTCCGGCTCGACACTGCCGTCGACGAACACCGTATACCCCATCGCCTGCAGCCAGGACTGCTGCGCCGGCGACCACAATGGCGGCAGCGCCTGCCCGCTCACGCGTTCGGCTCGACCGTCTTGCGGGTGCGCTGCCACACCCAGTAACACGGGCCGGACAAGGCATACACCACGCCCACCGCGAACAGCACGCGCGGCAGATCAATGACCATGATCGCGATGGCGATCGGTACCAGGGCCAGCGCCAGGAACGGCACGCGGTCGGCGCGCGGCCCCCGCTCGCCACTGCCCTTGAAGCTCCAGAAGCGGATCCGGCTGACCATCAGCAGCGCCGACACCAGGGTCACGCCCAGGGCGACATAGCGCAGCTGGTTGCCGTCCCAGCCGAGGTTGCCATCGGCGAAGGCCCAGACGAAGGACATCATCAGGCCGGCCGCGGCCGGGCTCGCCAGGCCGATGAACCAGCGCTTGTCGACCACGGTGACCTGGGTATTGAAGCGGGCCAGGCGCAGCGCGGCGCAGGCGGCGTAGAGGAAGGCGACCGCCCAGCCCACCCGGCCAAGCACCGGATCGTCGAATTTCAGCCACGACAGCGACCAGTGGTACATCACCAGGGCCGGGGCCATGCCGAAGCTGACCAGGTCGGCCAGCGAGTCGTACTGCACACCGAATTCGCTGCTGGTGCCGGTCAGGCGGGCCACGCGGCCGTCCAGGCCATCCATGACCGCCGCGACGAACACCGCGATGGCGGCATTGACGAAGTCGCCGTTGGCCGCGGCGATGATCGCGTAGAAGCCGGCGAACAGGCCTGCGGTGGTGAACAGGTTGGGCAGCAGGTAAATGCTGCGCGAGCGCGGCGGGGGTTTCATCTGATCCATGCGGGGAGTTTAGCTTGCCAGCACCTGCCCCGGGGTGCTGCAATCGCGGTTCTGCCCCGTTCCCGGAGTTGCCATGCGTGCCCTGTCCCGTCTGACCGCCCTGCTGCTGCTCGCCAGTGCCACGGCCAGCGCCGGCACCGTCTACAAGTGGAAAGACGCCAACGGCGTGACCCAGTACTCGGAGAAACCGCCGGCCGGGCAGAAGTACGAGGCCCGCGAGGTCCAGGCCCGCGACCCGGTCCCGCGCGAGACCGCCGCCGCCCCGGCGGAGAACAAGGCCTGCACCGACGCCCGCGGCAACCTCACCCTGCTCAACGGGTCGGGCAAGGTCATGCAGGACACCGATGGTGACGGCAAGGCCGATACCGCGCTGACCGAGGCGCAGCGCAGCGCCCAGAAAACCCTGGCCGAGGCCGCCATCCAGGCCTACTGCACGCCCAAGGCCTGAGCCGCTGAACCGGGTGAAGGGGCCAAAACTGCCCGCAACACCCATCGCGGCGGCCGGACTGGCAGAATATCGGCTTCTGCCGTTCAGCGAAGCCGACGATGCGCCTCTCCCAGTTCCACCTGCACACCACCAAGGAAACCCCCAGCGACGCGGAGCTGACCAGCCACCGCTTGATGCTGCGCGCGGGCATGATCCGCAAGCTGGCCTCGGGGCTGTACACCTGGTCGCCGCTGGGACTGCGCGTGCTGCGCAAGGTCGAGCGCATCGTGCGTGAGGAAATGGAGCGTGCCGGTGCGGTGGAATTCCAGATCCCGACGATCCAGCCCAAGGAACTGTGGGAAGCCACCGGCCGTTGGGAAAAGTTCGGCCCGCAGCTGCTGAAGATCAAGGATCGCAAGGAGCAGGTGTTCTGCTACAGCCCGACCGCTGAAGAAGCCGCCGCCGACTTTGCACGCCAGGAGCTGTCCAGCTACAAGCAACTGCCGGTCAATTTCTTCCAGATCCAGACCAAGTTCCGCGATGAGATCCGGCCGCGCTTCGGCGTGATGCGCTCGCGCGAATTCCTGATGAAGGATGCCTATTCCTTCCACCTGCACGATGAGTGCCTGGTGCGCGAATACGAGAACATGAAGTCGGCCTATAGCCGCATCTTCAGCCGCCTGGGTCTGGATTTCCGCATGGTGCAGGCCGACTCCGGTGCCATCGGTGGCGATGCATCGCAGGAATTCCACGTGATCGCCGATTCGGGCGAAGACGCGCTGGTGTTTTCCACCGGCTCGGATTACGCGGCCAATATGGAAGCGGCCATCGCCGCGGCCCCGGGCGAGCGCCCGGCCGCCAGCGAAGCGCTGCGCAAAATCGATACACCCACGCAGAAAACCTGCGAGGCCGTGGCCGCCCTGCTCGGCCTGGGGCTGGAGCGCACGGTCAAGTCGATCGCGATCATGAGCGAGGCCGGTTTCGTGCTGGCGCTGGTGCGCGGCGATCACGACGTCAATGAAATCAAACTCGGCAAGGTCGAGGGCCTGCAGGGCTACCGCATGGCCAGCGAGGCGGAGATCGCCACGCATCTGGGCAGCGAGCCGGGCTTCCTCGGCCCGCTCAACCCGGCACAGCCGATCCGCATCGTGGCCGACCGTGACGTCGCCGCGCTGGCCGATTTCGTCATCGGTGCCAATGAAGCCGGTTTCCACATCGCCGGCGTCAACTGGGGCCGTGACCTGCCCGAGCCGGAGGTAGCGGATATCCGCAACGCCAAGGCCGGTGACCGCGCCGCCGATGGCGGTGAACTGAAAGTCGCGCGCGGCATCGAAGTCGGCCACGTATTCCAGCTCGGCCGCCAATATGCACAGGCCTTGAATGCAACCGTGCTTGATGAAAACGGCAAGGCCGCAGTACTGGCGATGGGCTGCTACGGCATCGGCATTTCGCGCATCGTCGCCGCGGCGATCGAACAGAATCACGACGACGCCGGCATTATCTGGCCGGATGCGATGGCGCCGTGGCAGGTCGTGGTCTGCATGATCAACCCCAAGCAGGACGAAACGGTGTCGTCCACCGCCTCTGACCTGCTGGCGCAGCTGCAGGCGGCCGGCCTGGATGTGGCGCTGGATGATCGCGGCCTGCGCCCGGGCGCGATGTTCGCCGACATGGAACTGATCGGCGTGCCGCACCGGATCGTGGTGTCCGAGCGCGGCGTCGCCGCCGGTACCTTCGAATACCGCGCGCGCAGCGCGGCCGAAGCGGAGGTCCTCGACCGGGACGCACTGCTGGCAAAATTGACGAAGTGATGACAGGGCCGGGTGCAATATCCCGGCCTTTTCAATGGTGCCGCCGGTTTCAATATGTCCGGTTTGTTTGTGTATTTCGCAAAAGAGAATGTATGCTGTTTCCGATGCCAAGGACCGGCTCACCCTGTCCTTAATACATTGCGGAGTAGTAGATGAGTATCGACCTGAGCGGCCTGTCCGCCAAAGAGCTGGGCGCGCTGATCAAGAACGCCAAGAAGCAGCAGACCATCGTCGCCAAGCGTCCGGCGATCACCAAGGTCCGCGCGCAGCTGACCAAGCTGGCCAAGGCCCAGGGCTATTCGGTGGAAGAGCTGTTCGGCGGCGCCGCCCCGGCCGCACGTGGCCGTGCCGCGAGCAAGGCGACCAAGGCCCCGGCCAAGGCCGTACGCAAGCTCGGCAAGGTCGCCCCGAAGTACCGCAACCCGGCCAACCCGAAGGAAACCTGGACCGGCCGTGGCAAGCAGCCGCGCTGGCTGGCCGCGCATACCGCCAAGGGCAAGAAGGTCGAAGAGTTCCTGATCAAGAAGTAAGCCGGTCAGTCACTGCTGCACATGAAAACGCCGGCCTCGCGCCGGCGTTTTCGTACCCGTTGATCGAGCGCGCGGTGATCGGGGCGTCAGAGATTCTTGCGCGCCGGGATCAGCAGATTGCCGAACAGCAGGCCGGCCACCAGCGCCATCACCACGTTGAGCACCGTCATCAGCACGGTCTGGCCAGCGCTCATGTCCTGCTGCTGGACCAGGGTCAGCACGCCGCGCAGGCTGGTACTGCCGGGCACCAGCATGATGATGCCAGGCAAGCGGATGATCGCGCCCGGGCGCTGCGCCAGCCGACCAAACAGATTGCCTGCGGCGGTGAGCAGCATCGCGGACATGAAAATGCCGGCCGGGATGCCCCACGCCTGTCCGGCGAATTTGGAGATCGCATAGCCGGCGACGGCCGCCGCCATCACCCACGGAAAATCGCGACGGTTGGCCTTGAACAACATCGCGAACGCGAACGCGGCCAGCAGCAACGCGCCCCATTCGACCCAATCGGCCTGCGGCCGCGAGGCGCGCACCAGCGGCTCCAGCCCGACGATGCCCGACAGCGTCACTGCGATCACCGCGCCCACTGTCAGTTTCAGAATCGTGGTCACCGCACCGGCAAACCGTGCCGTGCCGGAGACCCAGTGCTGGCTGGCCAGCTCGTTGACCGCATTGGTCAGCGACATCCCGGGCAGCAGCACCACCAGCGAGGCGATGATCACCGTGTTGAGGTTGAGCGCCCCGATGAAGGAAGCCACCAGGGTCGCCACCGAGCCGGCCAGCAGCGCCGCCAATGCTTCATTGGCCTCGCGCGTGGCCGGGCGGCGGTCGGTATACATGCCCATGACGCCGATCAGCAGGCCGATCACGCCGGCGGTGGCGATGTCCAGCCACGGCAGCTTCCACAGGCCGGCCACGCCTGCCGCGCCCAGGCTGTAGGAAAGAATGGTGCGGATCTTGCCCCAGCGGCCCGGATCCTTGTCCAGCTGGCGCAGCGCGGTGTGGCCCTGCGCGATGCTCATGGTGCCATTGGCCACCGCATCAGTGATCTGATCGGCGATGCTGAGTTTATGCAGGTCGTTCTCGCCCGGTGCCAGCCGGATCACGCGGGTGATGTCCGATGAACCGATCGCCTTGGTAGGGTCGCTGAAACTCAGGATCAGGCCGGTCGGGTTAGACCACGGCTCACAATCCAGGTCCAGACGCTGCGCCAGCGCGACCACGGCCGCTTCCAGCCGCTGCGCGGTGGTGCCATAGCTGTGCAGGCGCCCGGCCATTTCCGAAACGAAGGCCACGCGCTGTGCGTAGGTGGCCGGTGGTGCAACGATGGTGGGGGCGTCGGCAGACATGCGGCGTAGTATTACCCGAACACGCCCCGGCCTGAAGAATCCCGGTGTCATCGCATCGCGGCATGGCGCCCGCGGTGTGGCCGAGCGACGCGTTCAGCCCCGTCCGGCGCATACGCGAGCCATGCACCCGGACAGGTTATGCTGCGCGCAGGACGCCTACATGACCTCAGACCAAGCCCCCCATCTCGAGCAGGATGCCCAGGACCCCGGTCTGATCCGGTTGTCTGGTCATTGGACTTTACGCACCGCGCTGGACGCGGCCGAAGTGCTGCGTGGCCTTCCGGAGAAGGTGACCGGTCTGGATGCCAGCGGGATCACCGCGCTCGACTCGGCCGGCGTGCTGCAGCTGCTGCGCGTCGCGCACCGCGCCGATCTCGGCGAAGACGCGGTGACGTTCCGCGAGGAGCATCGTGCGCTGGTCTCGACCATCGAGGAAGTCGCCGACGACCGGCCCAAGGCCAAGCGCGACTTCGGTGTGCTGGCCGCACTGGAACGGCTGGGTGTCAGCGTGCATGGCATGGGCCACAACATCGTGGCCCTGGCCAGTTTCCTGGGCGAGAACCTGGTCAAGGGTGCGCGCCTGATCAAGGAACCGCGCCGATTCCGTCTCACCGCCACCGTGGCCCAGATGGAACAGGTCGGCCTGGATGCGGTGCCGCTGGTGGCCCTGCTGTCCTATCTGGTGGGCGCGGTGATCGCCTTCCTCGGCTCGACGATCCTGCGCGACTTCGGCGCCGAGATCTATGTGGTCGAACTGGTCAGCATCGCCTTCCTGCGCGAGTTCGCCGTGCTGTTGACCGCCATCGTGCTGGCCGGCCGGACCGCCAGTGCGTTCACCGCGCAGATCGGTGCGATGAAGGCGCGCGAAGAAATCGACGCGATGAAGACGCTGGGCCTGGACCCGGTCGATCTGCTGGTGCTGCCGCGGTTGATCGCCCTGCTGATCACCCTGCCGCTGCTGACCTTCATTGCCATGGTCGCCGGCCTGGCCGGTGGCATCACCGTGGGCGCGTTCGATCTGGATATCCCGCCGCAGATGTACATCGCGCGGATGCACGACACCATGGAAGTACGCAACATGCTGGTGGGCCTGTCCAAGGCGCCGGTGTTCGCGCTGGTGATCGGCCTGATCGGCTGCCTGGAAGGCCTGAAAGTCGAGGGTACCGCGCAGTCGGTCGGCGAGCGCACCACCTCCAGCGTGGTGCAGGCCATTTCCCTGGTGATCATCCTCGACGCGTTCGCCGCGCTGTGGTTCATGAAGATGGGCTGGTAACCGATGATCACCGATACCGCCCCGGCCCCTGAGCGCGATGACGCCGCCACCGATGACGGTGAACTGCTGATCCGCGTGCGTGGGCTGACCAACCGTTTCGGCGCCCAGGTGGTACACGACGGGCTGGACCTGGATGTGCGCCGCGGCGAGATTCTCGGCGTGGTCGGCGGCTCGGGGACCGGCAAATCGGTGTTGATGCGCAGCATCCTCGGCCTGCGCACGCCGGACGATGGCCAGATCGAGGTGCTGGGCGTCGATGCCCGCTCCAGCGATCCGGCCAACCGCCTGCATATCGAACGCAACACCGGCGTGTTGTTCCAGGATGGTGCGCTGTTCTCCTCGCTGACCGTGGGCGAGAACGTGCAGGTGCCGTTGAAGGAACATCACGGCGAGCTGCCCGAGCGCTGGCATTACGAACTGGCCCTGCTCAAGGTCAAGCTGGCCGGCCTGCCGGCCGATGCGATCAACAAGCTGCCCTCGCAGTTGTCCGGCGGCATGCGCAAACGCGCTGGCCTGGCCCGGGCGCTGGCGCTGGACCCGCCGCTGCTGTTCCTGGATGAGCCCACCGCCGGGCTGGACCCGATCGGCGCGGCCGCCTTCGACCGCCTGATCAAGACCCTGCAGGAAGCGCTGGGCCTGACTGTCTTCCTGATCACACATGATCTGGACACGCTGTATGCGATCTGTGACCGGGTGGCGGTGCTGGCCGACAGGAAAGTCATCGCCAATGCCCCGCTGCACGAGATCGAACAACTGGACCACCCGTGGATCCAGGAGTACTTCCACGGACCGCGCGCGCGTGCTGCGCGCGATGCAAAGCACGAGAGCGAGTAAGCCATGGAAACCAAAGCCAATTACGTCCTGATCGGCGCCTTCACCCTGATAGTGGGCCTGGCGCTGCTGGCCTTCGGCCTGTGGGCCGCCAAGTACTCTTCAGACCGCACCTGGACCGAGTACCGCGTGGTCTTCCGCGAGGCCGTCACCGGCCTGTCGGTGGGCAGCCCGGTGCAATACAACGGCATCGCGGTCGGCTCGATCACCGAGTTGAACCTGGTGCCGGATGATCCGCGCCAGGTCGTCGCGCGGATCCGCCTGAACTCCAATACCCCGGTCAAGACCGACACCCGCGCCAAGCTGGCGATCACCAGCCTGACCGGTCCGTCGATCATCCAGCTCAGCGGCGGTACGCCCCAGTCCCCCGCGCTGACCGCCGTCAACAAGGACCCGGCCCCGATCATCCCGACCACCCCGTCGGCGCTGCAGAACATCACCGACGTAGCCAACCGCATCGTCGAGCGCATGGACCAGGTGCTCAGCGACCGCAATGTGGCCAGCATCAACGCGACCCTGGCCAATCTGGAAACCATCAGCGGCGGCCTGGCCGACCGTGACCAGGGCACCCAGGCGCTGCTGCTCAGCGCGCGCGATGCCGCGCGCAGCCTGGATGTCACCCTGAAGAGCACCAACGGCACCATCCAGCGGCTGGACAAGAATCTGGTGCAGCAGTTGCCGCCGATCCTGGACAAGCTGGAGACCACGCTGAGCAAGCTGGACTCGGCCGCCGGCAACGCCGACTCGATCCTTGGCGAGAACCGCGCCGCGATCAACAGCTTCGCCAACGATGGCCTGGCCCAGCTCGGCCCGACCCTGACCGAGCTGCGTGGACTGATCCGCGACCTGCGCCGGGTCAGCGACCGCCTGGACAACAACCCGGCACGCTACCTGCTCGGCCGTGACGCACCCAAGGAGTTCGAACCCAAATGAGCCGCCCGACCTTCTTCCGGCCCCTGCTGCCGATCGCCCTGATCGCCGCGCTCGGCGGCTGCTCGCTGCTGGGCAGCAACGAACGCAGTGCGGTGACCATCTATTCGCCCGTGGTCCGCATCCAGGCCGACCCGAGCTGGCCGACCGTCGACTGGCAGCTGGTACTGGTCAAGCCCAGCGCCGCGCGGGTGGTCGACAGCCCGCGCATCAACGTGCGCCCGACCCCCTCCGAGCTGGAGGTCTACAAGGGCGTGAGCTGGGCCCAGCCGGCCACCGACATGCTCGATGACGCGCTGGTGCGCGGCTTCGAGGACTCGGGCCGTATCAACGGCGTCGCCCGCGTCACCACCGGCATCCGCGCCGACTACAAACTGGCGATGGACGTGCGTCGCTTCGAAGCCGACTACCGCGGCCAGGCCACGCCGACCGCGCTGATCGAGGTCAACGCCAAGCTGATTCACGTGATCGACCAGCGCGTGGTCGCCGACCGCACCTTCCGCCAGGAAAACCCGGTCGGCAGCACCGACGTCGCCCAGGTCACCACCGCGCTGGAACAGGGGCTGCAGACGCTGACCACGAACGTGGTGGGCTGGACGCTGGTCACCGGTGAGCAGGATCACGCCCGCAGTGCGGTCACCCCTGCCCGGGTGCGTTGATCCAGCGGAACGTGAGATTGAGGCGCTCGGCCAGCGGCCGGGCGCTCTTGGGCAGGGAATGCTGGTAAAGGCGCTGGGTCTGCCCGCCCATCACCAGCAGATCGCCATGGTCGAGCAGCACCTCGGCCTTCTTCGCATGGTCGTCCCGACGCCGCAGCAGGAACCGCCGCGCCGCGCCCAGAGTCAGTGACGCGATCACCGGGGCCGGCCCCAGTTCGGGTTCGTTGTCGCTGTGCCAGCCCATCCCATCATCGCCATCGCGGTAGCGGTTGAGCAGCACGCTGTTGAACGCGTGGCCACAGAAGGTCGCCAGCTGATCGCGCAGCGGCAGCAGCGCCGGATGCCAGGGCTGCGGCACGAATTCGGTACCGGAATAGCGGTAGCGCGCCGCCGGGTCGCCCATCCAGCAGCTCAGCCGCGGGGAATCGACCTGGCGGCCGAACATGCGGATCTTGTGCACCTCCCACGGGACGTCGTCGCGGAGGGCGCGCTGGAGGGTGTCGGCGGCGGCGTGGGGCAGCCAGTGGCGGTGCCAGTGCACCTGGGCGTCGGGGAGGTGGAGATCCATGGGGTGACGCTAGCACGCCGGGATTTGCCCATGCGCAGGCAAACCCCGAGAATGGCGACCAACCCGTTGTACCGCTGGAGCCTGCATGCCTGCTGTTGTTTTCCCCTGGATCGAGGCCCGTCGCGCGTGAGCACGATCAAGGCCAGGCTGCGCCAAGTGGTCTTCGTCGCGCTGCGCGCCGGATTCCGGGCATTGCCGCTGACCGATGGTCAGCGTGATCGGCTTCGCGCACGCTTCCTGCGCGACCACGGCGACTGGGTCCCGCCACCGCCCCGCGGCCGCAGCGCTGCTGCGGCCGCTACCGCCCATCGTCCTCCGCAGCGCGCCGATGAGCCCGCAATCGGCCATGTACCGCATCGGGTGGAGGCCTTGCCCGCGCAGCTGCCCGCCACACTCGTGGCGTTCTACCTGCCGCAGTTCCATCCGTTCGCCGAAAACGATGCGTGGTGGGGCAAGGGCTTCACCGAATGGCGCAATGTCACCCGCGCCCTGCCCCAGTTCGAGGGCCACATCCAGCCGCGCCTGCCTGCTGACCTGGGATTCTATGATCTGCGCAACCCGCAGATCATGCGCGACCAGGCGCAGCTGGCCGGCGAGTACGGCATCGGCGCGTTCTGCTTCTACTACTACTGGTTCAGCGGCACCACGTTGATGGAAGCACCTCTGCGCCAGTGGCTGGCCGATGACAGCATCGACCTGCCGTTCTGCCTGTGTTGGGCCAACGAGAACTGGGCCCGGCGCTGGGACGGTCGCGACGAGGACATCCTGATCGGGCAGCAGCACAGCGCCGAAGATGACCTGGCCTTCATCGCCCACGTCGCCGACTACCTGCGTGACCGCCGTGCATTGAAAGTCGACGGTAAGCCCATGCTGCTGGTCTACCGTCCGCACCTGCTACCCGATGCTCGCGCGACCGCCCAGCGCTGGCGGCAGTGGTGCCTGGACAACGGCATCGGCGAGATTCATCTGGCGTATGTACAGGGCTTTGAACGCCCGGATCCACGCGACATCGGATTCGACGCGGCTGTCGAGTTCCCGCCGAACATGAGCAACCCGCGCTCGCTAACGGCCGACCAGTATCTGATCAATCCGGATTTTGAAGGTGATGTGCGCGACTGGCGCGAGCTGGCCGCAGAGATCGCCGCGCGTCCGCTGCCGCCCTACACGCTTTACCCCGGGGTCAATCCGGGCTGGGACAATGAAGCGCGCCGTTCCGGCAAAGGCCGCGTCTATCTGCATGCCTCACCACGCGGTTATGGCGACTGGTTGTCGGCCACCGTGCACACACGTCTGGCCGCGGTGCCGGCCGACCGGCGGATGGTGTTCATCAACGCGTGGAATGAGTGGGCCGAGGGCGCGGTGCTGGAGCCGGATGCACGGCTAGGGCATGCATATCTCGATGCAACACGGCGCGCATTGATAGAGCTGCAAGCGCCTATGGCGACCGAGGCCTATGCCGTGATTGAGACGATCAATCCAGCTCGGCTTTCAAGCGCATTGGAGCAGTTGGGCGAGAGCCTGAGCATCCGGCGGATCTTCGTCGTCACTACGCGAGCAGCAAGCCCGGCACTGGCGTCTCTCCTCACCGGAAAGCAGCCACCAGGGAGAATCGAACTGGTGGTTTCGGACGCGCTGCCACTGGTGTCGTTCCTGCAGATCGTGGATCGCCTGCCTGGGCAGCAGCACGCCTCGGTGCTCCGGCTGCAGTTGGACAAGGAAACATTGGCGCAGGACGGCGCACTCCAGAGTACGTTGACCGCATTGTCCGGGTCTGCGATCGAGCGCGCTTTGGCTGCACTCGCCAGCGATACCTCTCTCGGCCTGTTGTGGATCGGCACGAGCGAGGCCGGGCAACCGCACGCGGAGGCCATTGAATGGTCGCGCGTCCGCGCACGTCTTGGGATCACGGCTGCCCCTCCCAGCCGGGCGCGTACCCGTGCGCCATTGCATTACTGGATCAGGCTGCAGGCCTTGCGGCCGATCCTGGACGCTCATCTGCTGCCGAGCGAACTTCAAGCGTTTCGGACAGGCTCACCTGCCATGTTCGCCCAGGTTCTGGAGGTCATGCTGCACGAGGTGGTGGCCTACGCGGGCTTCACCTGCCTCACCCAGCAGAGCCAGTCCACCGGGCAGAACGATCCTGGCTGATTGCCAGGATCGCCCACCGGGTTACCCGCCGTGGAACGCCACGCCGGTCTTTTCCTTCAACTCCTCGATACCCACGCCCGGGGCTGCTTCGACCAGCACCAAGCCCTTGTCGGTGACATCGAACACGGCCAGCTCGGTGATGATGCGATCGACCACGCCCACACCGGTCAGCGGCAGCGTGCACTCGGGCAGAATCTTGTGCTCGCCGCTCTTGGCGGTGTGCTCCATCAGCACCACCACGCGCTGCACGCCGGCGACCAGATCCATCGCCCCACCCATGCCCTTGACCATCTTGCCAGGCACCATCCAGTTGGCCAGGTCGCCCTTGTCGGTCACCTGCATCGCGCCGAGGATGGCCAGGTTGATGTGGCCGCCGCGGATCATCGCGAAGCTGTCGTGGCTGCCGAAGTAGCTGGCACCCGCACGCGCGGTCACCGTCTGCTTGCCAGCATTGATCAGGTCTGCGTCGACCTCTGCCTCGGTCGGGAACGGGCCGATGCCGAGCAGGCCATTTTCGGACTGCAGCCAGACATCCACACCGTCGGGAATGTGGTTGGCGACCAAGGTCGGCAGGCCGATACCCAGGTTCACGTAAGCGCCGTCGGTCAGTTCGCGCGCGGCGCGTTGTGCCATTTCATCGCGGGTCCAGGCCATCTCAGTTCGCCTCCTGGCGCACGGTTCGCTGTTCGATACGCTTCTCGGGATGCGGGTTGTGCACGATGCGGTGCACGTAGATGCCCGGCAGATGCACCTGATCCGGATCTATGCTGCCCACCGGCACCACCTCTTCCACTTCCACGATGCACAGCTTGCCGGCCATCGCGCAGGCCGGGTTGAAGTTGCGCGCGGTCTTGCGGAACACCAGGTTGCCGGCCTCGTCGGCCTTCCACGCCTTGACCAGTGCGATGTCCGCGCGCAGCGCGGTCTCCATCACATAGTGCTTGCCGTCGAACTCGCGGGTTTCCTTGCCCTCGGCCACCACCGTGCCGTAGCCGGTGGCAGTGAAGAACGCCGGGATGCCGGCGCCACCGGCGCGCAACCGCTCGGCCAGGGTGCCCTGCGGGTTGAACTCCAGTTCGAGCTCACCGGCCAGGTACTGGCGTTCGAATTCCTTGTTCTCACCCACATAGGACGAGATCATTTTCCGGATCTGGCGGGTGGTCAGCAGCTGGCCGAGGCCAAAGCCATCGACGCCCGCATTGTTGGAGATCACGGTCAGATCCTTGGCACCGGTATCGCGCAGCGCGGCGATCAGTGCTTCGGGGATACCGCATAGGCCGAACCCGCCGACCGCCAGGGTCTGACCATCGGCGACAGCGCCCTGCAGCGCTTCCGCCGCACTGGCGTATTGCTTTCCGCGCCGCTTGGCGGCACTGGTGTTTTCCATGGTTGCGCCCTGCTGGTGAACAAACGCCCATTCTACCGGGAGCTCTGGCGTTGGCTCGGCTGCACCGCAGCAAAGCACCCCGCCGACAGAGCATGGAGCACCTTAGCCAGCGCCGCACACGGCTCGGCTTGGCGGGGCAGCTACAATTCCCCCATGCACGTTCTCCTGCCCTGCTCATGTCCCTGATGCCTTCCTCCCCCGTTGCCGACGCACCGGACCTCGCGCTGTGCGTGGATCTGGACGGTACGTTGCTGGACTCGGACATCCTGTATGAGTCGCTGCTGGCCCTGCTGGCGCGGCAGCCGCTGTACCTGTTCCTGCTGCCGTTCTGGCTGATCCAGGGCAAGGCCGCCCTGAAACGTCAGATCGCAGCGCGGGTCACCTTGGCGCCGGAACACCTGCCCTACAACCCGCAGGTGCTGGAACTGCTGCGCAACACGACGCAGCGACCGCGGGTGCTGTGCACGGCCTCCGATGCGCTGCTTGTCGCGCCCATCGCCGCGCACCTGGGCCTGTTTGAACGCGTCATGGCCAGCGATGGCGAGCACAATCTGTCCGGGACGCGGAAGGCGAAGGCGCTGGTCGACGCATTCGGCGAACGCGGCTTCGATTACGTCGGGAACGGCAAGGTCGACCTGGCCGTGTGGCGGCGGGCCGCCGGTGCCTGGGTCGTCAACAATGACGACCGTTTGGCCCGCGCTGCTGCGGAGCACACCCCTGTGCACGCGCATTGGCCCGCGCCGCCGCGTGCAGGTGCCTGGGTCAAGGCGCTGCGCCTGCACCAATGGCTCAAGAACCTGCTGGTGTTCGTCCCGCTGCTGACCGCGCACCGCTTCCTGGAGCCGCAGGCGGTGGTGCAGTCACTGTTGGCGTTCGTCGCGTTCAGTCTGTGCGCCTCCGGCGTGTACGTACTCAATGACCTGCTCGACCTGGGCGCGGACCGGGAGCACCAGCGCAAGCGCAGGCGCCCCTTTGCCGCCGGCCGGCTGCCGCTGCTGCATGGGCTGCTGGTCGCCCCGCTGCTGACCGCGGCCGGGTTGCTGGTGGCGCTGGCCTGCAGCCCGGGCTTCGCCGCTGTGCTGCTCATATACTACGCAGCCACCCTGGCTTACTCGCTGCGACTCAAGCGCGTCGTCATGCTTGACGTGGTGCTGCTCGCCGGCCTGTATACGGTGCGGATCATTGGCGGCACGATTGCCATCAATGCCGAACTGTCGTTCTGGCTGCTGGCCTTCAGCATGTTCATTTTTCTCTCGCTGGCGCTGCTCAAGCGCTACACCGAACTGCACGCCATGCTGGCTCGTGGGAAGACCATGGCAAGCGGGCGTGGCTACGGGGTGGATGACCTGCCTTTGCTGCAATCGCTCGGGGCCGCCGCCGGTTACATCGCAGTGATGGTGATGGCGCTCTATATCAACAGCCCCGAGAGCATCGAGCTGTACCGCAATCCCAAACTGCTGTGGTTCATCTGCCCGGTGCTGCTGTATTGGGTCAGCCGGGCCTGGGTGATCGCGCATCGTGGTGACATGCACGACGATCCGATCGTGTTCGCAGCCACCGACCGCCCCAGCCAGGTGGTCGCCCTGCTGTGCGCGCTGTTCGCGCTGGTGGCGATCTGATGCGCGACGACGGCGATTCCTGGGGGCGCTACCCACGCGCCGAGCACACCCGTGTCTCGCTGCATGATCGTCTGCACGCATTGCCGGAAATCGCCGGCAGCGCGCTGCCCTATGGCAACGGCCGCAGCTACGGCGACAGCTGCCAGAACCCGGGCGGCACATTGCTGCGCACACGCGGGCTTGACCGATTCATCGCGTTCGATCCGGTATCCGGCCGCCTCCAATGCGAAGCCGGTGCCACGCTTGAGGACATCATCTCGCTAGTGCTGCCACAGGGGTGGTTCCTGCCGGTGACGCCAGGCACGTCCCAGGTCACGGTCGGTGGTGCGATCGCCAATGATGTGCACGGCAAGAATCATCACCGCTGCGGAAACTTCGGCCATCACGTGGTCGCTTTCGAGCTGCTGCGCAGCGACGGCAGTCGCCGCGTGTGCCGTGCCGACGACGACGCCGAGGGCTGGTTCGCGGCGACCGTGGGGGGGCTGGGCCTGACCGGCCTGGTGACCTGGGCCGAACTGCAGCTGCGCCGCGTGCCGGGCACCAGCCTGGAGGTGGAGAACATCCGTTTCGGGTCGCTGGCCGAGTTCTTCTCGCTGTCCCAGGCGTCGGCGCTTACCCACGAGTACACGGTGGCGTGGATCGACTGCCTGGCACGCGGGCGCAGCCTGGGGCGAGGCCATTTCACCCGCGCCGACCATGCGGCGCAGCGCGCGGAGGAACGGCCGACGGCGCCGCGCCGTCGGCCGGCAATGCCCCTGACGCCGCCGATTTCGCTGGTCAATCGACTCACCCTGCGTCCGTTCAATGCCTTGTACTACTGGCGCCAGCCGGCCCGGCGCAAGCGCTCGGTAGCGCACCTGCTGCCGTTCTTCCATCCGCTGGACAGCATCGGCCATTGGAACCGCATGTACGGTCCGGCGGGTTTCCTGCAGTATCAGTGCGTGCTGCCACCGGCCACCGCGGCTGATGGGGTGGCGGCGCTGTTGCAGGATATCGCCCGCAGCGGCCACGGCTCGTTCCTGGCCGTGCTCAAACAGTTCGGCGACACGCCATCGCGCGGCATGCTGTCCTTCCCGCGCCCGGGCACCACACTGGCCCTCGATTTCCCCAACAGTGGGCCTGCGGTGTTTCAGCTGCTGGACCGCCTGGACCGGATCGTCGATGCCGCCGGCGGCGCTCTGTATCCCGCAAAGGATGCGCGCATGTCGGCCCACGCTTTCCAGCACGCCTATCCGCACTGGCAGGCATTTTCGCGTTTCATCGATCCGCGTTTTTCATCCGGCTTCTGGCGCCGGGTCACGGAGTAAGCATGCAGAAGATCCTCATCATCGGCGCGACGTCCGCCATCGCCGAAGCGGTCGCCCGGCGCTATGCCGCCCGGGGTGCGACGCTGTTCCTGGTGGCACGCAACACCGCGCGGCTATCAGTGATCAGCGCCGATCTTGCCGTGCGCGGTGCGGCGCAGGTCCACGAGTACGCGCTGGACATCAATGACCTGGCCGGGCACGCCGGCATGATCGAACAGGCCTGGACGTCACTGGGGCGTCCGGACGTGGTGCTGGTTGCTCACGGCACCCTGCCCGACCAGGCCGAGTGCGAAGCCTCGGTGGAGGTATTCCTCTCGGAATTCTCCACCAACGGCGGCGCCACCATGGCGCTGCTGGGACCGGTCGCCAACCGCTTGGACGAGGCCGGCGCCGGCACACTGGCGGTGATCACGTCGGTGGCGGGTGACCGGGGACGCCAGAGCAACTATGCCTATGGCGCGGCCAAGGCGGCGACCAGTGCCTTCCTCAGCGGCCTGCGCCAGCGACTGCACAAACGCGGCGTGGCCGTAGTGGATATCCGCCCGGGCTTCGTGGATACGCCGATGACCGCACACCTGCGAAAGGGCCCGCTATGGGCGAGCCCCGACCAGGTAGCCAAGCGCATCATCGGCGGCATCGGGCGTGGCACACCGGTGTTGTATGCACCCGGCTTCTGGCGTCTGATCATGCTGGTGATCCGCCTGCTGCCGCAGGCCGTGTTCAACCGGATCTCGCTGTGAGTACTGCCATGTCCAATGTGTTTGACCAGAAGATCGTCATTCCTGGTGGCGCCGGCCTGGTCGGACAGAATCTGGTGGCCATTCTCCTGCGCCAGGGCTACCGCAACCTGGTGGTGATCGATAAGCACGAGGCGAACCTCGCGATCCTGCGCCGCATGCACCCGGCACTGGTGACCGCGCTGGCCGACCTGGCCGATCCCGGCGCATGGGAAGAGCACTTCGTCGGCGCCGATGCGGTGGTGATGCTGCAGGCACAGATCGGCGGCACCGATCCCCTGCCGTTCGTGCGCAACAACATCACGGCAACCCACAACATCCTCAGCGCGATCCAACGTCATGCCGTGCCCTACACCGTGCATGTCAGTTCGTCCGTGGTGTGCTCGGTGGCAGAGGATGACTACACCCGTACCAAGCGCGAGCAGGAGCAGTTGGTCGCCGGCAGCGGCATCGCCGCAGTGATCCTGCGACCGACGCTGATGTTCGGCTGGTTTGATCGCAAGCACCTGGGCTGGTTGTCGCGCTTCATGCGCAAGGTACCGGTTTTCCCCATCCCCGGCGACGGCCGCTTCATGCGCCAGCCGCTGTATGCGGGCGATTTCGCCGCCATCATCGCCAGCTGCCTGCGCTCGCGGATGGCCGGCCAGCGCTACAACATCACCGGCCTGGAGAAGGTCGACTATGTGGACATCATCGCGCAGATCAAACGCAGCACCGGTGCACGGTCGATCCTGCTGCACATCCCCTACGGCCTGTTCCACGTGTTGCTGAAAACCTGGGCGCTGTTCGACCGCGACCCGCCGTTCACTGCGGCCCAATTGAAGGCCCTGGTCGCGCACGATGAGTTCGAGGTGATCGACTGGCCGGGCATCTTCGGCGTGCAGCCGACCCCGTTCGCCGAGGCGATCGAGGCGACCTTCAACGATCCCGAGTACGGCGACATCACCCTGGAGTTCTGATCGTGAGCGAACGCATCGCCGTCCTCGGCGCCGGCCCGATGGGCCTGGCCGTGGCCTACCAGCTGGCCCGCGATGGCCATCAGCCGGTCATCTTTGAAGCCGACGACCGCGTTGGCGGCATGACCGCCAGCTTCGATTTCGGTGGCATCCAGATCGAGCGCTACTACCATTTCCACTGCACCTCCGATGCGGACTTCCTGACCGTGCTGGACGAGCTCGGCCTGGCCTCGAAGATGCACTGGACCCAGACCCGGATGGGCTATTGGTTCAACAAGCGCCTGCAGGCGTGGGGCAATCCCGTCGCCCTCCTGCGTTTCAAGGGGCTGGGTCTGGTGGCCAAGTTCCGCTACGGCCTGCACGCCTTCCTGTGTACCCGGCGCACGGACTGGGCCCCCCTGGACCATGTCGACGCCAGCGGCTGGATCCGTCGCTGGGTGGGCGCGGACGCCTACGAGGTGCTGTGGCGCAAGCTGTTCGACTACAAGTTCTACCACTACGCCGACAACCTCTCCGCGGCGTGGATCTGGAGCCGCATCCGTCGCATCGGTCGCTCGCGATACAGCCTGATGCGAGAGAAGCTGGGCTACCTTGACGGTGGCTCGTCGACGTTGCTGACGGGACTGCATGCCGACATCGTCCAACACGGTGGACAGGTGCGGCTGTCCTCGCCGGTACAGCGCATCGTGATCGAGCAGGGCAAGGTGCGTGGCCTGGAGGTCAATGGCGAGCGCCTGGCCTTCGACAAGGTGGTGTCGACCATACCGCTGCCGTTCGTGCCGCGGCTGGCCCCCGACCTTCCCGAAGACATCCTTGCCAGATTCCGCGCACTGAACAACATCGCGGTGGTGTGCGTGATCGCCAAGCTGCGCCGTCGCGTGTCGGAGAATTTCTGGGTCAACACCAACGACCCGGACATGGATATCCCCGGCATCGTCGAGTACACCAACCTGCGGCCGATGGACGCGCACATCGTCTATGTGCCGTTCTACATGCCCGGCGAACACCCCAAGTACGCCGAGCCGGATGCGGTGTTCATCGACAAGGTGCGCCGCTACCTCATGCAGATCAATCCAACGCTGGTCGAGGACGACTTCATCGATATCCGCGCCAGCCGTTATCGGCACGCCCAGCCCATCTGCGAACCGGGCTTCCTTGACCGCCTGCCGCCGCGCAAGCTGCCGGTGGAGGGCCTGTGGGTGGCCGATACCTCCCACTATTACCCCGAAGACCGTGGCATCTCCGAGAGCATCGGCTTCGGCCGGATGCTGGCCAGGGAAGTGGTGGCATGATCCAGGCGCTGGCCTCGCGGCAGTTCCTGTTGTTCCTGCTGGTCGGTGGGTTGGCCGCGCTGGTCAACGTGCTTTCCCGGATCGGCTACAGCCATTGGCTGGGTTTCACCCCGGCCATCGTGCTGGCCTACCTGACGGGCATGGTGACGGCCTTCGCACTGGCCCGCCTGTTCGTGTTCAAGGACAGTGCCCGCCCGCTCCACCATTCGGCGGTCTATTTCGCCCTGGTAAACCTGCTCGCCGTGCTGCAGACCTGGATCGTCTCTACCCTGCTGGCCTTCCACCTGCTGCCGTGGCTGGGGGTGGACCAGTTCCGGCTGGAGATCGCCCATGCGGTGGGCGTGGCCGTTCCGGTGTTTTCGAGCTACTTCGGCCACAAGTTCCTGTCCTTCCGTTAGGTGAAAACGATTCCCATACATGGGTACGGCTACACTGATAATCTGACTGTCAGAAGGACTGGAATAGATGACGCTCCCCGCATTCAAGGCATACGACATCCGCGGCCGCGTGCCGGATGAACTGAACGAAGACCTGGCCCGCCGTATCGGCGTGGCGCTGGATGCCCAACTCTCCCCAGGCACCGTGGTGGTCGGTCATGACATCCGCCTGACCAGCCAGGCCCTGCAAGACGCCCTGGCCGCAGGCCTTCGCGGCGCCGGCCGTGAAGTGCTCGATATCGGCCTGTGTGGGACCGAGGAGGTCTACTTCCAGGTGGATCATCTGAAGGCCGCCGGTGGCGTGATGGTCACCGCCAGCCACAATCCGATGGATTACAACGGGATGAAGCTGGTCAAAGAGCAGGCCCGCCCGATCAGCTCCGATACCGGCCTGTTCGCCATCTCCGACGCGGTCGAAGCCGACCAGACGCCCGCCGCCGCGCCGCGTGCCGGCCTGCAGTCGCATCCGGACAAGAGCGCCTACATCGCGCATCTGCTGAGCTACATCGAGCCCAAGGCCCTCAAGCCGCTGAAGCTGGTGGTCAACGCCGGCAATGGCGGCGCCGGTACGATCGTGGACCTGCTCGCCCCGCACCTGCCACTGGAGTTCGTCCGCATCTGCCATGAGCCCGATGGCAGCTTCCCGAACGGCATTCCCAACCCGCTGCTGACGGAAAACCGCGAGCTCACCGCGCAGGCCGTGCGCGAGCATGGCGCGGATTTCGGTATCGCCTGGGATGGCGATTTCGACCGCTGCTTCTTCTTTGATCATAACGGCCGTTTCATCGAAGGCTATTACCTGGTCGGCCTGCTCGCCCAGGCGATCCTGGCACGCCAGCCCGGCGGCAAGATCGTGCACGACCCGCGCCTGACCTGGAACACGGTGGAGATGGTCGAGGAAGCCGGTGGCCAGCCGGTGCTGTGCAAGAGCGGCCACGCCTTCATCAAGGAAAAGATGCGCTCGGAAAACGCCGTCTACGGTGGCGAGATGAGTGCGCACCATTATTTCCGCGAATTCGCCTACGCCGATTCCGGCATGATCCCGTGGCTGCTGATTGCGGCGCTGGTATCCGAGTCCGGCCGTTCGCTGGCCGATCTGGTCGAGGCCCGCATGCAGAAGTTCCCGTGCAGCGGCGAGATCAACTTCAAGGTCACCGACGCCAAGCGTTCCGTCGCCCGCGTGATGGAGCACTTTGCCGCGCAGTCGCCGTCGCTGGATCACACCGATGGGATCAGTGCCGATTTTGGCGACTGGCGTTTCAACCTGCGCAGCTCCAACACCGAGCCGCTGCTCCGTTTGAATGTCGAGACCCGGGGCGACGCGGCACTGCTGCGGGCACGCACTGATGAGCTCTCCCAGTTGATCAAGGACGCCTGAGGCGAGCCCTCCACCATGCAGACTCTTCTTCCCGTCATCCTTTCTGGTGGCTCCGGCACCCGCCTGTGGCCGCTGTCGCGCGAGTCCTACCCCAAGCAGTTCCTGGCCCTGGCCGGCGAACAGACCATGCTGCAGGCCACGTGGCAGCGCGTTGCGCCGATCGCCGGCCGTGCGCCGCTGATTGTCGCCAACGAGGAACATCGCTTCGTCGCCGCCGAGCAGCTGCAGCAGCTCGGCGTGGAACCGCAGGCGATCCTGCTGGAGCCGGTCGGTCGCAACACCGCACCGGCGATCGCGGTGGCCGCACTGGAAGCCACCCGGGATGGCGATGATGCACTGCTGCTGGTGCTGCCCTCGGATCACGTGATCGCAGATGAGGATGCGTTCCGCGCCGCTGTGCTGCGCGCGGTACCGGCCGCGGAGTCCGGCAAGCTGGTGACCTTCGGTATCGTGCCGACCGGCCCGGAAACCGGCTACGGCTATATCAAGGCGGCCTCCGGCGGCGATGTCCGCGCCGTGGACCGGTTTGTCGAGAAACCCGATGCGGAGACGGCGAGCGCTTACGTGCAGTCGGGTGAGTACTTCTGGAACAGCGGCATGTTCCTGTTCAAGGCCTCCCGCTTCCTGGCCGAGTTGGAAACGCTCCATCCTGCGATGCTGGCTGGCAGCCGCGCTGCCTGGCAGCAGGCGCGCCGCGACAGCGATTTCACCCGCTTGGACAAAGAAGCCTTCGCCGCCGTGCCGTCGGACTCCATCGACTACGCGGTGATGGAAAAGACCGCCGATGCCGTGGTGGTGCCGCTGGATGCCGGCTGGAACGACGTCGGTTCGTGGACCGCGCTGCGTGACGTGTCCGAACAGGATGGCGATGGCAACGCCCACCACGGCGACGTGATCGCGATTGACTGCCGCAACACCTTCGCCTACGGCGAGCGCCTGATCGCGCTGGTCGGCCTGGACGATGTGATCGTGGTCGAGACCGACGATGCAGTCATGGTCGGCAAGAGCGACCGCATGCAGGAGATCAAGCAGGTCGTCGCGAGGATCAAGGCCGATGGCCGTCCCGAAGCGACCTGGCATCGCAAGGTGTACCGCCCTTGGGGTGCGTATGACTCGATCGACAACGGCGCCCGCTTCCAGGTCAAGCGCATCACGGTCAAGCCGGGTGCAACGCTGAGCCTGCAGATGCATCACCACCGCGCCGAGCATTGGATCGTGGTCAGCGGTACGGCCGAGGTCACGCGCGGCGACGAGGTACTGCTGCTCACCGAGAACCAGAGCACCTACATCCCGCTGGGCGTGACCCATCGCCTGAAGAACCCGGGCAAGCTGCCGCTGGAGCTGATCGAAGTGCAGTCCGGCAGTTATCTGGGCGAAGACGATATCGTGCGGTTCGAGGATACGTACGGTCGTACCTGATCGACGGCAGACAGATAAACAAAAACCCGGCCAAGGCCGGGTTTTTGTTGCCGGTAGAGCCACGCCATGCGTGGCTCCAGGCCTGGGTCAGCAGTCCGCGATGACCCGCTTCAGGCCGTCCTGCCAGCGTGGCAGGGTGACGCCGAAATCCTTCTCCAGCTTCGCCACATCCAGGTGCGAATACGCAGGACGCCTGGCCGGTGTCGGGTACTCGGCGGTGGTGATCGCCTCGACGGTCGGTGCGCGCGCCAGCACACCGGCGGCGACGGCCTCGGTGAAGATGGCCTCGGCAAAACCGTGCCAGCTGGTCTCACCGGTGGCCGTCAGATGCCAGGTACCCGACAGCGCGCCATCGTGCTGCAGTGCCTGTACGGTCACGTCGGCAATCAACGCCGCCGGCGTCGGCGTACCCACTTGGTCGGCGACCACGCGCAGCACGTCGCGTTCCGCACCCACCCGCAGCATCGTGCGCAGGAAGTTCGCGCTGTGCGATGCGTACACCCACGCCGTGCGGAAGATGAAATGACGACCTGCGGCAGCACGGACTGCGTTTTCACCGGCCAGCTTGCTTTCACCGTATACGCCGAGTGGGCGGGTAGGATCATCTTCGCAGTACGGGCGGGTGCCTTGACCGTCGAACACGTAATCGGTGGAGTAGTGGACCAGCGGCACGCCCGCCGCCGCGCACCACCTCGCCACGACACCGGGCGCCTCTGCGTTGGCGCGCCATGCGGCCTCTTGATCGTCTTCGGCGCGATCTACGGCTGTGTAAGCCGCCGCATTGATGACCCAATCCGGACGAACGCGATCCAACACGTCGACTAGGTCATCCGGCCGGTCGAAATCGACGACTTCGCAGGGCGCGCCATCGGGGAGGCGACCACTGCGCGTGGTCGCTACTACATTCGCTTGAAGTCGCAGGGCGCGAATCAGCTCCCAACCCAGCTGGCCATTCCCGCCGAACACAAGCACGGTGGTTGCACGATTCAAGGCGAGTAAACCGGCAGCCGATCTGCAGCGATGTCCTTGAGGAACGGAGCCGTTTCATCTTTTGCTGACAACGTCGGCGCGCTAGTTGGCCAGTCCACCGCGACGTCCGCATCATTCCAACGGATGCCAGCATCCGCTTCTTTCACGTACACGTCAGTGCATAGATAATTGAACAGAGCGCGTTCGGACAGCACCACAAACCCGTGTGCGAATCCTTCCGGTATCCAGAACTGTCTGCGATTCTCTGCACTGAGAATAGTGGCCGCCCAGTGACCGAAGGTCGGTGAGCCTCTGCGAATGTCCACGGCAACATCGTAGACTTCGCCTTCCAGCACGCTGACCAGCTTTCCCTGCGGGCGTGGCCACTGGTAGTGCAAGCCTCGCAATACGCCCTTGGCCGAGCTGGAAACATTGCTTTGCACGAACTGGGTTGGCAGGCCGCTGGCAGCGAAGCGCTCGGCGTTCCATGTTTCAAAGAAGAATCCGCGCGAATCACCAAAAACCGCCGGCTCTATCAACAGGCATCCAGGAAGATTGGTCGGGATCAATTTCAAGGAACAATTCCGCGCTGCGCCAGCGTGTGCAGATACTGTCCGTACCCATTCTTGATAAGGGGAGCAGCCAACGCCTCCAGTTGCTCGGCGCTGATCCAACGCTGTCCAAACGCGATCTCTTCCGGGCAGCAGACCTGCAGGCCTTGACGCGTCTGGATGGTCTCGATGAAGTTTGACGCTTCTAGCAACGACTGGTGCGTGCCCGTGTCCAGCCAGGCATAGCCTCGCCCCAACGCTTCCAGGTGCAGATTTCCCTCACGCAGGTACCGCTGATTGAGATCGGTGATCTCGAGCTCGCCGCGCGGCGAAGGCTTCAGCTCGGCAGCGTAGTCGCTGGCATTGCCATCGTAGAAGTACAAGCCGGTGACAGCATAGTTCGACCGCGGATTGGCCGGTTTCTCGACGAGATCGATGACTTTGCCGTCCTTGTCAAACTCAGCCACACCGTACCGTTCTGGATCGTTTACCCAATAGCCAAATACGGTTGCACCCGCATCGCGCTCATCGGCATTTCGCAACACTTCGCGTAGACCATGTCCGTGGAAGATGTTGTCGCCCAACACCAAGCAGCTTGGCTTGCCACCGACGAAGTCGCGCCCGATCAGGTAGGCTTGGGCTAGGCCATCCGGACTTGGCTGTACGGCGTACTCAATGTTCATGCCCCACTGCGAGCCATCGCCCAACAGTGCCTGGAACAGCGCTTGCTCGTGCGGAGTATTGATGATCAGCACATCGCGGATCCCGGCCAGCATCAGCACGCTGAGCGGGTAATAGATCATCGGCTTGTCGTACACCGGCAGCAACTGCTTGCTGACGCCCTTGGTGATGGGGTACAGCCGGGTGCCAGAACCACCGGCGAGGATGATGCCTTTACGCTGGGTCATGTTGGGTCCTTGATTCAATCCGCAGTGCCGATGCGCTGCAGACGATAACTGCCGTCCAGCACGCCGTTGACCCATTCCTGGTTGTCCAGGTACCAGTCCACGGTGAAGGCGATGCCCTGATCGAAGGTGTACTCAGGTTCCCAGCCCAGCTGGTCCTTGAGCTTGCTTGCATCGATCGCGTAGCGGCGGTCATGGCCCGGACGGTCGGCGACATAGGTGATCTGGCTGCTGCGCGGCTGACCATCTTCGCGCGGGCGGCGTGCATCGAGCAGGGCGCAGATGGCGTGCACCACTTCGATGTTTTCCTTCTCGGAGTTCCCGCCCACGTTGTAGGTCTCGCCGACCTGGCCCTTGGCCAGCACGGTGCGGATCGCTTCGCAGTGGTCGGACACGAACAGCCAATCGCGCACCTGCTTCCCATCGCCATACACCGGCAGCGGCTCGCCGGCCAGCGCCTTGGCGATCACCAGCGGGATCAGCTTCTCGGGGAAGTGGTACGGGCCGTAGTTGTTGGAGCAGTTGGTGGTCAGCACCGGCAGCCCGTAGGTGTGGTGGAACGCGCGCACCAGATGGTCGGAGGCCGCCTTGGACGCCGAGTACGGCGAGTTGGGCGCGTACGGCGTGGTCTCGCTGAACTTGCCGGTCTCGCCCAAGGTGCCGTACACCTCGTCGGTGGAGACATGCAGGAAGCGGAAGGCCTGGCCGTTGTCGGCCGGCAGCGCCTTCCAATAGTCGCGCACCGCCTCGAGCAGACCCAAGGTGCCGACCACGTTGGTCTGGATGAAGGCACCGGGGCCGTCGATGGAGCGGTCCACATGGCTTTCTGCGGCGAAATTCAGCACCGCATCGGGCTGGTGTTTGGCCAGCAGGCGTGCCACCAGATCGCGGTCGCCGATATCGCCATGAACGAATACGTGGTCGGGATTGCCCTCCAGCGGGGCCAGCGTCTTCAGGTTGCCGGCGTAGGTTAGCGCGTCCAGGTTGATGACCCGCACGCCCTTGGCGACGGCTTCCAGTACGAAATTACCGCCAATGAATCCGGCACCGCCGGTGACAAGCCATGTGGGCACTACCTGTTCTCCTAACTATGTCGATGATGTAGCAAGCGCGTGCGACTTCAGCGTTGGCCGCCATGCACGGGATCGCAGAAAGGGGACACAGAATACATCGGAGGCCCGCCCGCAGGCCCAACCTGCATGAAACTCTCATCTCACCGACAGGAATGCGTTACATTTGCGTTAACCACTGACGCGAAGGCTGCAGTTCCCGTTCGCGCCTTTCCCGCCGTGTTCCAACGCTGTTAAGCTCCGCCGCGTCTTTGAAAACCGCTACTTGGCCTACCGGAATCCTGTACGTGAACCCAGCTCGACCACCCGATCATCCTCGACGATGGAGCGCATGGGCATCCCTTGTTGCAGTTGCCACCGTGATCATCGCAGTGGCCGTGCCGCGTATTGCAGGCCTCTCGGGCTTTCCGCTGACTGACGAAGGCTATTACGCCTATTACGCCATGCGTATCGGGGACTCATTGGCCAGCGGCCAAGGTTTGCCTGGGGACGGCTACCTGATGCTTTACCCGATGCTGACGTCTTGGGTGTTTTTCCTGCCAGAGAACCCGTTCGTCCTCCTGCGGATCGTGGATCTGCTGGTAGCCGTAGCAGCCGGATTGCTGCTATTTGGAATTCTCGTGCGGGAATCCGGCAGCCTCACCGTAGCCGCTCTTTTGTCGGTCTCGTTTCTGCTTGCGATGAGTGCTGGGCCCTTCATTCAGAACGGATTCAAGAACAGCTTTTTCGCGGCCTATATTCCGCTTTTTCTGGCCATGTCGTTTTCCCAGGCCGAGACTGTTACGCGATCCAGATGGGCTGTGATAGGGGCGCTGGTCGCTGCATGTGTACTGCTGCGAGAGTCGTTTGCACCCTTTGCCCTGCTGGCCGCAGTTGCGGTCTGGATCCGGCACGGTATCCGCAACGTCATCGCGCTGTGCTTAGGCGCGGCGCTGGCGGCCGTCATCATTCTTTTGGTCGTGTTGAGCGCGCGTGGAGGACTGGCGGGCCTGATTGAGTCTTATCAGGACGCGGCCATCAGCTTTGCCGCGCTCCAAGGCCAGAAGAATGCGTTGTTTCTGAGCGGAGCCACTACAGCCATACAGATGGCCAAGATTCCGCTTCTCGTGACGGCGGCTGCCGTGGTGGCATTGCTGACGCGGGCCTGCGGAACGCACAGGCGCGCAGTCTCTGGCCGAGCGTGGTTTTGGTTGGCGGCGTCACTACTCCCACTGATCGAGCCTGCTTCAAAGATCGGATTTGCTTACCATTTTTCCGCATGTCTTCCAGGCATGGCCGGCTTGTGCGCTTGGGCGTGGAGATCATTGACGACCGAACGCTGGAAAACAGTAGCAACCGGGGCGCTGGCTGTTGCGGCGGCGTTTTCGCTTGTGCCAGCGTGGCAAATGGCCAGCCTGTTGCCCGCTGGCTTGAAGGAGGCTCGGCGCACGGCTGAGATGGGTTGGAGTAAAGAACTGCATGGGGGCACCAATTACCTCATCGCAGCTGACTTGATCCGCGGCGCTGCGCCACAGGGTGGGACTCTCAGCGTGAGTGGTTTCATGTATCCGCTGTTTCCACTGACCGATCTTCGCCCCCCTTCGCCCTCGCTGAGCGACCTAAGCTTGGCCCTGATCAAGGGACAAATGGACGGGGACCACTTATCTGCGACCCTTCGGGCCTGCTCGCCGGACGTCATTTTGACCTCCAATCGCACCGAGTTCCCCGGCGCAGATATCGTCGATGCTTCCGTACGTGCAACTGGCCTTTATGAAAAGGTCGGCGAAGTCGAGGTGGACCCCACCCGGGCGTATGGAACTTTCGGGGGGAACGTCTACCGGAAAGTGGGGCAAGGCGGCAGCGCGTGCGGGATTGAGTAGGCGTCACCATACGCATTCGCATGGTGACGCCGGGCCAGTTAGAATCGAGGTCCCACCCCCGAGCCGGCCGTCCTTCCGGAAGCCGGATGTTCTCCAGTTTTGCGAGCCGGCCAGCGGCCGGCCCTACCAAGGATCGTGCACCAGATGAAAATCCTCGTCGCGTACAAGCGCGTGGTGGACTACAACGTCCGCATTCAGGTCAAGCCGGACGGTTCCGGCGTGGTCACCGACGGCGTCAAGCTGTCCCCCAACCCCTTCGATGAAATCGCGCTGGAAGAAGCGCTGCGCCTGCGTGACAAGGGCATCGCCACCGAAGTCGTGGTCGCCACGATCGCACCGGCCGATGCCCAGGCGCACCTGCGCAATGGCTTGGCCATGGGCGCCAACCGCGCCATCCATGTCGTGACCGACCAGGCCATCCAGCCGCTCACCGCCGCGCGCACCCTGCTCAAGCTGGTCGAGAAGGAGCAGCCGGACCTGGTGATCCTGGGCAAGCAGGCCATCGACGACGACGCCAACCAGACCGGTCAGATGCTGGCCACGCTGTGGGGCCGGCCGCAGGCGACCTTCGCCAGCAAGCTGGAGATCGCCGACGGCAAGGCCACGGTCACCCGTGAGGTCGATGCCGGCCTGGAAACGCTGGAAGTGGACCTGCCAGCCGTGGTCACTACCGACCTGCGCCTGAACGAGCCGCGCTTCATCAAGCTGCCGGACATCATGAAGGCCAAGGCCAAGCCGCTGGAGACCCTGCAGCTGGCCGACCTCGGTGTTGAAGCAGCCGACACCTTCAAGACCACCCAGTACGCCGCGCCGGTCAAGCGCAGCAAGGGCGTGATGGTCAAGGACGCGGCCGAACTGGTCGCCGCACTCAAGCAGAAGGGGTTGCTGTAATGACCAAGATCCTCGTTGTCGCTGAACACCACGATGGCAAGCTCAATGCCGCCACCGCCAAGACCGTCAGTGCGGCTGCTGCCATCAGCGGCGCCAGCATCGACCTGCTGGTGCTGGCCGCCGATCCGGCCGCCGTGGCCGCCGAGGCCGCGCAGCTGGCGGGCGTGGCCAAGGTGCTGACCGTGACCAACGCCGCCAATGCCCAGGCGCTGGCCCAGGTGCTGGCCCCGCAGATCGCGCAGCTGGCCACCGGCTACACCCACGTATTCGGCCCCTCGACCACCTTCGGCAAGGACTTGATGCCGTGCGTGGCCGCCCTGCTGGGTGTCAACCAGGTCTCCGATCTGATGACCGTCGAAGGCAGCCACAGCTTCAAGCGCCCGATCTACGCCGGCAACGCCATCATCACCGTGGAGGTGCCGGCCGACCAGATCGTGGTGGCGACCGTGCGTGCGGCCTCCTGGCCGGAAGCGGCCAAGGGCGGCAGCGCTGCTGTGGAAGCGGCCAGCGTGGATGCGGCTCTGCCGACCCACACCCGCTTCGTCGGCCTGGCCGCTGGCGCGACCGACCGCCCGGACCTGCAGAGCGCCAAGCGCGTGGTCTCCGGCGGTCGTGGCGTGGGCTCGGAAGAGAACTTCAAGGTGATTTTCCAGCTGGCCGACAAGCTCGGTGCCGCCGTGGGCGCCTCGCGCGCCGCGGTCGACGCCGGCTACGTGCCCAGCGACCTGCAGGTCGGTCAGACCGGCAAGATCATCTCGCCGGAGCTGTACGTGGCCGTGGGCATCAGCGGCGCGATCCAGCACCTGACCGGTATCAAGGACGCCGGCACCATCGTGGCGATCAACAAGGACCCGGATTCGCCGATCTTCGAGATCGCCGATATCGGGCTGGTCGGTGACTTGTTCACCCTGCTCCCGGAGCTGGAAGCAGCTCTTTGATGATGCACGGTTGCCATTCGCACTCGGATGGCAACCGACCGCAAATTTTCCCTTGCCTGCATTGGGGCAGCCACCAGGAGTGAGTACAATTCCAGTGCCTTTGGCGATTGACCGACTAGCACAGGTCCGTTCAGCGCCCGCCCCCTTCTGGATTCCCCAGACGATTCCTCTCATCCAACGCAGATTCCATCCCAATGCCGCCTGAAGCCATTCCAGTCAACTCCCTGTCACGTCATATCGAACCTTTGAAGGATGCACTCGCGGCGGCGGCGACCGAGGTGGTTGGAAGTGGCTATTTTGTCCTAGGCCCGAATGTCCGATCGTTCGAATCTGCATTTGCCAATTACTGCGGCGTGGAGCACTGCATCAGCGTTGCCAACGGCACCGATGCACTCGAACTCTCCTTGCGCTCGCTCGGGATTTCAACGGGCGATCGCGTCGCGGTTGTCGCTAACGCCGCCATGTACGGCACTTCGGCCGTTCTGGCTTGCGGTGCTGAGCCAGTCTTCATTGACGTGTTGGCCGAGACCGCAACGATGGATCCCGCAGAACTTGAGGCTGCCTTCGGTCTTGGGGTCATCAAGGCAGTCATCGTCACTCATCTGTACGGGCAACTTGCAGCGATTGAATCAATTGCGGCGCTTTGCCGCTCTCATGGCGCTGGTCTGATCGAAGATTGCGCGCAGGCACATGGGGCGCGTAGCGGCGGGGGCCTGGCAGGTTCCTTTGGCGACATCGCAAGTTTCAGCTTCTATCCCACTAAGAATCTGGGTGCGCTGGGCGATGGCGGTGCCGTGGTTACTCGTAGAGAGGACCTTGCAGAGCGGGTGCGTATGCTGCGTCAGTACGGCTGGACCCAGAAGTACACCAATGGCTTGGCTGGCGGTCGCAACAGCCGGCTGGATGAAATCCAGGCTAGCATGCTGCTGCTGATGCTTCCGCATCTGGATCAGTGGAACGAACGCCGCCGAGAGGTTGCACTGCGCTACAGCTCTGGTATCAAGAATCCGAAGATTCGTGTCAACCAGAGCAGTGGCACATCCTATGTTGCACACCTGTACGTCGTGCGGAGTGAGGCCCGGAGCGCGCTCCAGCAGCACCTTGCGAGCATGGGCATCCAGACCGACATTCACTACCCGATTCCCGACCATCGTCAGCCCTGCCATGGGGGGCGCTACGCGGACCTAGAGCTACCTGTCACGGAGCTTGACTGCACTGAGGTGATTACGCTGCCCTGCTTCCCTGAGCTTACCGACGTGGAAGTAGATCGCGTGATTGAAGCATGCAACAGCTTCTAAATCCGACGCTGACTGTCGTTGTCCCGGTATACGGCAACGAAGGGTCCATTGCCAAGCTCATCGCTGCACTGGCATCCATAAAGGCGAGTGCCCAGGTACCGTTCGAGGCGGTTTTCGTCGTAGACGGCAGCCCGGATCAAAGCTATGCGCGGCTCCGTGAGCAACTGCCGAGCGCCGGATTTGATTCGCAGCTGATTGCCTTGTCCAGGAATTTCGGTGCGTTCTCGGCCATCCGAGTCGGGCTGGAGCACGCCAAGAGCTCCATCATCGCCGTCATGGCAGCCGATCTCCAGGAACCTCCGGAACTGGTGCTTGAGCTTTTCAAGACACTCGCGGCTGGTGACAGGGACATCGCGATGGGAGTCCGGGAGTCGCGAGATGATCCAGGCCTCTCCAAGCTGGCATCGGAAGCATTCTGGGCGCTGTATCGGCGCTTCGTCATGCCGGATATTCCGAAGGGAGGCGTGGATATTTTTGCCGTCACCCATTTGATGCGTGACCGCTTGCTTCAGTTGAAGGAAAGCAACACGAGCCTACTGGCCCAACTGTTCTGGCTGGGAGGGCGACGCCAGTTCGTCCCTTACCGACGGCTTCGCCGTGAACACGGAAAGAGCGCGTGGACGTTCAAGAAAAAGTTGCGCTACTTGTCCGACAGCGTCTTCTCGTTTACCGACCTTCCGATTCGGCTGCTCATTGGTATCGGCGTGCTGTCACTTGGCGCAGGCGTTGGCCTTTCAATGCTTATTCTCGCTGCGAAGATCTCCGGTCTTGTTGCCGTGCCCGGTTACGCCGGGACGATGGTAGCCATTCTGTTCTTTGGTGCCTTGAACTCACTGGGGCTGGGCGTTGTGGGTGCTTATGCTTGGCGCACGTTCGAGAACACCAAGGCACGCCCTCTTTCCATTCTGCAATCTCTGGAAACCTTCACGGAGCGCGACTGATGAACTACTTCTGCCATCCCAATTCACTTTGTGAATCGGAGAGCATCGGCAAAGGCACCCGAATCTGGGCCTTTGCGCATGTCCTGCCCGGAGCCGTGATCGGTGAGGACTGCAATATCTGCGATGGCGTCTTCGTTGAAGGCAATGTCGTTGTTGGCGACCGCGTCACCGTTAAGTGCGGGGTACAGCTGTGGGACGGTGTAAGACTGGCTAACGACGTATTCGTGGGCCCAAATGCGACGTTCACGAATGACCGGTTCCCCCGCTCCCGTCAGCACCCCGAGGCGTATCCGGAGACATTCGTGGAGGCTGGCGCCTCCATTGGAGCAAATGCCACGATCCTGCCCGGAATTCGGATCGGCAGCGGCGCTATGGTCGGCGCTGGCGCGGTCATCACCCGCTCGGTGCCGCCGAACGCGATTGTCGTGGGCAATCCCGCGCGAATCGTCGGGTATGTGACCGATAGCCACGCCCAGGGTCGTGTCCCGAAGGCGTCTGCGGACGAAGCGGGGGTTAGTTCGGTTGCAGGCGTGAAGCTGCATAAGCTTCCTCGCTATCAGGACCTCCGAGGCGCACTTTCGGTCGGTGAGTTCTCGAAGGACCTGCCCTTCGAGCCGAAGCGGTACTTCCTTGTCTTCGATGTTCCCAGCCAGGAAACCCGCGGCGAACACGCGCATCGGATCTGCCATCAGTTCCTGATCTGCGTCAAAGGCAGCGTTCGGGTTCTCGCGGACGACGGCACGCGCCGTGATGAATTCATCCTGGATTCGCCAAGCGTAGGCCTGCACCTTCCCCCGATGATCTGGGGCACGCAGTACCAGTACTCCCCTGGCGCCGTTCTGCTGGTCTTTGCCTCCGAAAATTACGACGGCGATGAGTACATCAGGCAGTACGATGAATTCATCAGCCTGACCGCTGCCGCAGCGACCTAGCATTGCACGCGTCGCTTCCAACCATCGCCCGCTTCCTCGCGGGCGGTGCACTCAACACCGGCAGCACGTTCGTGCTTTACTGGTTGTTGCTACTGATCATGGACTACCGCATTGCCTATGCGATCAGCTTTGCCTCTGGAATCCTGCTTAGCTATCTGATCAACACCCGATTTGTCTTCCGCGAGCAGCACAGCCTGCGCAAGCTGCTGCTGTTTCCGCTAGTTTACCTGGTCACTTACCTGGCGGGCGCGATCGTCCTGCACACTGCGGTGTCTGGATTTGGCATCAACAAGACGATTGCACCACTCCTTTCAATCTGCGCCACCTTGCCGCTGTCGTATGTACTGACGAAACTTGTGCTTTCCGCCAAGCGCGCGAATCCTCGCGCTTGATGCATGGAAAACCAACGGCTCAACAATCTGACTGCCGCCCGCTTCATTGCTGCGCTTCTGGTCTACGTCCATCATTCGTCCGCCATTGAGTATGCTTCCATGCCGGGCGACTTCCTTCGGAACTTCGCATCCAATGGGCATGTAGGCGTCTCGTTCTTTTTCGTTCTGAGCGGCTTCGTGCTCGCCGCCTCGAATCTGGACCGGCTGTCTACAATGAGTCTCGGATCAACGCTCGCGTTCTATTGGAAGCGCGGTGCACGCATTCTCCCACTCTGGCTGCTCGCGTCAGCGCCGTTCATCATAAAAGCCGCTCAGGAAGGCGATCCTCGTCTTTGGGCGTATCTGACCTTCACCCAAGCCTGGAGCGGGAACGTCAATGTCTCGTTCGCACTTCTGGCCGTAGCGTGGACTCTATCGGTAGAACTCTTCTTCTATCTGACCTTTCCATTTATTGCCGCTGCCGTTGGGCCGTTTCGCAGCAGATGGCTGGGGCCGGTGCTGATCATCTGCGGATTGCTCATTCCAACAATCGCGGCACTGTACTTCGAGTTCAAGCCGGAGTTGGCGGCACTTGGGTCCTCGAACCCTGACAGCTCGCATCGGTGGCTGTACCGCTCGCCATTGATCCGGTTAGGCGAGTTCATCGCGGGAATCGGCAGCTTCGTGCTGGTAGCCCGCCACAACCTATGGAGAAGCCAAGGGATCTGGACGGGAGTGTTGCTGCTCACCACAGCAACATTAGTCGTCACAATGGGAATTCAAGAGAAGGCACCGCTGATTCGGGTGATGCCGTATGCGGCGATGTTCGTGATCGCTGTAGTGGCGCTTGCGCGTCTTGAGCAACTCGGCGCCGGGATACGGTGGCGCATCCCGATCCTTTTGGGCGAAGCTTCGTTCGCCTTCTACCTGATTCACCAGTACTATTTCAAACTTGTGCTTCAGCCCCCCCTGATCGAAGCATTCGGCCTTCACGTCGCACAGGCGACCGTGCTACTTGCGGCAATCAGTGCGAGTATTGGCCTTCACCTGATTATCGAAGTACCGGCTAGGACGATACTGCTGGGTGTGCTACACGTCAGGTCCAGCATGCCCAAGGCGCGCGTTGTCGAGGAGTCTGGACGCTCGTAAGTGAACTCAGAGGCACACGAGTGCGCCGCCCGCCTGCATTGACACGAAACCGCCTTCGGGCCAAGCAGGAGCATCTGCGCATGCAGCAACGTCCTCCTCACCCGCCTGCCGGAAGTTCAGCTTACGGCCCGTGGAAAGGGTCATCCGGGCTGGTACCGCGCTGGATACGTAGAAGGCGGAGATGTTCATGTCCATCCAGGTGGTCGCAAGGGTAACGCCGTGTGTCCAGCGCATCTTCGTATTCACCACTGCAATGGGTGTCTGCTCGGTGTATCCGTCAAGCCCCCTCAGTGACACCATGATTTGCTCCGCCAGGAACGCGTCAAAGGTATTCAATTGCCGTTGGTCGTTGTGGATACGATGACCGATGGCAATCGAAGAGATCAGCAGGAGGCCTGCCAGCAGGCGGACCGAGGCACGGGTGGCGCTGTTCCTTGCGTACATGCACATCCAGAAGCAGCCCGCGGCGAAGAGCGCCACAAGGCCGCCCAGCACCCGCGGCACAGGCCACCAAGTCGCACCCACCGCTACAACGCCCAAGCCAACCAACGGTGAGATCAGCACCACCAGCAACGCTATTGGCGTTTCCCTGCGCCAGCTGCGCAAGAGCAACCAGCACACAACTACCCAGCCACCGATGACCATGGCCCAGAACGCGGTTCGAACGGCAGACGCGGTTGGTACAAGAAGAGGATGGGAAAACACCCACTTTGCCAGCTCCCCAATCTCACCGATTCGGGCGCCCAGCTGATCGAGAGAGATCATCTGGCCACGCTGATCGACCGGCACGCCGAGCACAGAGATGAACAGCTTATTGACGATCAGGTAGAGAACGACAGCCAGCGCGGCTGTTACACCGGCTGCGGCTGCCGGCAAATAGTTCCGCCAACGTGGGCGATCAACACCTGGCCCGTCAAGACACGCTCTTACAAGCCCAAGCAGCACCATGATGCCGACGTAGTTCAATACGAGCTGGTACATTGAAAGTGCGACGACCAGCAGCACGCAGCCTAACCACCATAAGTGCAGGGCGCGCGCAGTGATGAAGACTGCAGCAATGCCCATCGCAATCGCCAGCAGCGCAGAGAAGGACGCTTCGGAGAATGTCAGGATTTCCGCCTGAAAGGGATGCAGCACCAACAGCAGCGCAGGAAGACAAACAACAGACGCTTTTGTCTCACAGGGTTTGTCGAACGCAGCGAAGAAGAGTGGAGCAGTGAAGGCAAAGCAGATCAGCCCGACACCTTGGAACAACGTGGCAAAGGTCTCTGGATCTACACCCATCCCCTGCATCGCCTGGAAGATCAAGAACTGCCCAAAGCGGCCCTGGCTTACGAAACGTTCCATCGGCGGCCAACCGTCGAGGTTGGAATAAGAGTCGATGGACAAGCCAGGGGCGATGAGGAACGGCAGACGCGCAAGAATGCACGCAACCGCTACAGCGGCGCAAAGCCCCCACAGTCCGCGCATCAGCTCCGACAGCGGAACGGACCCCATCGCGGACCGCATGGCAAGAACATATCGCATTCACTAGACCCCTGATCTCAAACCACGAATGTGCAGGCAGCTGGTCAGCTGCCCGCAAGCCTCGGGCGGGAGTATACAGACCTGGCTGGATTGTACCGATCAGTCTTCCAGAGCACGGCACGACAAGTTGCGCTGCCAACGCCATGCGTCTTCACAGATATCCCTGAGCGAGCGGGTAGCTCGCCAATCGAGAAGCGCCTCGGCTCGGGATGGATCGGCCCAAGACTCAACGATATCTCCGGTACGGCGTTCAACGACTTCGTATGGAACAGGATGACCGACAACATCACTGAACGCCTGGATCATTTCAAGTACCGAATAGGGCCGTCCCGTGCCGAGGTTAAGGGTCAGCGACTTTCCATCATCGCCCTCCAGCACCTGCAATGCCGCCACATGGGCGACTGCCAAATCAACCACGTGAATGAAATCCCTCACCCCCGTCCCGTCAGGGGTTGGGTAGTCCGCGCCAAACACCCGGACATGCGACCTGAGGCCCGCCGCAGTCTGCGTGATGTAGGGCGCAAGATTGTTGGGAAGCCCCCTAGGTAGTTCGCCGATCAGGCCGCTCGGATGGGCGCCCACCGGATTGAAATACCTGAGAATCACAGCGATGAGTTTACTGTCCGGGGCATCCACGCAATCACGAATGACCCATTCGGAAGCGAGTTTTGTGCGCCCGTAAGGCGTCGGGGGCCGCAACGAAGCGGTCTCCGGAACAGGGCATTCTTCGGGCTCGCCATAGATAGTCGCTGTAGAGCTGAACACTAGCCTGCTGCAGCCAGCTGCGTCCATCGCTGACAGCAGCGAGAGAGTTCCTTCAACGTTGGCCCTGTAGTACTCCAGTGGCATAGAGATGCTTTCGCCAACAGATTTCAATGCGGCGAAATGGATCACGGCGTCCGGCCGGACCTCGATCAGACAATCCGTTAGCGCTGAGCTATCAAGAATATCCAGTTCGGAGAATGGCACGGGCTTGCCGACGAGTCCTGCGATACGGGCTATTACGCTGCGCTCACTGTTGCAGAAGCTATCAACAACGTGCACATCGTGTCCGCGCTCCAGCAGCTCGACAACCGTATGTGAGCCGATGTACCCGGCGCCGCCAGTGACTACGACCTTCACGTGATGCCCCCATTCTTACTGGACGGTTCCACTGCAGCTAGCTCAGCACCCTGATGCCCGCCCCGTAGGTACGGGCCGGCCGCCTCCAATTTGGAAGAGAACTCCCCCCACTGTCTGGTTCGGCGCAACATGTCCAGCTGCCTCGAGACGCGGAGCTCTCGTTCCTGCGGAGACAAGCGTAATATCTCAAGCTGCGAAACGAAGGCCGCGACGTCTTCGTAATCGGCGATGAGTGATTCGGGTTCGAGAAAGTCCACAATTCCGCCTACTGCGGGCGCACAGATTGGAAGCATGGACGATGCGACGTCGAACAGGATCGTAGGAGTTCCCTCCCATGCGCTGGTATGCAGGTAGGCGAAGTGATTTCCACTGGCTACTGTTTCAAGACGCTGGAACTCGCCGTGAAGCACAACATTCGGCAGCGTCCTGAGCCGCTCAATCGCCGCGTTGCCCCCGGACATTACCTGTGCACCGAACACGTCGAAATCAACGTGCGGCATAGCTTCTGCAATCCCGGCCAGTACATCAGGGCGCTTCTGGCGATCAAGACGACCTGCCCAGAGAACACGGCGTGCGCCATCCTCTGACCTGGCTTTTGCATTGATAGCCGGCACGTTTCCGTCGTACGGGAATGGGAGGACTGTAAAGCTTCTCTGCGGAATCCCAAGATCTTCGTTCCAGATCCTTGGATACTGCGAATTGTCACAGAAAATGGTATTGAATGCAGCGTGACAATCGCGCAGGTAGTCGCGCGCATACCCGACCGGCAACATTCTCTCGCTATAGTCATCACAGAACAGTGAGGCGAAAAGGGCCGAATGCTGCCGCAACGCCAACCCGTACTGACGCACGACCTCCCAACCCACCCGCGAGTTGACGACATGGATGACACGCGGCCGCTGCTGAACAAGCAATCGCACCAGCACTCGCGCCTGATCATCCAGGGACAGATGCCCCACGATGTTTCCAAAGGAGACGTATACGGCCGACGCGGGCAAGCGCGATGCCCATGGAGAATCCCCAGACTCAGTTCCAAGGAGGAGCACCCGATTATCTTCCTTCGACTCCAGTATTGCCTGCGCGTGGTATAGAATTCCGCGATCGGCACCGCCCTGCTTGAGCCAAGGAATCACCAGCACATGGGTGAAGCACGCATCATCCAAATGCGTGACCAGCTCTGCATAGGCCGCACCTGCGGCGGGCAGCGATGGCACAGAGTAGAACTGATAGCGGTCGAGGACGTCACCGGGAGGAACCAGGTCAGGATCCAGGTGTCCTATCTCGAAGATCTCATCCTGCAGCCATTTCGGCATGGTGGGGGTGCTGGGGACATCCAACCGGGACACCTCCCGCGCTGCCTCGGTAGAAGCAGGCAGACTGGGCATCATTGCATCAAGCGCGCGTTTGATCTGCTCCAGTACGCGATGGATGGTGCTCATGCTTCGGCCGCCGCAGAGTGTGCTTCAAAAAAGACTGTCTTTGGAATCACTGTTTTCATCGCGTGGCTGGCCTGGTTCAAGGACCCCGAAACCTTTCGCCTGTAAAAGTAGGCACTGTGCGGCGCAATTCCGTGAACAACACCGCGCGCGATGGTCTCGCAGTTCCAATACCAATCCTCATATCCGAACCCCGTGGTGCTGGGGTAGCATGCTACGTAGGGAATCTCTTCAAACACCCCCCTGGTCGAGAAAGCCGCACTGATCCATGGGTTGACGGAGAGCATTGACTTGGGATCGTAGTAAGGGCCGGCCTGATCAGGCTGCCAATTGAATGCGTTGTACATTCCAAAGCTAAGCACGAGCTCTGGATGCAGGATGAATCGTCCCTCGCGCTGAACCGCTTCTTGAAGATGGCGGGCGAAATACTCCCGCGAAATTAGGTCGTCGCCATCGAGCGTGCAGACGTAGTCTCCGGTCGCATTGGCTACGCCCACGTTACGGGCAAGCGCCAGGTCGGCGACGTTGGTCACGACCATGCATTCGGATCCGTCAAGACAAAAATGGTTCTTTACATAGCTGCTCGTTGTTTCGTCAGCATTGTCCAGCACAAGAACGAGCTGTACCTGCCAGCCAGCCTCTCGCGCCACGGCACGGGAAAGCGCGTACGAACGCAGCGCTGTATGTGCGAGCAACCCTTCCTTGTGAAAAGTGACGATTGCACTCAAATGCGGCTTTGCCATGGCGAGATCCAAAAAAGGGGTAATCAAGTCGTCCGCGGAGAGCGCGAGTACATTCGGCTTCGGGCAAGGGAGAAGCAGACACTAGGAGATCGAATAATACTTGGCAATGACCCTCCTGTAATAGTTCTCGTCAAAGCCGATTCCGATGTCCTTTGCAGCCCGGACGCAATCGTCAGCGTCAATTGTAAATGGAGCTCCCTTGTCAAGCAGACCGTAGTTGCCGGCTTTGCCTACGGACTCCTCCATGGCGTGCACGATGGAAAGCATGGGGGTCGAGATAGGAGCCGCCAGCGAGACCACCCGCGGATACTGGCCATCACTACGAATGACATGGGTGGCCAGAGCGCGGACATCATCGACGTCAATCAGATTGCGCTCTGCATTCCTCCATACCTCGAAGTACTCCCCCAGAGAGATGCGCTCGCTCAGGAAGTTGGTCAGGGTCCCTGGGTTTCCGCCATGGCCTACCACTTGGGGCAAGCGCAGAACACGTCCGCGCGGATCCTCGATGACCAATCCCTCCATCCGTCGTTTGTGGATAAGGTAAGGGCTCTCGGTCTCATTGGGGTTGCCTACAGCACAGCTGCCGAAATAGACGACCCTGCGAACATCTGACGCCAGTACAGATCGCACAAGGACCTCTTCACGCTCGAACTGCGCCGGGTCTACTTCCCTCGAATTGGATACGCCAGCGGCGAGGATGCATACGTCCCGATCATCCTGCCAGACGGGGGCGAACGCGGTAGCGACCATTCCACGGCCAATGATCATGCCTCAGCATTCCTGGCATAGCCTTCGATCGAACCAATGGCGTTCTTGAAATCCACCCAACTGCGTCCAGTTGAAAGAGCGCGATACTGGTCGGCTCTGCGGGACCTCCGCAGTTGAGGCTCGGAAACCAAGGTACGCAGGCGCTGAACATGTGCGTCCACATCATCAGGATCATCAACGAGCCAGTCTCTCTCTATCAGATCTACGACGCCCCCTACGGCAGGTGCAACGACTGGCAAGCCAGCAGCTGCGGCGTCCAGCAGAATGGTGGGCAAGCCTTCCCACGAAGACGTGAAGAGATAGGCCGCATGGTCTGATCGCACAATCTCCTCGAAACGAACGAAGGGGCCGTGCAACGTCACATTTTGCAGAGCACCCAACTGTTCCATCGCAGGATGTCGAGGTCCAAGCACAGACACGCCGTGAACATCAAACATCACGTCAGGCATCGCTTGGGCAATCGCAAGCAATACATCAGGGCGCTTCTGCCGATCGAACCGTCCTGCCCACAGGATACGCGGGGGCTCTGGGAGGTCGAAGGAATCTACCTTTTCCACGACTTCACGATCGTAAGGAAATTTCATCACGGTAAAAACGGCGCGTGGAACGCCGATCTCTCTTGACCACCGCTCTGGATAAACCGAGTTGTCGCAGAATACCTGGGCCAGATGCGGATAGCAGGAACGCAGGTACCGACGTGCGTAGCCAACAGGAACCATGTTCTGGTCGTGGTCGTCGCAGAACAGAGACGCATACAATCGGGAGCGCTGCCGCAATGCAAGACCGAACATCCTCATCGACTCCCAAGCGGTTCGCGAGTTGATGTTGTGCACGACCCATGGCTTCAACTGCACCAGCAAACGGGTCATCAGCTGCACTTGCCCCTCCATGCCCATCGAGCCCACGATCTTTCCGAATTCAACAACCTTCACACCTTTGGGCACGCGATGAGCCCAGGCGGATTCTCCTCCTTCGGTCAGCAGCACGAGGATATCGCTGGCCGGCATGGACTCGGCCCACGCATCGAGGTGATAGAGGGCACCACGATCCGCTCCACCACGCACCAGCCATGGCAGGATCATGACATGGGTGTACTGGCGCTCACCCACTTCGGAAACGAGCTGACGATAGATTTCGCCAGGCTTGGTTATGAAGGGAATGCCATAGTGCCGGTACTGGTCTGGGGCGCCGTTGTCGGACAGCAGCCCGGGCTCTACGCTTGCCAGGGCAATCATTTCCTCCTGCAACCACGCCGGGATCTCCGGCTGCCCATGCGACGTCACCGTGGCTACTCTTTCGAGCCTTCTCGAAAACCAGGCAAGGATACGTCCCAGTTCCGCGCGTGGATTACGGAACAGTTGACGAACGCTTATGCGGCGGACAAGGGCGAAGAAACGCCTGATCATCGCAGCCCTCCAAATCCAAAAAGGTCATTGGGGGGCATTACAACTCCTATGGAATTACTCACCGAATTTACGGAGCCGGATTCCTTGATTCTGTAGAAGTAAGCCGTACCAGGCACGACTCTGTGTTCAAAGCCTGCAGCAGTAGTTGCACAGCTCCAGTGCCAATCCTCGTAGCCGAAGCCAGTCTGCACAGGGAAACATGCCACGTAGGGAACATCCTTGAACACTTCGCGGCGCGCAAACACAGCACTGACCCAAGGATTCACGGAAATCAGCATATCCCTCGAGAATGGCATCGCGACTTGGTCAACCTGCCAGCTGAAGAGATTCTTGGCACCGAAGCTGATGACGATTTCAGCGTGAAGGATGACCCTTTCATCCGCGTTCCGGGCAAATTCCACATGCCTCACGAAGTAATCGCGACTTACCAAATCGTCACCGTCCAACGTGCAAACGTAGGTGCCATGAGCCTGCCCAATCCCAGCGTTCCGTGCGAGTGCGGCATCTCCCAATGAAAGCTCCAGAATGGTCTCATCACCCTGCAGATCCGGATGAACTCGGATCATGCGTGAGGTTTCGGCGTCAGCATTGTCCAGCACCAGCACCATCTCGGTGGCGATACCCGCCCGGACTGCGAGCTCCCTGGCCTGCAGGTAGCTTCTCAGCGACGCATGGGCAAGTATTCCTTCGCGGTGGAAGGTTACGACCACACTCAATTCATAATTCATCGGACCAACTTCCTACTAAGCACCCAAGCAGCTGACTTCTGTGTCATCTGCGCAGAGAAACCAAAATTTGGCTGCGCAACGCGGCACGGAACGAAGGCGCTTTCGCACTCTAGATCAATGACATCGGCCAACTTGGAGATCATCACATCATTTCCTGCCAAGCAGCGCGCTAAGAGCACGCAGTACTGTGCGAACCACCGGCTTCAAGGGCAGCCGATTGAGCGCAGTCGCGAGCCGGGACATTTCCTCTGCGACAGACTCGGCCGGAAGCCGATTCCGCGACTCCCCTGACATAATTGCACCGGTGGCTGCGCTGAGTTGCTGTGCCGCACCGATCAACTGTTGGTTGGCATTGATCAAGTGTTGATGATCGGCAAACAGTCGGTCGTACTCCGAGTGCATGGCATGCAACTGTTGAGAAAGCGCCTCCTTCTCGCGGGCCGCATGCCGATGCGCCAGTCGGAATGCGGCGCGTACCCCGTCGTTCTCGATGGCCAGTTTCCGGGCGGTGGCGTCCAACGCCTGGATCGCCTGATCACGACGGGAAAGCTCGGTGTTCAGCTGATGGTACTGACCATCCAACCAATCCTTCGCCTCCTGCAAATTCTCCTGCCAGCTCTGCCGACGCTGTTGCTCGTTGCGCGCTTCCAGCAACTGCAGGCGCAATGACCGGTTGCTCCACTGCCAGGTCAAACCCGGCCGAAGCGGCGTTTCGGCGGTCAGCCGCAACGCAGACGCCAGACAGCCCGCCTCATCCATGACCGCAGCAAACTCGGGCATGGCGAAGACTTCCGGTGCGTCGGAGTCGCCGATGACGGCCGACCAATCCGGCTGTGAAGCCAGGCGTCGGGCTTCATCCAAACCGCGCGCCCACACTTGCCGGGCCGCGGGAAGTTCGCCTCGGCCGAAATAGATCCATCCCAGGCGCACAGCGGCAGTGGTGGTTTTGGTACCCAGCAGCGGACTGAAGGCTAGGACGTCAAAGGCGAGAACCCTGGCATACAACTCGGCGGCCTGATGAAGATCACCGCCGGCCTGATGCAGGGACGCGGCGGCAAACGCCAGCGACACCTGCCACCGAAGTACGGTTGGGTTGGCAGCGGGCGCGTCAATATAAAGTCGCGCGGCAGCAAGCAGCTCGGCACGGCCAGTGCCTTCCAGCGCCACCGGGTCATAAAGAAGCACGCACACGGCGGCACCGTAGTCTGCCGAATCTACCGGAGCTTCATGCATCACCTTGCGCGCTATCGGCCGCCGCAGTGTTGCCGATTCCAACCGAAGGCCCACCGCCACGATCAGGCGCACCACGCTGGCATCGAGATAGTCGCGATGGAAGGCGATGAGGTTCGGCGCCTTCAGCGATGGGTCCTGCGCGATGCCTGGGCCGTCTACCTTTACCGCCATCAGCACAAGCGCGTCGGCTGTAGCGACGCTGTCGGAATCGATCTTGAGCTGGCCGGCGGCGTCGCGCGATACCTCGATGAACTGATCCGGGCCCGCGGGACGCGTCAGGCTCTGCCACCATGCGCGGTCAATCACCAGCCCCGATTGCTCCAGCAGCCCTAGTAGATCCCGCTGCAGCGGATTGCGGCCGGAGTCGAGCGGCACGGCAACCACCAAGCGGCCGCTTCGGACCAGAGCCGCATGCGCAGCTTGCACCTCCTGTATCCAGTCGCTGCCGTCATGAGAGAGCCGGGTTACCACGACGTCGATCCGTCTGGGGGCCGGCTGCCACTGGGTGCTGCCGAGCCACTCGACACCCGGCTCGCCCACTGGGCGGAGCTGGTCGTCGACCACCCCTAGCCAACTACAACGCGACTGTTGCAGAACAATCCGCCACAGATCTCCCTCTGCGGCATCCATAGCCAGCACGGCATCACCGGGCCGTACCAGTGCGGCCGCCAAGCCATGGTAACTGGCGCGCAGCAGCGAGGCAGGGTCGGTCACACTGACACCGGACCGTGCGAAGATCCGAACGGTTACGTCGTCCGACGCGCCCGACAAGGCGAATGGCGCCGGGTGCTGCTGCCAGCCCAGGCTGGCCGCCTGTGCGACCCACGTCTCGGCGTCCTGCACGGCGCCTGCCGGACCGACAATGACCACGGCGGCAGCGCCCGGCGCCAGGAACCTGCTGCATTCCTCGCCGCTGGCGGCCCACGCAATGACCATGTCGGCCGCTGCATCACCGGGCGTGAGCGCTTCATACCGGGACACCTCACACCCGGCCGCCAACAGCGTTGTACTCAAGTGCGCCAGCGCTTCGCCAACAAGCTGCACGCTGCTCGGACCCGTCGCGCGCAGACAATACTCGGCCAGATCAGCAGCGAGCAAGGGCGTCAGCAGCGGAGCCGAAGTGGTGGGCGGGGAAGAATCACTCATCGCTGATGTCACGCAGCGCTGTCGGAGGGCGGTGTGGGTGGCGGGCTGAGGCGCTGCACCTCGGCGGTCAACGCATGGTACTGACCGTCGAGCCACAGGCGAGCCGCTTCCAGCTCAGTGGTGTAGCGTTCCAGTTCAACAATACGCTGCATGTGCTCGTGGAACTTGCCGTCCAGCCACGCCTTGGCATCGATCAGCTGTCGCACGTCACGCGCGCCGATATTGATCTGCTCGGCACCTTCGACGGGACCGGAGACCACGGCGCGGTCATCGATATCGGCCAGCAATGCCGGCTGCACGCCCAGAACCGTAGCCAAGACGGGTGCATGCGCCCGCAACTGCAGTTGCAGCGCACCAGGACGCGTATCGTTGTCGGTGGCCAGCTGGCGGGCCGCAAGATGCAGCAGGCCAGCAGCATCGGCCTCGGTGGACAGCGTGGACAGGGCTTCGCGCGCGCTGGTCTGCACATGCTGCCAGTGGGTACCCGTGACGTCGGCGGCGCCCTCGCCGGCCGCGATGATGGCGGCTAATGCATGCGCACGTGCACGCAGCAACGGGGCGGCGGCGTTGAAGTGCGCTTCCAGATTTACCTGAACGTCGTTGCGGCGGCCCTCGGACAGGAGTGCGCGGACGCGCGCCAGCGGATTTTCTTCGGCCTGCTGCGGCGCACCGGCTTTGCGCGCCAGCACCAGCAGCCATTCACCGTCGCAGGCAGGACCCGCGACCGGGTCGATCTCCAGCATCGAGCGCACCGACAAGTGGCGCTTCTGGCCGCCACCGGCATCCTGCAGCCACGCCTTCTCGATCACAAAGCCATGGCGCTGGAACTGCGTCACGAGACGCGCCCAATCGTACACATGAAAATGGAACGGGTTGGGATCTTCGCCGGTTTCGTCGGACCAGTCGTTGGGCACGCTGGCATACACGCGGCCTCGCGGAGAAAGTACGCGATGCAGCTCGGCCAGCAGCAGATCCGGCTGAGGTAGGTGCTCCAGTGTCTCCACCGATACGGCAAAGTCGGCCGAACCATCAGCCATGTCGGACAAGTTCTGCGCATCGCCGACGACGAAGTTCATCGCGGTCGGCGAGGCCGGAGCAAAATTGAGGTTGGCGTAGTCCACCGCATATTCACTGGCATCCAGCCCCGTGAAAGAAACGGCGAGACTGTTGTGAGCCAGCTGGTAAGACCCGTAGCCAAGACCACAGGCGACATCGATGACCCGATCACCCGCTTGGATGAATTGGGCGGCTTGGGCATACCGCGTCATGTGCGCGTCGGAACGACGGCCCGGCTCGCGGGTCATGTCGGTATGCAGGTCGCGCTCTTCCTCCAGCGCTTTGAGTGGATACACCGCGAGGGCCTGCTCGGGAACGCGCTCGAAGGCGATCATCAGCAAGCCGGTCACCCGATCCAGCTCACCGTACGGGGCGACCCGCTCATTGAGCGGATGCTTGCGCCACTCGGCTTTGATGACAGCGGCCTCCCATGTGGCACGGTTGCCGGTGGCCGCCGCCTCGCCCGCAACGACGATGCACACCGGCCCCGCAACGCCAGCCAGCAGCGGTTGCAGCTGCTCGCTCGCCTGCGCGGCATTGGCCCGCTCCAGTACGACGATGGCGGCCACAGTCGTGCGACCCGCGACGTCACCTTGAACGGCCACCCCAGCTTGGCGCAGCGCACGCAACAGCGGCGGCGCGGGGTCCCCGAGCACGGCCACCGGCCCGGCGGGCAGCCAGGCCAGAAGGCGTGCCACCGCCACGCGTACGGCAGCGGGAGAAAGTGCGGAATGGGCAGCGGTCGGGTTCATATCCATTGCAGGGCTTTCCTGATTTATTCGGCGTCAACAATCGCGGCATGCATGCGCAGGTCGCAGACGCCGCCAAAGGTGTATTCCTTCTGCCGCATGCCTACCTGGAAGAAGGCTGCTTCATCACGCCAGTGCAGCATCCGTTGCGCACCGCCGAAACGCTCCACCTCTTCAGAGACCGAGGCCTGCACTTCATAGAAGTTCACGCCCAGGTCGCAGTCGAACGAGAAGCGTATCGCGAAGGGGGTGTCGGCCGCGAAAGTAGTCCCCCAGACACTGGGGGTCGCCTGGCCCAGTTCAGCCCAGCGGGTCACGTCCTGGTTCAAGGTGCCCCACGAATAGAGCTTGACGCCTTCTTTGTTGCGTAGACGGAGATTGACGTTGAGCTTGTCCATGTCACGCACTGGACGCGCGACGACTTCGATGACGACACGCTCACCCGGCAGGAAATACGCGCATTCCTCGCCTCGCTCATCGAAAATCCGGACACGCTCGACGACGCAATCGTAGTCGCCGAACGACAGCTTGTCGCTGCGTGCCCCCAGCACCGGTGATGCATCATGGGCGGGCCCTTCGGTCGGCTGCTGCGCCTCCACGACCTTCTGCGCATGCTGCAGGTGCTGCGCGCTGAGCGAAGCGTAGTAATCGCGCTCGTCATCATGCAGCTGCTTGCGATACTCCAGGACCACTTCCGAGGAAGGGCCGGCCGCGCGCACGGCACCATCGCGAAGCAGGATGGCGTGGTCGGTCAAGGTCCGGATGGACTCCTGATCATGCGACACCAGCAGCAGCGTGCACCCGTTGGCCCTGAGCGCTTCCATCTGCTGGAAGCAGCGCTTCTGGAACAACGCATCGCCCACCGCCAAGGCTTCATCGACGATCAGGATGTCCGGCTCCACCTGGGTCTGCACCGCGAATGCCAGGCGCAGCATCATTCCGCTGGAGTACGTGCGTACCGGCTGCTCGATGAAGTCCCCGATGTCGGCGAAGGCAGCGATCGCGTCGAAACGCTGCATGACCTCACGCTCGGTCAACCCGAGGATCATACCGTTGAGGATGACGTTCTCGCGGCCAGTGAAATCCGGATTGAATCCGCTGCCCAGTTCCAGCAGGGCGGCGATGCGCCCATTGACCTGCGCCTTGCCGTTTGTCGGGGCCAAGGTGCCGGCAATGATCTGCAGCAGCGTGGATTTGCCCGAGCCATTACGCCCGATGATGCCGACGGCGTCACCGCGTTTCACCTTCAGGCTTACATCCCGCAGCGCCCAGAATTCGCGCCCGCGCTGCCGGGACGACCAGTTGCTACTGCCAGGCACGAAGCGCCCAAGGCGCGGCAGCAGCATCTGCAAAAGGCGGTCGGAGGGCTTGTCGAAAATGTTGAAAACTTTGCTGACATTTTCGATATCAATGACCAGATCTTCAGACGACATCAGCGAAAGCCCTCCGGGTACGCTGGAACCACCAATAACCAAAGAAGAAAATGGCCAACGACCAAGCAACCGCCCAGCTGTACAAGCCCCAATCCGGCAGCGTGCCGGCAACGATCAGCGCGCGGGTCTGTTCCACATACACGGCCAAAGGGCTCAACCGCATCCACTTACCGATCGCATCGGGAAAGATGATCGACGGATACAGAACCGGAGTGAGGTATTGCAGGATGCGCGCCAGCAGGCCGGCCAACTGATCCACGTCGCGGAAGAACACCCCCAGCGACGCGAACAGATACGTGACGCCCATGGTCAGCGCGAGCATGGGGATGATCAAAATCGGCAACAGGATGATCTGCCAGTGCAATCCGAAGCTGCTGAAGATCAGGAACGCGACCAGTGCAATCGTTGCAACACCGGCATTGTAAAGCGACGAAAGCACCACGACCGGAGGCAGCACCTCCAGCGGGAAAACCACCTTTTTCACCAGGTTCGGGTTGCTCAGGATCGCCGTCGGCGCACGGGTGATCGACTCGGCGAAAAAGTTGTAGACGATCAAGCCGATGAACAGCAGCACGGCGTAGTCGACCTTGGTATGGACTTCGATGCCCTTCCACTTGGCGCTGAAGATCGTACTGAAGATGACCGTATAGATCGCCAGCATGATCAGCGGGACGAGCACGCCCCACAGCGCGCCCAGCAGCGAATCTTTGTACTTCTTCTTGATGTCACGGCCGGTCAGGCTCAGCATCAATTCGAGACGTCTACCCATCATCAGGCTGCTTCCGCCAACGCCCGTTCAAGATCCACCTGCAGATCCCCCAACTCCTCAACCCCCACACTCAGCCGCACCAGCGCATCACTGATCCCCAGCTTTTCCCGGCGTTCCACCGGAATCGAGGCATGCGTCATCACCGCAGGATGGTTGACCAGGCTTTCCACGCCCCCCAGCGACTCGGCCAGGGTGAACAGTTCGGTCTTCTCGCAGAAGCGCTTGGCCGCCTCGTAACCGCCCTTGAGCACGATCGAGACGATGCCGCCATAGCCATTCATCTGGCGGGTCGCCAGCTCGTGCTGCGGGTGCGAGGTCAGGCCGGGGTAGATGACCTTCTCCACCGCCGGGTGCTTTTCCAGCCACTGGGCCAGGGCCAGCGCATTGGCGCAGTGCGCCTTCATGCGCAGCGGCAGGGTCTTCAGGCCGCGCAGCGCCAGGAAGCTGTCGAACGGGCCCTGCACGGCGCCGATGGAGTTCTGCAGGAAGGCCATCTGCTCGGCCAGTTCGGCGTTGTCGCCGACCACGACCATGCCACCGACCATGTCCGAGTGCCCGTTGAGGTACTTGGTGGCCGAGTGCAGGACCAGGTCCGCGCCCTGCTCCAGCGGGCGCTGCAGCATCGGCGAGGCGAAGGTGTTGTCGACCACCACCAGCAGCTTGTGGCGCTTGGCGATCGCAGCGACCGCGGCAATGTCGACGATCTTCAGCATCGGGTTGGTCGGCGTCTCGATCCAGACCATCTTGGTCTGCGGGGTGATCGAGGCCTCGAACGCGGCCAGGTCGGTCAGGTCGACGAAGCTGAACTGCAGGCCGGCGGTGCGCTTACGCACGCGCTCGAACAGGCGGAAGGTGCCGCCGTAAATGTCGTCCATCGCCACCACGTGGCTGCCGGCGTCCAGCAGTTCCATTACGGTGGAGCTGGCGGCCATGCCCGAGGCGAACGCGTAGCCGCGGCTGCCGCCTTCCAGGGAGGCCACGCACCGCTCGTAAGCGAAGCGGGTGGGATTGTGGGTGCGCGAGTACTCGAAGCCCTGGTGCTCACCGGGGCTGGACTGGGCGTAGGTGGAGGTCGCATAGATCGGCGGCATCACCGCGCCGGTGCTCGGATCCGGCGACTGGCCGCCATGGATGGCCAGCGTGGCCAGGGCGAGCGAGCGGTCGCCGTGCCCGGAAGAAGCGTGATCGGACATGTTGTTTCCCAGCAAGAGGAGCCCCCACAGGGGCCCCCGCAAAAGGAGCGGAAGTCTATCAGCGGTGGCTTAATCGGCCGTTGACGCGGATAAACATGGGTTCATTGCGACACAGCCGCTTACTGTACCCGGCGGCGCAGGTAGTTCAGCAGGTCGATGCGGGTGATCAGGCCGAGGAAGTTGGCGCCGTCCATGACGATGGCGACCTGGCCACGGTCGAACACCGGCAGCAGGGCCTCGATCGGGGATTTCACGTCCAAGCGGTCCAGCTTGCTGACCATCGCGGTGGCGACCGGGTCGCGGAAGCGGGCTTCGTCGCCATAGACGTGCAGCAGGACGTCGCTTTCATCCACGATGCCGACCAGCTGGTCGCCGTCCATCACCGGCAGCTGCGACACGTCATACAGCTTCATGCGCTGGTAGGCGGTGGTCAGCAGATCGTTCGGGCCGATCACAACGGTGTCGCGCTGGCCGTACGGGCGCAGGATCAGGTCGCGCAGGTCGCCGGACTGCGGGCGCTCCAGGAAGCCGTTGTCCAGCATCCAGTAGTCGTTGTACATCTTGGACAGGTACTTGTTGCCGGTGTCGCAGACCAGCACCAGCACCTTCTTCGGGGTGGTCTGCTCTTTGCAGTACTTCAGCGCCGCGGCCAGCAGGGTGCCGGTGGACGAGCCGCCGAGGATGCCTTCCTTGCCCAGCAGCTCGCGCGCGGTATGGAAGCTCTCGGCATCGGTGATCGCGTAGGCCTTGGTGACGCGGCTGAAATCGGCGATCGAGGGCAGGAAGTCCTCGCCGATGCCTTCCACCAGCCAGCTGCCCGACTTGTCGTTGAGCACGCCGTCATTGATGTATTCGGCCAGGATCGAGCCGACCGGGTCGGCCAGGACCAGCTCGGTCTTCGGCGAGAGGGTGGAGAAGGCACGCGACAGGCCGGTCATGGTGCCGGAGCTGCCGCAGCCGAACACGATCGCGTCCAGGTCGCCGTCCATCTGCGCCAGGATTTCCGGGCCGGTGCCGAATTCATGGGCGGCCGGGTTGTCCGGGTTGCCGAACTGGTTGATGAAGTACGCGCCGGGAGTTTCCTCGGCCACGCGCTTGGCCATGTCCTGGTAGTACTCCGGGTGGCCCTTGGCCACGTCCGAACGGGTCAGGCGCACTTCGGCACCCATCGCCTTGAGGTTGAAGATCTTCTCGCGGCTCATCTTGTCCGGCACGACCAGGATCAGCTTGTAGCCCTTCTGCTGGGCGACCAGCGCCAGGCCCAGGCCGGTGTTGCCGGCGGTGCCCTCGACCAGGGTCGCGCCCGGCTTCAGGTCGCCACGCTGCTCGGCGGCTTCGATCATCGACAGGCCGATGCGGTCCTTGATCGATCCTCCGGGATTGGCACTCTCGAGCTTCAGGTAAAGCTCGCAGACACCGGTATCCAGGCGCTGGGCCTTGACGATCGGGGTCTGGCCAATGAGTTCGAGTACGGAGGAGTGGATTGCCATCGGTTCACATCGATTCGCGCCGCTGGGCGGCCGGACCGGTGATTATCCGACGGTTGGCGGCGAAAGTCAGGTTGCCGCGTTCATCAAGCGGCGCGGACGGCACCGGTCGACGAGGAGACCGGAACCGCCCGCGACGTACGGTGGTAAAGGGGTTAATGCATGGGGGAGGCGTACAACCGTTCCAGCTTCTGCTTGGCCAACAGCTTTTCTCGCTTCATCTGTCCCAGGGTGAGACGGTCTATAGGAAGTACGCCCAGCTCGGCATCCATGCACTTTTTGTTCAACTTCTGGTGCCGTTCGTACAACGCCTTGAATTCCGGATCACGCTGGCGCCGTGCGTCGATATCGCTCTGGGGCTGACCTTCAAACATGATGAACCTCCTATCGCTTCTGCTGAAACAAGAACGCCCCGGCCTGACGGCACGGGGCGCTGCTTGGGGCGGAGTACCGCGCATCCTTGGCCTGCGAACCCGCAGCGCCCTCCAGCACATCGCGCTGGACCTGGGACTGCGGTGATTCGTGGCGCTGGTGCATTGCCGGCCCTCCAATCGTCCGGGCTGCGGAAGGCGACCCGGACAACTGACCCTACGCTTGCTTCGGGGTCGGTTCAACCCTTTCAAACGATATCGTTGGCGCTGCCTAGGCGGGGTTCAGCCTGAACACGCAGAACAACGAAAATTAAACAAAAACAAGGATTTGCGTCACAACCCGCGGTCATGAGCACATCCTGATCAGGCATCAGGGCGCGATGATGACCTCGGCCGAACGCGCCTTGGTCGCCGCCGCCTTCTTGCCGCTGACCTGCAGCCGGCTGCTGCTCACGCCGGCCGCCACCAGGGCATCGCGCAGGGCCTCGGCACGCTGCTGGCCGACACCGGCTGCGGCGTCGTAGGCCTCGATCCGGACCCGGCCCTTCTTGCCGATGTTCAGGTACTCGGCCAAGGCCTTGGCCTGGCCCTTGGCACCGCCGGACAGGCTGCCCTTGCCGGCAGCGAAGGCGTCGCCATTGAAGGTGAACACTTCGCCGCGGCTGTCGAACCTGGAGCCCGGCAGTTTGCTGCCCGCCACCAGCTCGGCTTCCTCGCGGGCCAGCTTGGCCGCATTCTGCTGGGCCGCGCTCAGGCGCGCGGTCTGCTTGCCGGCCACGCTGGTCAGCGCGGTCTCGGCGTCTTGGCGGGCCAGGGCTTCCTGCTCAGCGGCCTGACGCAGGCGTTCGCTTTCCTCGGCCTGGATCTGGGCCTGCACGCGGAGGCGCTCGGCCTCCTGGCGGGCACGCTGGGCATCGCGGCGGCTTGCCTCGATCAGCAGCTCGCTGCGGGTGCGCTCGAGCTGGTCGACCTCACGCTGGGCCAGCGCGGCACGCACGCTGGTCTCGGCGATCTCGACCCGGCGCTCGGCCAGATAGCGGGCCTGGTCCAGATCGCGGCGCTTGGCCTTGGTCAGATCGGCCACGGCCTGCTGGGCCTGCAGGCGCTCGAAGGCGGCCAGCTGGGCCGCATCCGGATTGGCCTGGATCGCCATCAGGCGCTGGGTCAGCTGGGCCACGGCCGGGTCATCGGCGGCGTGGGCCATCAGCGGCAGGCTGAGGCTGGCGACCAGCAGCAGGCAGGGCATACGCATCTTGGTGGACATCATCAGCGGTCTTCCCCGGTGGCGAGCTGGCGCTGCAGCTGGCTGACTTCGTTGCGGCGCAGTTGCAGCTGCGCGGTGGCGGTGGCTTCCTCGCTGCGGGCGCGGGCCAGATCGGCATCGACCGTGGCGCGAACGGCCAGCATCGGCGCGTTCTTGCGCTCGCGGCGGTCACCCGCGGCGCGCTGGGCCTGCTCTAAGCCTTGGCGGGCCACGGCGATCAGATCCGGAGCGTACTGGTCGGCATCGGCCTGGGTGGCCTTGTCGACCGCTTGGCGGGCCTGCATCAGTTCCAGGGCGCCATCCTGCGCCTGTGCGGCACCAGAGAGCGCGAATGCGCACACCGTCACATACAGGGCCCGTCGTATTTGTGCGAAGCTAGGTTTCATTGGGGGTGCCGTCGCCAGAGTTGTGTGCGCGGCCATTGTCGGAAGCCTGCGGTGCGCTTGCAATGGCAAGCCGCTGATTGTTGGGGAAACATTTCGCATGGATATCGGCTATTTCCTGAAGCTGATGACCGAAAAGAACGCGTCGGACATGTTCTTGACGACGGGAGCACCGGTATACATCAAGATCGAGGGGAAACTCTATCCGCTCGGCAATACCGGTTTGCCGCCCGGGATGGTCAAGAAGATCGCCTACTCGTTGATGGATGAGGGCCAGGCCCCGCAGTTCGAGCGCGAGCTCGAGCTCAACATGGCCATTGCCCTGCCCGACGCTGGGCGCTTCCGGGTGAACGTGTTCAAGCAGCGCGGCGAGGTCGGCATGGTGATCCGTGCGATCCGCAGCAAGATCCCCAGCATCGAAGAGCTCAACCTGCCGCAGGTGCTCAAGGACGTCATCATGACCCCGCGCGGGCTGGTGCTGGTGGTCGGCTCGACCGGCTCGGGCAAGTCGACCTCGCTGGCCTCGATGATCGACCACCGCAACAGCACCACGACCGGGCACATCCTCACCATCGAGGATCCGATCGAGTACCTGCACAAGCACAAGATGTCGATCGTGAACCAGCGCGAGGTCGGGCTGGACACCCACACCTTCCACCACGCGTTGAAGAACGCGATGCGTGAAGCGCCCGATGTGATCCTGATCGGCGAAATCCTGGATGCGGAAACCATGGAGGCGGCGATCGCCTTCGCCGAAACCGGGCACCTGTGCCTGGCCACCCTGCATTCCAACAACGCCGACCAGACCATCGAGCGCATCCTCAACTTCTTCCCCGAGAGCGCGCACCGCAACGTGCTGATGAACCTCTCGTTGAACCTGCGCGCGGTCGTGTCCCAGCGCCTGGTCAAGGGCAAGGACGGGCGTCGCCTGCCGGCCACCGAAGTGCTGATCAACACGCCGATGATCCGCGACCTGCTGCGCCGCGGCCAGGTACACGAGATCAAGGCCGCGATGGAAGCCTCGCTGGAAGAAGGCATGGAGAGCTTCGACCAGTGCCTGTTCCGGATGGCCAAGAACGGCATCATCGAGCAGGAAGAAGCGCTGCGCGCAGCCGATTCGCGCGATGGCCTGGCGCTGAAGTTCCGCCTGTCCGAGGGCGGCAACGAGCACGACCCGTACGCGGATTACTCGGCCGCCTCGGCTCCGGCGATCACGCACGGGTTCTGACGGTGTAGGCTCCCACCGTTGGTGGGGGCAATGGGCCAGGCGCATCGACCAACGGTCGATGCCTGCCCGTCACCCTGCGTCGATCTGGTTCTCCGGCCGCGCCGCATCGAACGCCGGCAGCGCCAGGCACGCCGTCTCGATCCGCTGCAGGGTCGGGTACGGCGCCAGCGCCAGGCCGAACCGGTGCGCGTTGTACAGCTGCGGCACCAGGCAGGCATCGGCCAGCCCGGGCTGGTCGCCATGGCAGAACGTACCGGTCGCCGCATGGCCGGCCAGCAGCGTTTCCAACGCTGCCAAGCCCTCCGCCATCCAGTGCAGCGTCCATTGCGTGCGCGCCTCGGCGCTGGCCTGCAGGGTGCGCTCCAGATACTGCATCACCCGCAGGTTGTTGAGCGGGTGGATGTCGCAGGCCACCAGCTGGGCCAGCGCGCGGACGCGCGCCCTGCCCTCCGCATCGCCGGGCAGCAACGGTGTAGCCGGGAAGACCTCGTCGAGATATTCCAGGATCGCCATCGACTGCTGCAGCACGCGATCACCATGGCGCAGGGTCGGCACCAGTTCCTGCGGGTTGAGCGCGGCATAGGCCGCGCTGTGCTGCTCCCCGCCCTCACGGACCAGGTGCACCGGGGTGATCCGGTGCGGCAGACCCTTGAGATTCAGACCGATGCGCACGCGGTAGGCGGCGCTGGACCGCCAGTAACTGAAGAGCTCGATCGGTTCCATGACGGTCTCCGCCCCCGCGATCAGGGCTTGGCCGCCTGCTCGATGCGCTGCTCGATCGCACCGAAGATGCTTTCGCCGGCCGCGTCGAACATCTCGATCCGCACCACATCACCGAAGGACATGAACGGGGTGCTCGGCTTGCCGTCGCGCAGGGTTTCCACCGTGCGCTGTTCGGCAAAGCAGGAGGCGCCCTTGCTGGTGTCCTCGTTGGCGATGGTGCCCGAGCCGACGATCGCACCGGCGCCGAGCGGGCGGGTCTTGGCCGCGTGCGCGACCAGCTGGGCGAAGTTGAACTGCATGTCCACGCCGGCTTCCGGCGCGCCGAACCAGGTACCGTTGATATGCGTGACCAGCGGCAGGTGGACCTTGCTGTCCTGCCAGGCATCACCCAGCTCATCCGGGGTGACGAACACCGGCGACAGCGCCGAGCGCGGCTTGGACTGCAGGAAGCCGAAGCCCTTGGCCAGCTCGCCCGGGATCAGGTTGCGCAGCGAGACGTCGTTGACCAGGCCGATCAGCTGGATGTGGCCGGCGGCCTGCTCCGGAGTCACCGCCATCGGCACGTCGTCGGTGATCACCACCAGCTCGGCTTCCAGATCGATGCCGTAGTCCTCGCTGACCACCTTGACCGCATCGCGCGGGCCGTAAAAGCCGGCGCTGGTGGCCTGGTACATCAGCGGATCGGTGTAGAAGCTCTCCGGCACCTCGGCGCCACGGGCGCGGCGTACGCGGGCCACGTGCGGCAGGTAGGCGCTGCCGTCGACGAACTCATACGAACGCGGCAACGGGGCGGCCAGTGCCTGCAGGTCGATATCGAACACGCCGTCGGCGTCGCCGTCGTTCAGCGATTCGTACAGGGCGTTCAGGCGCGGCGCCAGGTGACTCCAGTCTTCCAGTGCCTGCTGCAGGGTCACGGCGGTGCCGGTGGCGCGCACGCCTTGGCGCAGATCGCGCGAGACCACGATCAGGGTGCCGTCGCGGCCGCCTTCCTTCAAAGAACCAAGCTTCATGGGTGGGTATCCGGGATCGCGAAAATAGGTTTCAAGTGTAATCAAATGCTTGGCTGGCCTACCAGCTGCACCGCCGCATCGCCTTACCGTAACCTCTCCCAAGCTGAACAGGGGGATTTGGTATGGGTCTCAAACATCCGTTAGACTATCCGGGTCTGCAGCGGCCGTCCGTTTCCCTTCGGGATCGCCGGCGATATGGATCATTGATCCGTCGCCCGCCCCCACTCCGACGCCATTCGTCATGCATTCCAGTCTGCGCACCGCGTCGACTGCACCCAATTCTCGCAGCGCGGTTTACGGGAACGCTCCGAGTCAGCCGATCACATTGATCTGCCTCGCGTCCGGCCATTCGGCCTGGCGTTACTTTGTCTTTGGAGCTTCCACCCGATGTCTTTTGAATCCTTGGGCCTTGCCCCGTTCCTGCTGCGCGCGTTGGCCGAGCAGGGCTACGAAACCCCCACCCCGATCCAGGAGCAGGCCATCCCGCTCGCCCTGGAAGGCCGCGACCTGCTGGCCGGCGCACAGACCGGTACCGGCAAGACCGCCGCGTTCGGCCTGCCGCTGCTGCAGCACCTGGGCACCAACCCGCAGGCCGTCGATGGCCCGCGCCGTCCGCGTGCACTGGTACTGACCCCGACCCGCGAGCTGGCCACCCAGGTGCATGACAGCCTGCGCGGCTACAGCAAGTACCTGCGCATCCCGAGCGCCTGCATCTACGGCGGCGTCGGCATGGGCAACCAGTTCGATGTGCTGCGCCGTGGCGTGGACCTGCTGGTCGCCTGCCCCGGCCGCCTGATCGATCACATCGAGCGTCGCAGCGTCGACCTCTCCGGCATCGAAATCCTGGTGCTGGACGAAGCCGACCGCATGCTCGACATGGGCTTCCTGCCGTCGATCAAGAAGATCCTCGCCAAGCTGCCGCGCCAGAACCGCCAGACCCTGCTGTTCTCGGCGACCTTCGAAGAGAGCATCAAGCAGCTGGCGCTGGAGTTCATGCGCGACCCGGAGCAGATCCAGGTCACGCCGAAGAACACCGTTGCCGAGAACATCAGCCACCGCGTTCACCCGGTCGATGGCCCGCGCAAGCGCGAGCTGCTGCTGCATCTTCTGGCCCAGGACAGCCGTGAGCAGACCCTGGTGTTCGGCCGTACCAAGCACGGCTGCGACAAGCTGGCCATGTTCCTGGACAAGTCCGGCATCAAGACCGCGGCGATCCACGGCAACAAGAGTCAGGGCCAGCGCCTGCGTGCTCTGGGTGACTTCAAGGCCGGCCGCGTGACCGTGCTGGTCGCCACCGACATCGCCGCGCGTGGTATCGACATCAACGAGCTGCCGAAGGTCATCAACTATGACCTGCCGATGGTGGCCGAGGATTACGTGCACCGCATCGGCCGTACCGGCCGTAACGGCTCGACCGGCCAGGCGATCTCGCTGGTGGCGCAGGACGAAGCCAAGCTGCTGCGCCAGATCGTGCGCCTGCTCGACAAGGACATGGACATCCGCGACGTGCCGGGCTTCGAGCCGCAGACCCCGATCCGCTGGGGCAACAGCGCGCCGGGCAAGGCCGAACTGCCGGGTGGCGATCGTTCGCCGCGCAAGCACGCGCGTCGCCCGCACGCCGAGGCCCCGCGCCACGCCCATGCCGGCCCGAAGAAGGCCGGTGGCGGTCAGCGTGATGGCGCCGGCCGCGGTGCACCGCGCGGTGGCCAGCCGCAGGGCCAGCGCCGTGGCGGTGGCAACACCGGCGGCGGTCGCAGCCAGGGCGGCGGTGGCGGTCGCGCCAGCTGATTCCTTCGGGCATCGCTGAAATGCAAAAAGGGCGACGCATCTGCGTCGCCCTTTTTTTGTGTCTCTGCCTCAGAAGCTGTAGGCCACCGTGATCCGCGCATTGCGGCCGGGCTCGCTGTAGCGGCCGATGCCTTCATCGTTGACGTAGCCGTACAGCGTGTTGGTCCCCTTGTTGATGTTGCGTACGCGCTGCCAGAGGTAGTATTCCTCGTTGGTCAGGTTGTAGAGGCCGGCACTGAGCTTCCACTGTGGGGTGACGTTCCAGGTGCCGTACAGATCCAGCACGGTGTAGCCGTCGGCCTTGTCGACGAAGGCCGGCGTGGTGACCCTGCCGGTGGTGGCATCGGTGGTGTAGGCATCCTTGGCCTTCTTGGCCACGGCGTGGGTCACGCTGGCGGTGAGGTTCCACACCGGCGACGGTGCATAGCGCACGCCCAGCACGGCACTGGCCGGCACGATGCTCTCCAGCGGATCGCCGTTGCGCTTCTCGCCTTCGCTGTACGAGGCCGCCAAGCGCGAGGACCACGCATCGCTGATCTGCCAGCGCCCTTCCAGTTCCACCCCCTTGACCGTCACTTCGCCCGCGTTGGTCGGCATCGTGTAGTTGCGCGAGTACAGCACCGGACCGGTCGCCGTCGTGCGGAAGCCACCCGGCACCGACTGCGCCAGGTTGGTGTACTCGATGAAGTTCTCGTAGCGGTCGCGGAACACCGACAGGCCCAGCTGCGCACGCTCGGTACTCCAGCGGTAACCGAGTTCCAGGTTCAGGCTCTTTTCCGACTCCAGGTCTGGATTGGACACGGTGTCATTGAGCAGCAGCGGCTGGCCGTTCTGCGCATTGATCACCTGGGTGGCGCTGGTTGGCGAATACATGTCCGCCACGGTCGGCGCCCGGAAGCCGCGACCCACCTGCGCCCACAGCGCGTGGTCGGGCAGGAAGCGATATTCGACACCGGCCTGCCAGCTCGGCGAGGCGAAACTCACATCACGCACGCTGCCGGTGCGATCCACGAAGGTGGCATCCACCTCCGGCGAATAGTCGTAGCGGTCATAGCGGGCGCCGGCACTGAGGGTCAGGCGCTCGTCCAGCAGCTGCACGCTGTCGCGCAGGTACAGGTTCCAGGCGGTCACATCGGTCTTGGGAACCTGGCGCGGATCGATCTCGACCGACGCCACGGCGCCGGCGGCATTCCAGCGGGTATCGACAGCGGTGAAGTCGATGTCCCGCTGCTGCCAGGCCAGACCGTACACCACATCATGGCGTGCGCCCGCGGCGGCGAACACCTTGCTGAAATCGGCCGCGGCACGGTCCAGCGTCTGCTTGGTCGAGCGGTTCTCGCTGCGCAGGCACGGCGTGGCGCCGCCCGGGCAGCCACTGCCGGCCACGATGGTGGTGATGCCACGGCTGTCGGTGACCTGGCGGTCCACCTGCGCATCCAGGGTATCGAACAGCGCGGTGTCGGCCCGCCACTGGTAGTTCACCCCGTAGCGGTCGCGGTCGTTGGTGTCATGGCCTTTGCGCGACAGGTAACCCGGTGCATAAACGCGCGACAGGTTGTCCACGTCGTTGGTGGCGCGGCCGCGCTCGTACAGGAAGCCCAACGTATTGGCCTCGTCGAGCTGCAGATCGAGCTTGCCGAGCAGGTTGTCGCGGGCGCTGTCGACCGGATCGGGCGTGCGGCGACCGACCCCGATGCGATCGTTCGTGGTGTCGTACCACGACTCGGATTCATGGCCTTCGCGACGGGTGTAGACCAGCATCGATTCGACGATGCCGGTGCGGTTGGCGAAGGTCAGCGTGCCCATGGTTTCGTCGTTGGCACCGGAGTACCCCGCCTTGAATCCAAGGTGGGTATCGTTGCCGATCGCCTTGAGATAGTCGGCCGGGTCCTTGGTGGTGAACACCACCGCGCCGCCCAGCGCGCCACTGCCGGCGCTGATCGAATCGGCGCCCTTGATCACGGCCAGGCTCTTGAGCGTATCGATGTCCACATCGCCGCGGCCACCGCGGAAGAACTCGTAGGAACGCGCGGTTTCCACCGATTCGCCCAGGCTCAGGCCATCGACGGTGATCGCCACGCGATCGCTTTCCAGGCCGCGGATGTTGAAGCCGTTATCGCCGAAACGGCCCATGTCCACGATGCTGACACCGGGGATGTAGCGGATCGCTTCTTCCATGGTGTTGGCCATCTCGTTGTCGAGATCGGCCGAGGTGAGCACGGTGACATTCTGGTTGGCCGAACGCGTTTTCTTGGCGCGCTCGGCCTGGACACGCACGGTATCGAGCGTGCTGGCATCGTTGATGGTTTCAGCGTGCACGGTGACGGACAGGCTGGCGGCAACCGCCATGGCCAGCAGGGTGAAGGACGACTTCATGATCAAGCTCCGCAGGAGAGGTAGGGAATGGCGTGAGCGCCGCGGTTGGCGGCGGGCCGTTCCTGGCTGCGGCGATCGGTGGATCGAGCGGGGCTGGGAGGCGCAAGGACCCGCGGGGAATCGCGAGCCGGAATCATCGTTGGCTGATACGTGGGACGTGCACGGCACGTCCGGGCCGCCCAGAGACCGCTAGCGGTTGCCGTTGGCCGAGTGCGCGCCGGCGACCGGCTCCGGATCGTGCGCATCGACCACACCATCACCGTTGCTGTCGGCACGGTCGAACATGCGCTTGCCCGAGAGCTGGTACTCGGCGAACGTCATGCGGCCATCGGCGTCCTTGTCCAGCGAGGCGAAGCGCACGCGGGCCTGGCGCTCGGCATCGGCGCGCACGCGCTGGCGCTGCTGGTCCAGGCGGCCTTCGAACTCGCTGGTGTATTCGGCCAGCGACAAGCTGCCGTTGCCATCGGTATCGGTGGCCGCAAAGCTGGCAGCACGCACCGCATCGAACTCCTCACGATCAACCGCGCCATCCTTGTTGCGGTCGTAGAGTTCGAGCATGCCGTTGGCGGTATGCGACGTCGGCATCTTCAGTGGATCGCGCGAAGACGCTGCGGCGGTCTCCTGCGTGGCGTTCTGCGACGTCTCGTAGCCGGCCCAGGTGCGTTCGCCGGCGGCATCGTACTCGGCGCGGCTGATCGCCCCGTTCTTGTCGCGATCCAACGCCTTGAAGCGGGTGTCGGTCTGGCGCAGGTGACCGGCGCGCGCGTCGGCCAGGCGCACATCAAAGCGCTGCAGGTACTCGTCGACGTATTCCTGTGCGTCGACATGACCGTCGTGGTTGCGGTCGGTGTCGGCATAACGCTGCTTGCGGAAGGCCTCGAACTGCGCCCAGCTGACGCTGTCGGTGCCCTCGGCGGCGAACTGCGCGAGGAAGGCGGCCGCAGTCGGCGAGGCGGTGGGGGTCGTACTGGACGGCTGCGCGAGGACGGCCGGGGCCAGCACCAGTGCCATCAGGGCAGCGGTGAGCGGAACGATCTTCATGGTGGTTCCCCTGGAAGGACGGCTGCGGGTCGAGCCGGCGGGCGCCATCCTATTCGTATTGCGAATGATTCGCAATACGGAAATTTCACAGGGGGTGTGATGGGTGTCTGACAAACGGCAACAGCCGACGTGGGTCGGCTGTTGCCTGGGGGTGGAAGCCCCGCCATCAGGTGAGTGTGGCGGAGCTGCGCGTTGCGGTGGGAACGGTCGGGAGCCGGCCAGCGGCCGGCACTACCGGTACCCGGGGTGTCAGCCGCGCGGCTTGGTCGGGTTGAGCTGGTTGCCGAAGAAGATCGCGTTCAACAGCAGGCGCTCGGTGCCGTGCCAGTACTTGCGGTGCGCCGGATCATCGGCGAACAGCACCACATTGCCCTGCCCCTGCGGCGACACCACCAGCCACGCGGCACCGGCGACCCGGCTGCGGTTGCGCTCGGAGAGGTAACCGTTGACTTTGGGCGCCTCGTCGATGCGCACCACGGTGGAGAACGGGTTGCGGCTGGGCTGGAAGCTCAGGCCGTTTTCCTTGTTCACCGCCAGCTGCCGACGCGGTACGCCGAAGCCCAGCGGATGCGTGTTGTCCACGTCCGCGCTGAGGATATTGCCGCTCACCCGCTCGATGGCTGCGATGTCGCGCTGGTCGCCAAACGCACGTCGGGCGCCTTCCGGCTCCTTCTCCTCCGGCCCCAGCACTTCGTCGCTGAGCTTCTGCTCGATCGCCCAGCGCGCGGCCGTGCCGTAGGTGATCAGCGAGCCACCAGCGTTGATCCAACGCTTGAGCGCCGCCACGGCGGTGGCGTCCACGCCGGCATAGGTACCGCCGGCCAGGACAATGGTGGTGTAGCGATCCAGGGTGATCTTGCCCAGCTGGGCCGGGTCGATCTTGCTCGCCGGCAGCTGCAGGTGCTGGTCGAGCAGGAACCACGCCGAGCCGATTTCGGTGGCGCTGACGCCCTCGCCCATGACCAGCGCCACCGCCGGCTTGCGCAGTGCCTTGACGCTGTCACTGCCCAGATCGATGCCACCGCGGCTCTGCCCGCTGGACAGCGCCTGGATGTGCACCCCACTGCTGCGTGCGACCGCATCGACCGCGGCAAGCAGCTCGGCACCGGCCAGCGGCTGGCCCGCGACCGGCACCACCACGCTGCCATAGCCGAATGACTGCTCGCCCTGGGCGGTGGCTGCGGTGAACGGCTGGAAGGCCGCACGGGTCACCACGCCCTTGGCCTGCAGCGCATACAGCGCGCGGCTGGCGTTGTAATCGCGCCAATCGAACACGTAGGCGTAGCCCGCCTGACCGCCGACCACGCCACCGTTGGCGGCCGGTACGCTGGCCACGCGCTCGCCACCGGCAATCCGGCTGCGGCTGGCGGCGAAGGCGATGCCGTAGGCCGGCGCGATCGCATAGGAGGTGCTGCCGTAGAACACATCGCCCTTGATCGGTGGGGTGTCGGCGAAGATCGAATGCACGAGGCGGAACTGCGGCTGCGCGGCCTGGACGACGTACGCGCTGCCCGGCTCGAAGCGCAGCCCATCTACGGTGACCGGGGCGCTCAACGCCTGCACCGTGATCTGGTGCTGCAGCAGCAGATCCAGCAGCCGCTGGGTGAGGCCCGGATCGGCGGCATCACCGAACACGAAGGACGTCACCGGCTGCTGGTTGGCCTGCTTCAGTGCGGACTGGAAGAACTCCTTCTGCAGCTTCAGCAGCCCGTCGCGCTCGGTCACTGCACCACGCACCGTCCCCAGTCCGGTGGCAATCTGATTGCGGATGGTGAAGCCGAAGGTCAGCAGGCCATTGACCGATTCCTGCACGCGGCCGCGCGAACTGGCCTGCTCGACGGTCACGCCGACCGCACCGTGGAAGTCCGGGTAGGTCGAGCCATACACCGGCGAGAAGTTGTCGAAGTTCTCCCCGGTGTAATACAGCGAGCCCAGCGCATCCAGCGACTGGGCGTGGTACTTGGCCAAGGTCTTGTTGAAGTCATACGACGCCGCCGGAATCAACGGGCTGTGCATGCTCGCCGGCGACGGTTCGAAGTAGTAAGTGCTGTCCTTGCCCATCTCATGGAAATCGATCTGGACGTTGGGATACCACTGGTGGAAATAGGCGATCTTCGGCCGTGTGTCCTGCTGGGTCAGCGCCAGCCAGTCGCGATTGAGATCGGTGAAGTAGTGATTGGTACGGCCCTGCGGGAACGGTTCGACATGTTCCTTGTCGGCCGGATCGGCCGAGGCAGGCGAGGATGCATAGGCGTTGTGCCAGCTTGCCGCGCGGTCGCGCCCATCCGGATTCTGCGCCGGATCGAACAGCACCACCGCCTGCTGCAGCCACTGCGCGGTCTCCGTGCTGCGGTTGGCGACCAGGTAGTAGGCGGTGAGCATCGCCGCTTCGCCGCTGGAGGTTTCATTGCCATGCACGCTGTAGCCCAGCCACACCACCACCGGGCTGCTGCCGGCGGCCGAGAGCGGCTGCGCAGGATCGGCCAGGGTGACGTGCTGGCGACGCAGCGTGTCCAGGTTCTGCAGGTTCTGCGCCGAGGTCACCGTGGCGATCAACAGTGGGCGGCCTTCGTAGCTGCGGCCGATCTCTTCGACCTTGATCTTGTCCGAGCGCTTGGCCAGTTCGTTGAAGTAGGCCACCAGCTGATCGTGCCGCGTGTAACGGCTGCCGATCTCATAGCCGAGAAACTGTTGGGGCGTGGGCACGGCCGGATCGAAATCACCGCCGGCCGGGAAGAAGTACGCGCTCTGCGCAGAGGCAGGCGCAGCGAACACAGACAGCACCAGCGCCACCCAGGCGATGGGAGAGAACAGACGACGTTGCAAAGACACAGCAATTCCCCGAAAGACGGGCCGGTTCCTTCCGGCCCTGTGGATACGCACGCTCCGATGCGCTGGATGAGGTCAGAAGCGGTAGTCGAAGCCGACCGTGAAGTAGCGACCACGCAGGTCGTACTGACTGAAGTCATACGGCGCGCGGATGCCCGGGAAAGAGGCGTCGTACGGCGGTTCCTCATCGGCCAGGTTCTGGATCTTCGCGTACACGGTCAGCTTGTCGATACCGGTGTAGCCCAGGTACAGATCGAACTGGTTGTACGCATCCACCCGATCCTGCACGGCAGTGGCCGCGGCGCTGGCCTTCTGGTCGTACCCACTGGTGTAGTACCAGGTCAGCGCGGTGCGGAAGTCGCCGTAGCTCCATTCAACGGTGGTGGTGGCCTTGTTCTTGGGCAGGGTGGCACCGAGGTTGCTGCCGGCGTAGTCCACCAGCGGACCACCGACCACAGTGGGGCGGCTGTAGTTGCGCACGTGGGTGAAGGCGGTGCTCAGGCCGAAGTCGCCGGCCTGCGTGGTCGGAAAGCGCTGGCGCAGTTCGACATCGAAGCCGGAGGTCTTCAGCTCGCTGAGGTTCTGGTAGCGGTTGAACACCGCCAGCAGCTTGCCGCGCTCATCGCGGCTGACCGCACCCGGCACGTTGTCGGTGACCAGGGTCTGGGTGTTGTTGGTGCCCACCAGGTTTTCCAGCTCGATGCGGTAGTAATCCACGCTCAGGCTGGTGTTGGACCACGGCGAGAGCACGATGCCGGCATTGAAGCTCTTGGTGCGCTCGGGCTTGAGATCGTTGTTGCCGACAGTGAAGAAGGTCGGGTTCTGCCGCGAGCCCGGCACGTCCGGGTCGCGCGGATCGATCACGCTGCCGTAGGCGATGCTGGTGCTGTTGGAGTTCTCCGACAGCGACGGCGCACGGAAGCCCTTGGAGGCGGCGGCGCGCACCAGCAGGATGTCCCACGGCTGCCAGCGCAGGCTCAGCTTGGGCGAGAACGCATCGCCGAAGTCGCTGTAGTGATCCGCGCGCGCAGCCGCCTGCAGTTCCAGACGCTCGGCCAGCGGCACGTTTACTTCGGCATAGGCCGCGGTGACCTTGCGCTCACCATGCACCTCGGCGATCGCCGGGCGGATCTGCAGACCCGCGTCGATCTGCCAGGGGTTGTTGGAATCGAGTTTCTCGCGGCGCCATTCGGCACCGGCGGCGAACCCGATCTCGCCGGCCCAGGTGTGGCCGATCGCACCGGAGATCTTGGCATCCACGCCCTGCAGCACCGACTCGGCCGGGCGCAGCGTGCTGATGTTGATCGCGTTGAGCACGTCCTGCGAGGTTGCCGACGGATTGAGCAGGTTGTAGCTGCCGGTGGCGAGTGCATCGGCCAGTGCATAGCGGTTGGCAAAGCCGCCGGAGACGGTCTCGCGCTCGCTGCTGCGTGCGCCGAACGCACCCACTTCCCAATCCCAGTTCTGCAGGCTGCCGCGCAGCCCGACCAGGCCGCGGTAGGCCCGCGAGCGGTTGGTCTTGATGGTCGCACCGAGGTTGAAGAAGGTGTACTCGATCGGCACCGCGCGGCCATACGGGTTGTACGGGCTGCTGGCGGGCAGATTGGACGACACCGGCTCGGCCAGCCCCGTATCGGCGTTGAGCGCGAAGCGGCCGCTTTCCAGGGTGAAGAACGGGCTGCTGCCGAACCAGGAGACGCCCTTGATGTCGCTGTAGAGGACTTCGCCGAACGCTTCGACGTTGTCGTTCACCCGGAAGGTGCCGTTGACGTAGGCCTGGTAGCGCTTGGTCGACGGGATCAGGGTGGTGTAAGGCGCCTGGTTGAAGCCGCAGGTGTTGCCGGCCAGGCCGTCGATCGGCGCACTGGCGACCAGCGTGGTGCCGTCCGGGCAGTTGCCGCTGGCATCGAGCATCGGCACCGAGGTGCCGTTGACCAGATAGCGTGCGCCCTTGGCCGACCAGCCGTTCCAGCGGCCGCCGGGCTTGTCGGTGTAGATGCCGGACTTGGTCAGGTCGCGCTCGTCCTGGTCCAGGCGCTCGCGGTTGTAGCCCTCCAGGCTGACCAGGATGTTGTAGCCGTCCGTGTCCAGATCACCGATGCCGCCGATGAACTTCAGGTTCTGCTCGTCCAGCCCGCCCTGATCGGCGGTGCCCAGGCTGCCACCGAGTTCGGCACCTTCGAAATTCTGCCGGGTGATGATGTTGACCACACCGGCCACGGCATCCGAACCGTACACGGCCGAGGCGCCGTCCTTGAGCACTTCGATGCGTTCGACCGCAACCAGCGGCAGCGCGTTGAGGTTGACGAACGTGTCCGACAGGCCGCCGGCCGGGAACCCGTAGTTGGCCAGGCGGCGGCCGTTGAGCAGCACCAGCGTGTTCTTCTGCGACAGGCCGCGCAGGCCGATGCCGGCCGAACCGGACGCCCAGCCGTTGTTGGTGGTTTCGTTGGCGGCGTTGCCGGTATTGGCCGAGATCGAGCGCAGCAGGTCGGCGACGGTGGCCTTGCCGGTCTCCTCCAGCTGCTGGCGCTCGATCACCTGCACCGGGTTGGCCGACTCGGTATCCGTGCGCTTGATGTTGGACCCGGTGACCCGCACGGCGGCGAGGGTCTTGCTGTCGCCGGCGGCGGCGGCATCGGGGGCGGCGTCGGCGAACGCGGTCAAAGGCGTTGCCAGAGCGACGGACAACGCCGCTACAAGAAGAGTGTGCTTGGGCATGAACTTCAGTGGGGTGGTGGACGACAAGTTCCGCAGTAGTCCATGCCTGGCTGAACCACGGCCAATAACATCTCTTCATACGGATATAAGAGAAACTACCATCTCTTCATCCGGATGGAAATGTTTTCGTTAGCAACAATTAACGCCCGACCCCTGCTGGAGCCCCAGCCCACCGCTACAATGCGGCCATGGAAATCTTCAAAGTCTTTACCCTCGAAGCCGCTCACCACCTCCCCAACGTCCCGGTGGGCCATAAGTGCGCGCGCCTGCACGGCCACTCCTTCCGGGTGGAACTCAAAGTGGAAGGCGAGCCCGGCGAGCAGACCGGCTGGATCATGGACTTCGGCGACGTCAAAGCTGCCTTCCAGCCGATCTACGACCGTCTGGACCACCACTACCTCAACGACATCCCCGGCCTGGAAAACCCGACCAGCGAGCGCCTGGCGATGTGGATCTGGGACGAACTCAAGCCGGCCCTGCCCGCGCTGAGCGAAGTCACCGTGCACGAAACCTGCACCTCCGGCTGCCGCTACCGGGGCTGATCCGATGGCGCGCGGGCATCATGCGGCGCGGTAGTGCCGGCCCCTGGCCGGCTCCGGGCCATAAGCTGCCGCCCGAAACACTGCGCAACCCATTGATATGTAAACCATTCGACTGAATCCGGACAACGCCCGGCAACGTAATGTTGCAATGCAATATTTTCGGCGTATGCTGCATTGCATCAACGTTCTCGAGCCGTCCTGACCATGGCGTCCGCGTTCACCGATTCCTTCAGCGACTACACCCGCCAGCTGGCCGCCACGGCCACGCGTGCCAACCGGCTCGCACTGGAGAATGCCGAGAGCATGTTCGGGGTGCAGTTGAAGACGCTGGAAAAGAACATCACCGCCACCAGCGGGTTCTTCGGTGAAATCGTGCAGTCACAGGATGCTGGCACGCTGCAGTCGCTGCTGCCCAAAGGCGCGCAACTGGCACGTGACAACCTCGCCCGTTGGACCAGCGCCAGCCAGGAAGTGGCCGGCCTGGGGCTGAAGGCCTCCGAAGCCTTCGGCGAACTCGCCCGGCAGCCGTTCGCGGCCGCCACGCCCAGCGCAGGCAAGACGCGCGGCTGAGCCGGACAACATCGAATTTGCGTGGGTCCCTCCCCCCACGCAATCCCAGACCCGACAGAACCCTCCCTCTGTCGGGTCTTTTTTTGGCCGGCGATCAGGCCTCGGCAATGGCGCGCCGATGGCGCTCCAGCCACGCCTGGAACATCAGGATCGGCCACAGGTGGGTGTGCCACTTGCGCCGCCCCTCACGGAATTCGGCCCAGATACGCCCGACCACGGCCGCATCGAAGTACCCCTCCCGGCGCAGGCGTTCCTCATCGAGCAGCGCGTCGGCCCACGGACGCAGTGGGCCGGCCAGCCAGGCCGCCACGGGTGGCCCGAAGCCCATTTTCGGACGGTGGACCAGGTGCTCCGGCAGATGCCGGCACAACAGCCGCTTGAGGATGCGCTTGTGCTCGCCACCGGCGTATTTGAGCGGACTGGGGAGCGACCAGGCAAAGCGTGCGACGGCGGCATCGAGTAGTGGCGAGCGCGTGTCCAGCCCATGCGCGGCACCGGCACGATCGATCTTGGTCATGATCCCGTTGCCGAGATCCATCATGAAATCCAGGTACTGGACGCGGTCGGCCGGATCGCCCGCAGGGAGCCAGCGCTGGCAGTCGGTAAAGAGCGTAAGAGGTTCACTTGCATGCAGCACGGCGCGGGAGGGATCGCGCCAACGCGATACGCGCAGCAGGTAATGTGCTTCCAGACTGTCTGCCTGCAGCTCCGAGCGCAGCGCGGGCCATCCACCCAGCCGGGCACGCTCGCCGTCACGCTGCGGCCATTGCTGCAGCATCCGCCGCAAGGGCGCAGGCATGCGCGCCGTCCAGGCCGCATTACGCAGGGCCCGCTGATAGGCCCCATGGCCATGGAACAGTTCATCGCCCCCATCGCCGGTGAACACGCTGCTGTGGTCTTTGGCGACCAGCGCGCACGCGAGCAGCGTCGGCATCTGGGAGGCATCGGCAAAGGGCTCACACCAGACGTCCGGCAGGGACGCCACCAGCGCCGCAGCCTCGTTCCAACGCAGGATGTGCCGGGTATGCCGCGTCCTCAGGCGTCCAGCAACTTGATCCGCCCAGTCCGATTCGTCATGACGCGGATCATCGAAGCCGACCGTGAAGGTCTCCACCGGCAGCGTGGATTGGGACTGCAGCACGGCGGTCACCAGCGATGAATCGGTCCCGCCGGAAAGAAATGCGGCCGCCGGAGCGCCGTGAGGCCTGCATCGCGAGACAGCCTGGTGCAGGAGCAGCTCCAGTTTTCCCGTCGCATCGTCGAAACTCAGTGTTGAGTAGGCCCGCTCGTCGATCGCAGCGCACATGTCCTCTCGGGCATCCCAGTAGCGGCGACCTCCTGCGTGATCGACATGCGCAGTTGCGCCGGCTTCGCGCGCGGCCAGGTTGAGACGGACCACGCAGCCCGCTGAAACCTTGAAAATGCCCTGTTGAATGCTGTGCGGGGCGGGGATGTAGCCATAGCGAAGCAACAGGGTGAGTGCATCGCGACTGATGGGCGCCTGAAAGCCGGGATAGCCGTGCAGCGATGTAACACTGGAGCCGAACAACACGTCGCCATGGCACCACCCGTAATAGAGCGGACGGGCCCCCACCCGGTCGCGGGCCAGCCAGAGCACCTTGTCCTGGCAGTCCCATACCGCCAGCGCAAGCGTGCCATCGCAATCGTGCAGCGTACGCTGCACCCCGCGCGCCGCGATGGACAGCAACAGCAGGGTCGCATCATCCGCACCTGGATGGACGCTCGTGGCGTACTCGCGCTCAAGGGCGGTGCGCACGTTCAACCTGCCATCCATGCACAGCACGTAGCGCCCGCACCGGGACCTGCGGGGCGAGCCATGCCGCGCCGGGCCGGCGTGCAACTGGGCCAGTGCCACGCCGTCATCCTCTTCACACCAGGGCGCAGGTGGCAAGCTGTCACGATGGCGTGGTGTCACACTCATGGCTTGCACGTGCTGCGACAGTTCCGCTGCGCACCGTCCAGGACGCAGGACCGCGCCACAGATACCACTCATGGGTCTTTCTCCTACCGGGATGTGAGCGCGCGGCACTGCACCCGCTCACTTTGGGAAGCCGCCACCGATCCGCACGGATCGGCGGCGGTCGCTCGAATCAGAAGCGGTAGGACATACCCACGTTCCAGGTGTTCAGGCGCATTTTTTCGTCCCCCGCGGCCTGCGTCACCTTCTTGTTGACCGACTGTGGAATGCTGTACTCCGCACGCACGGCAAGTGCCTCGGTCAGGTACACGTTGGCGCCGACGCTGGGCGTGACGCCGAACTTGCTCTGGCGGATTCGCTTGGTATCGCCCACCGCGTTCTTGGGCGGGGCCAAGCTCTGCTGGCGACTGCCGACCGCTGCCTTGCCGAACACTTCGACACGGTCGCCAATCGGCAGCAATGCAAGCCCGCCGACATTGAGCGAGCGGTTCGTCAGTCGCGACACGTCCTTGCTGCGGCTGTTCTTGAGTGTGTTCTCGAACGAAGCTTCTGCGGCCAGGAATGGCCCGAAGCGATATCCGGCGCCGCTGGCGTAGCTGGTCCCCGAATCGCTCTGCTTGCGCTTTTCACCGGGCACCACGTCTGCTGCAGGGGTCTTCGACTTGAGGTGCGTCTTGCCGATACCACCGTAAACATAGGCACCTTCGCGATCAGGGGAAGAAGCGTGGGCGGTGGTGGCGACCAGGGCGAGCGACAGGGCAATGAGGGAACGCTTGATGTACATGGGTGACTCCGTGGTTGGGAGTACACAGCGTGGATCCCTGCCGGCCGCATGTCAGTGGCGTGCGCGTGTGCCTGTCGAAACCGTTGTCGACTGTGTGTAACCGCGCGTGACAACGTGCAGAATGCGACACCGCAGCAGTGTCCGTCCCGGATCCATCGCCGCACCACTGAAGCTGCTGTATACGCCACGGGCAGTCGTTGTCTGCACCAATTGACGTCCTTTGTTTCAGCGTGGCGGCACCACGGCTCACGAACGGCCCACCGCACTGCGTGTGACGGGCGATGCCTTGCCGTACTGCTTTACGATCGCGTCAGGTCAGGCAGGCGATGCAGCGATGGTCGATATCGTACTGGTGGAGGATGACGAGCGTCTGGGCAGGCTGGTGAGCGGCTATCTGGCCAGACACGGCTATGACGTACTGCATGAACTCACTGGCGAGCGTGCCGTGGAGCGGATTCCTGCGCTGGATCCGGCCGTGGTGCTGCTCGACGTGACCCTGCCGGGCATCGATGGCTTTGCGGTGTGCGCAGCGCTGCGTCCCCGCTATCCCGGCGTGATATGCATGCTGAGCGCCCGTACCGATGATATCGATCAGGTCCTGGGGCTTGAGCTGGGTGCCGACGATTACATCGGCAAGCCGATCGAGCCGCGCGTGCTGCTGGCACGTATCCGCGCGCATCTGCGTCGCGACAGCGGCCAACGACAGACCCGGCCGACGCTGTGCTTCGGGCAGCTGCGCATCGAGCGCGATATCCGCGAGGTGACCCTGCAGTCCAAACGCATCGAATTGACGACGGCCGAATTCGATCTGCTGCTGTGCCTGGCCGAGAGCGCCGGAACGATACTCAGCCGGGACGATCTGTTGCGCGACCTGCGCGGCATCGGATTCGACGGACTGGATCGCTCGATCGATGCCCGCATCTCACGGCTGCGCCGCAAGCTCGGCGACCTGGGCGAGGTGCCGGATCGCATCAAAACGATCCGCAGCAAGGGCTATCTGTTCAACCGGGCCGGGTGGGACTGACCCGATGGCGTCCTCTGGTACGGCCATTCACCACGCCGGGCATTTCCGCCTCTTCCTGCGCTATTGCCTGGGCTTCGTACTGGCCTACCTCATCCTTATCGGCTCCGGACTGTACCTATGGGCCGCGCTCACCGAGCAGGGCGAAGACCAGCAGATCCGCACACAGCTGCAAGGCATCCATCATCTCCTGCAGGCTCGCTATGCCGATACCCCGCAGGCGCAGTGGCCGCAACTGACCCGGCTGCTGCAGACGCAGTTCGCCTACCCAGTGCGCGTGATACCAATGGCCGAGGCACCGCACACGCTCTATCCCCAATCGCTGCAACATCTCGAACAGGGGGGACTCGTGGTGACCGACGATGCTCATTTCAGCTATCAGCGGCTGCCTGGCTCCAGCGAGGTGCTGGTGCTGGGCGATTTCTCCAAACCCGACAAGGCCGATGTCGCCTGGTACGACAGCCCGAGCGTGGACACGCTGGTAATGGTCGGCATTTTCGTCATCGCCATCGCACTGCCGCTCTATTTTCTGGTGTATCGGCTCTGGCGTGATGTCTATGCGCTGGGCCACATGGCGCTGGCGATACAGCAGGGCGACCTCGCCGTCGGTGCACCGGCGGTCGGCACGCACCTGGTGCGACCCCTGCGCGAAGCGTTGTCCAGGATGGCCACCCAACTGCAGGACGTCATGGAAGGGCAGCGGATCCTGTCCCAGGCGGTTGCGCACGAAACCCGCACCCCGCTGGCGCGGATGCGTTTCGCACTGGCCATGATGCAGGTAGGTGACGAGGACCCGGAAGGCACTGAGCTGCTCGAAGGTCTGAAAGCCGATGTCACCCGGTTGGAGCAACTTGCCTCGGCTGGCGTGACCTATGCGCAGTTCGGGCGCAGCCTGCGGATCAGCACCCAACGGTTGGAGGTTGCCGAGGTGTTCGACGCGCTCGACCAGCGTCTTCCGCCCGGCGGCAGGGTGCGGCGCCTGCGCTTCCTGCCCTCGCATCAACGCACCCTCGTCGCCAACCGCGATGCGCTGCTGCTGGCACTGGGCAACCTGATCGGCAACGCGTGCCGCCATGCGGCCAGCGAGGTGGTGGTAAGCGCATCCACGGTCGAGCAATGGGTGGTCATCGCCGTGGACGATGACGGACCTGGCGTCGCCCCGGCAGACCGCGAACGCATTTTCCAGCCGTACGTGCAGCTGCAGCGGCACCCCGATGGCTTCGGACTGGGGCTGGCCCTGGTCCATATCATCGCCATCAAACACGGTGGCCGCGCGGACGTCTGCGACTCGGTTCTCGGCGGTGCAAGGTTCCGGCTGTTGCTGCCAGATGCCTGACGCGCTTCCGCCGGCGCTCAGCGCGTGGCCGGCAGCGAGAACACGAACAACGCCCCTTCCCGGCTCTCCAGCAGACGGATGTCACGGGCGTGCAGCTGCAGGATGCGATGCACGATCAGCAGGCCCAGCCCGCCGCTGTCCGGACGCTGGCTACCCAGTGCCGGCATGGCGGTGAACAATGTGTCGCGCCTCTCCGGGGCGATGCCCGGCCCACTGTCGGCGATGCCGATCTGCACCTCGCCACTGGCCGCGTGCAGCGTCACCGCGATACGGCCACCTTCGGGCGTGTGGCGGATGGCGTTGTCGAGCAGGTTGGTCAGCACCCGCTCGATCAACGCCAGATCCGCAACCACCGGCGGCAACCCAGGCGGAATGTCGGCACTCAACGTCTGCCGGCGCGACTGCGCGGCCAGCTCGAACTTCTGGAACACGTCCTGCACGAGATCGGGCAGCGAGAAGGTCTGGCGGTCCAGCACCACGCCGCCGTGTTCAAGGCGAGCCAGCTCGAACAGTGCCTGGGCAAGCCGGCCAACCTTGTGGCTCTGCGACAGGGCAATGGACAGATAGCGCTGGCGCTCGTCGGCGCTGAGCGTGGCGTCCTTGAGCGCCAGGGTTTCCAGGTAGCCGTGCAGCGACGACAGCGGCGTGCGCAGATCGTGCGAGATGTTGGCGACCAGTTCGCGCCGTTGCAGATCCTGCTGGCGCAACTGTTGCCACTGCTCGCCCAGGCGCTGGGCCATGTGCCCGAAGCTGTGCTGCAGGATCGCCAGTTCGTCGCGCTCGCCGGGACGCACCGGTGCCGGTGGCGGCGCGGCGTCCGGGGTAGCGCTATCCACATCGAAGGACTGGATGCGCCGGGTCAGCTGGCGCAACGGGCGGGTCACCCAGCGGAACGCGACCAGACCAGCCAGCAGCCCCACCATGGCGACGATCGCCAGCGACCACAACGTGGTGCGCAGCGTACTGTTGGCCGCGATATTGGCGGCGAGCGCTTCGCGCTGCTCGCCGACCAGCACCACGTAGATGTACCCGGCCTGCCGGCCTTGCACCCACAGCGGCGCCGCGTTGAACACCTTGCGGCCGGTCGCACTACGGGGGTCGTCGCCGAGGATCGGCAACGGCTCATCGCGCAGCAGCGCCTGCACCGGGGCCAGATCGACCTGGGCCCGTTTGAGATGCCCCTCCGGCGCGTCGTGCCCAAGGATGCGGCCCTGGTCGTCGAGCAGGTACACCTCCACGCTCGGGTTGACCGCCATCAGCTTGCCGAACAGCGCACGCACTTCGCCATTGCGCATGCCGCGGCCATCCATCAGCTCGCCACTACGCGCGATGTGCTCGGCCAGCCCGCGCGAGAGACGCTGCACGGTTTCCTGCTCATGCACGGTGGTGCTGCGCATCTGGATCCACAGCAGCGCACCGCCGCACAGCAACAGCAATGCGAAGAAGACGGCCGACAAGCGCTGGGACAACGTGAGCCGGATCATGCGCCTGCCCCTTCGTTGCCATCGACCAGTTTGTAGCCGCGCCCCCATACTGTCTGGATACGCTGCGGGTTGGCCGCATCGCGCTCGATCTTGTTGCGCAGCCGGTTGATGTGGGTGTTGACGGTGTGCTCGTAGCCGTCGTGCTGGTAACCCCAGACCTGGTTGAGCAGGTCCATCCGCGAATAGACCTGGTCCGGATGACGGGCGAAGAAGTACAGCAGGTCGAACTCGCGTGGGGTCAGTTCCAGCGGTCGTCCCTCCACCATCGCCGTGCGGGCGACCGGGTCGATGCGCAGCCCGGCCACCTCGATCTCGCCGGCATCGATGCGTGCGTTCTGGGCCATGGCCTCGACACGGCGCAGCAGCGCCTTCACGCGTGCCACTAGCTCCAGCATCGAGAAGGGCTTGGCCAGGTAATCGTCCGCACCCAGTTCCAGACCGAGAATGCGGTGCACTTCACTGGCGCGCGCACTGGTGATGATGATCGGGGTGTAGCGCGTCATCGCGCGGGCACGCTTGCAGATCTCCAGGCCGTCCACGCCGGGCAGCATCAGGTCCAGCACCAGTGCGCTCCACGGTTGCGCCTCCAGCAGGGCCAGGCCCTCGTCGCCGGTGGCGGCATGGGTGACCTCATAGCCTTCATCGCGCAGGTGCATGCGCAGCAGATTGGCGATGTGGACATCGTCTTCGACGATCAGGACACGCTTGGCACTGCTCATCGGCTCAGGGGGCGGCAGGAGGGCATGGCGGCATTGTCGACGGATCGCGACCTGAATGTGTCACGGAAAATTTAACCCTGCGTGAGGATTCGTTGACCGGGCCGGGCGCAGCATGGCCGCATCGTCCCCGTGCCCGGAGATCGGTCATGCGCTTCACACGTCGCAAAGTGCTTGGAATGGGTGGCATGACGGCCGCCGCCGGTCTGTTTGGCCTGACTGCCTGCAGCAACCCTGCCCCGGCGGCGCCCGCCGCCCCCGCACGCTCGTTCGAGGTCATGCGCAGCGATGCGCAGTGGCGCGAACAGCTCACGCCTGCCCAGTACAGCGTGCTGCGCCGGCAGAGCACGGAGCGTCCGTTCAGCAGCCCCCTCAACAAAGAGCATCGGCGTGGCACCTTCAGCTGTGCCGGCTGCGCGCTGCCGTTGTTCTCCTCCTCCACCAAGTTCGACAGCGGCACCGGTTGGCCCAGCTTCTGGGCGCCGCTGCACGATGCCGTCGGCGAAGACCGCGATACCACCCTGGGCATGGTCCGTGTCGAAGCGCACTGCCGGCGCTGCGGCGGTCATCTCGGCCACGTGTTCGATGACGGCCCGCGCCCCACCGGCCTGCGCTACTGCATGAACGGCGTGGCCATGACTTTCGTCGCGGCCTGAGCGCCGCACTCCCCTGCGTCATAGAAGGACCTCTCCATGCTTCTGCTCGTGCTGGCCTACCTCGGTGGCGTGCTCACCATCCTCAGCCCCTGCATCCTGCCGGTGCTGCCGTTCGTGTTCGCCCGCTCGGACCGCCCGTTCCTGCGCAGTGGTTTACCGCTGCTGATCGGCATGGCCCTGATGTTCGCCGTGGTCGCCAGCCTGGCGGCGGTGAGCAGCCAATGGGTGGCGCAGGCCAACCAGATCGGGCGCTGGATCGCGCTGGTGGTGATGGCGGTGTTCGCACTCGCACTGCTGTGGCCGGCGCTGGCCGACCGCCTGCTGTCGCCGTTCCAGCGGCTGGGCGCGCGGCTGAGCGCCACGGCCGATGCGGCCAGTGACGCGGGGCGGGGGGGCGTGGGCACCTCGCTGCTGATCGGCATCGCCACCGGCCTGCTGTGGGCGCCGTGCGCGGGGCCGATCCTCGGCCTGATCCTCACCGGCGCGGCGCTGCAGGGCGCCAGCGTCGGCACCAGCGGGCTGCTGCTGGCCTATGCACTGGGCGCGGCCACCTCGCTGGCCCTGGCGATCTGGATCGGCGGGCGGGTGTTCGCCGCGCTCAAGCGCCGCCTTGGCGTGGGCGAGTGGGTGCGCCGCGGGCTCGGCATCGCCGCGTTGCTGGCGGTGGTCGCCATCGCGATGGGCTGGGATACCGGCGTGCTGACCCGGCTGTCCACGGTCAGCACCGCCAAGCTGGAGCAGGGCCTGCTCGACGTGCTGCCAGGGCAGCAGCCCGTTGCCGGCGCGGCGATGATGAGCACCGCCGGTGCCCCCGGGCAACCGCTGCCGGTGGAGGGCACCCTGCCCTCGCTGGCCGGTGCGACCGGCTGGCTCAACAGCCCGCCATTGGATGCACCGGCGCTGCGCGGCAAGGTGGTGCTGGTCGATTTCTGGACCTACTCCTGCATCAACTGCCTGCGCGCGATGCCCTACGTGCGTGAGTGGGCCGAGCGCTATCGCGACCACGGGCTGGTGGTGATCGGCGTGCACGCGCCGGAGTTCGCCTTCGAGCGCAATCTGACCAACGTGCAGCGGGCGGTGAAGGACCTGAAGGTCACCTACCCGGTCGCGATCGACAACGACTTCGCCATCTGGCGCGGCTTCAACAACAAGTACTGGCCGGCGCATTACTTCATCGATGCGCAGGGCCGGATCCGCGCGCATCACTTCGGCGAGGGCAACTACGCGCAGTCCGAGCAGATCATCCGCCAGCTGCTGCGCGAGGCCGGCAACACCCTGCCCGGTGACGATGCACCGGTCGCGATGACGCTGGACGGCGTGGCGCGCCAGGCCGACATGAGCAACCTCAAATCACCGGAGACCTACCTCGGCCATGCGCGTGCCGAGAACTTCGCCTCCCCCGGTGGCCAACGCCAGGACCAGCCTGCCGACTACACCGTGCCTGCCACGCTTCTACACAACCAGTGGGCCTTGGCCGGACGCTGGACCGTGGGCAACGAAGACGCCCGGCTGGAGACACGCGGCGGCGGTATCGCCTTCCGCTTCCATGCACGTGACCTGCACCTGGTGCTGGCACCGGGCGAGGACGGCAAGCCGGTCCGGTTCCGCGTGCGCATCGACGGGCAGGCACCCGGCGCTGCGGCTGGTGGAGACATCTCCGCCGACGGCGAGGGCCGCGTGGATGAAAACCGTCTGTATCAGCTGATCCGCCAGTCCGGCGCCGTGCAGGAGCGCACCTTCGAGATCGAGTTCCTCGATCCCGGCGTGCACGCCTACGCCTTTACGTTTGGGTGAGGAGCTATCGCATGAAGATCGCAGTCGACAAACTCGTTGCAGGCGGCATCGCTGTCGCCATCGCGGCACTCACCGCCAGCGTGGTGGTGGTCGGCCTTGATCGGCCGGCACATGCTGCCGCCGCCACGACCGTGGCCGTGCCTGCGCCTACCGGCAAGGCAGACCTGCGCCAACCCGGCGTGAAGCGCGCCCAGGTGGTGTTCGCCGGTGGCTGCTTCTGGGGCGTGCAGGGCGTGTTCCAGCACATCAAGGGCGTGGACAACGCGCTCTCCGGCTACATCGGCGGCAGTGCGGCGAATGCCACTTACCCGCGCGTCGGCGGCGGTGGTACCGGCCATGCCGAGGCGGTGCAGGTCACCTACGATCCGGCGCAGGTCAGCTATGGCCAGCTGATGCAGGTGTTCTTCTCGGTGGCGCATGATCCGACCCAGCTCAACCGGCAAGGCCCGGACCGTGGCACGCAGTACCGCTCGGCGGTCTATGCCGACGACGCGGCGCAGCGCGATGCCACCCGCGCCTATATCGCCCAGCTGCAGCAGGCCAGGACCTACGCCGCGCCGGTGGTGACCCAGGTCGATGGTGGCAAGCCGTTCTTCGCCGCCGAGGGGTATCACCAGAACTACCTCACGCTGCATCCGGACTCGCTGTACATCCGGATCAACGACCTGCCCAAGGTGGCCGCACTGAAGCAGCAGTATCCGGCCCTGTACCGCGAGCAGCCGCGCCTGGTGAGTACCTCCATTTCGGCGCGCTGATCACGCGGGGAACAAAAAGAAAAGACGCACGGCACACATCGCTCTGCCGTGCGCGAGGGAAGTCATCACGGCCATGGTAGGCTGCGTCCTGAGGCGGGTACAGATGCAGATGACTGGCATCCGCACGGTTACAGATGCCCGTGGATGCACAGACCGATGGCGAGCAACCTCTATCAATCCCTGGCCGATGAAATGGCCGATGCGATCCGCAGCGGACGGCTGCCGGTGGGCACCCGCCTGCCCTCGCTGCGCGGCCTGGCGACGCAGCGCAGCCTCAGCCTCAACACGGTGATCGCCGCCTATCGGCAGCTGGAGGATGCCGGGCTGGTGCTGCCGCGGCCGAAGGCCGGCTTCGTGGTCAGCCCACGCCTGCCCGAACCGACACAGTCGCTGCGGCAGGCACCCTCACCTCCGACCGCACCCGCGCAGCACGCGATGATGGCGCGCGTGCTGGCCGCACAGCAGCAACCGGACATCGTCGATCTGGCGTTCGCCGGCCCGCGTGGCAAGCGTTTCTATCCCGGTGCGCAGCTGGCACGCACCACCGCGCAGGTACTGCGCCGGGCCGCCACCACGGTGGAGACCTACGCGCGTCCCAACGGTGCGGCACGGCTGCTGACCCAGATCGTGCAGCGTGGGCCACGGCTGGGGCTGCACACCACCACGGACCGGCTGGTGCTCACGCATGGCGCGATGGAAGCCCTGCAACTGGCGTTGCGCGTGGTGACCCAACCCGGCGATGCGGTGGCGATCGAAGCGCCCTCGTATTTCAACATCTACCCGCTGCTGCGCAGCCTGGGCCTGCGCGCGATCGAGCTACCCACCCATCCGCGCGACGGACTCGATCTGGACGCACTGGAAGCGCTGCTCGCCGCCGGCGGCATCGCCGCGATCATGGCCATGCCGACCGTGCACAATCCGCTCGGCGGCAGCATGCCGGTGCCGAACAAGCAGCGCCTTGCCGCGCTGGTGAACCATTACCAGGTGCCGTTGATCGAAGACGCGGTCTACGCCGAACTGCAGTTCAAGGAACCGCTGGAGCCGTTGGCCAAGAGCTTTGACCGCGATGGCTGGATCATGGTCTGCAGCGGCTTCTCCAAGACGCTGGCACCGGACTACCGCATCGGCTGGCTTGACGGTGGCCGCTTCGCCGCCGATATCCAGCTGCTGAAGTTCCACTCCTCCGGTGCCGAATCACGCCTGCTCGGCGACACGGTTGCCGCGTTCCTGGAAGCGGGCAACTACGAGCATCATCTGCGGGAGTTGCGTCGGCTCTACAGCGATCAGGTCAGTCATGTGCGTGGCCTGATCGCGCAGCACTTCCCGCCTGGCACGTCGGCCACCCAGCCGACCGGCGGGTTCCTGCTGTGGGTGGAACTGCCCGCCGCGATCGATGTCGGAGAGCTGTTCGAGCAGGCCTTGGCCGAGGGCGTGGTGTTCATGCCCGGCCAGGTGTATTCGCGCGGTGCACGCTACCGGCATTGCCTGCGCCTGTCGTGCTGCCAGGAACTGGACGAGCGCTTCGCCGGCGCGATTGCCACGGTCGGCCGGCTCGCCAGCGCGCTGCAGGTGCGCGCAGGCGGCTGACGCTCAGAACACCAGCCGGTCCGCCAGGCGGGCCGGGTCCGCGCCGGGCGCATACGGCAGGCGCCCCCAGCACGGCATCGGCAGCCGCGCGGTGAGCAGTGCGACGTTCTCGTCGCGGCGTGCCATGGTGGGGTCCACCTCATTGGCGATCCAGCCGATGCAGCGCGCGCCACGGGCCGCGATCGCCTCGGCAGTCAGCCGCGCATGGTTGAGACAGCCCAGCCGCAGCCCGACCACCATCACCACCGGCAGCGCCAGCGCGTGCACCAGATCACTCTGGTCCAGCGTGGCCGACAGCGGCGCCAGCCAGCCGCCGACGCCCTCGACCACCACCGTGTCCGCGCTGGCGCGCAGGCGCGCGAAGGCGGCCTCGATCGGCGCCAGCGACAGTTGCACGCCAGCCTCGGCGGCAGCGATCTCCGGCGCCAGCGGCTGCTCGAGCGCGAACGGGTTGAGGTCGTCATACGCGGGCATCGGCATGCTGGCGGCCAGCAGGGCCGTGGCATCCTCGTTGCGCAGGCCTTCGGGCGTGCGCTCGCAGCCACTGGCGACCGGCTTCATGCCCACTGCGGAGCCGCCGTGGCGGCGCAGGGCATGCAGCAGCACACAGCTGCTGAAGGTCTTGCCGATGCCGGTATCGGTGCCGGTGACGAACAGGGCGGCAGGGCGCGGCGCAGGCAGGGACATGGGAACGACCGGGAGCGGAATCGCGTCATTATCCGCCCTCCCGGCAGCATTGCGGTGCGGTCCGCTGCGTTCCGCCAGCCCCGGGGGCAAGCAACCGCCGCGCTTGGTAGACTGCGGCCATGTTCGATACCTCCACGCTCACCGGCAGCAAGCCGGAACAGTACGGCCAGCTGCTGGCCCAGGCCCGCGCCCTGGTGCATGGCGAGCGCGACCGCATCGCCAATGCGGCCAACCTGTCGGCGCTGGTCTACCACGCCCTGCCGCACCTGAACTGGGTCGGCTTCTACTTCTTCGACGGCAAGGAGCTGGTCGTCGGCCCGTTCCAGGGTCTGCCCGCCTGCGTGCGCATTCCACTCGACAAGGGCGTGTGTGGCGCCGCGGCTTCGCAGCGGGTGACCCAGCGCATTGAAGACGTCGATGCGTTCCCCGGTCACATCGCGTGCGACTCGGCCTCGCGCTCGGAACTGGTCGTGCCGCTGGTCCACAACGGCGAGCTGGTCGGCGTGTTCGATCTGGACAGCCCCTCGCTGGCGCGCTTCGATGCCGAGGACCAGGCCGGGCTGGAAGCCATCGCCGCGGTGTTCATCGAGGCATTGGGATGAGTGGCGTCAAGCTGCGCAACATCGGCCCGAAGAGCGCAGCATGGCTGCGCCAGGTCGGTCTGCGTACGCCGGAAGATCTGGTGGCGGTCGGCGCGGTCGGTGCCTTCGTCAAAGTGCGCCGCGCCGGCTTCAAGCCCAGCTTGAACCTGCTCTACTCGCTGGAGGGTGCACTGCAGGACTGCCACTGGCAGGAACTGCCGGAGGCGCGCCGCACCATACTGGTGGCCGAGTATGAAGCGATCATCGCCGACCAGCCGCTGAAGAAGGCGCCGCCCGCCTCCGGCCCGGTCTACGACCGCACCGTGGAGCATCGCGATGATGACGGCGACGAAGCACCGCCGTTCGAGATGGATGACGACAACCGCTGATCCACGCGTACCGACACACCGTCGGTACCCGCGCGCTTCATAGCTGCTGCAGCTCCAGCAGCTCGCCCCACAGCCGCTCATCCTCGCGCTCCACGCGCAGGCGCAGCCGTGTGCCGTGATCAATGCGCAGCGCCCAGCACATCGCCATCGGCAGGCCGCACACCTGCGACAGCACCATCCGCAGCGGACCGCCATGGCTGACGATCAGGGTCGGGACCGGCTCAGGGTCATCCAGCAACCGATGCAGGCCGCGCGCGATGCGCCGCTCGAAATGGCCCCAGCTTTCGCCATGCGGCGGTGGATTGGCATGCGGGTCCAGATGGAAGGCTGACAGCGCAGCCATCGGCAGCGCCTCCAGCGCGAGCCCGTCCCAGTCGCCAAAATCCAGTTCTTCCCATTCCTCATCGGCCTCCACGTCCACCGCGTGGGGCAAGGCCAATGCCTCGGCGGTCAACAGCGCTCGCTGCCGTGGCGAGGACAGCACACGCTGCCAGGACAGCCCGGCGTAGCGCGCGCACAGGGCCTCGGTCGCACCCTCGTGCAGCGGCGGATCGGTGCGGCCATCAAGATGGTCGTCGCGGCTGGTGCTGGCGTGGCGGATCAGATCGAGAATCATGCCGCGCCCCGTCTGCTGCCCGCTGCGGCCGGCCGGTGCGGGTCACGGGCGTCGGTGCCGGGGTGCTGCAACCACGTTGGGGTCATGGAGATCACATCGAAAAAGCGAGGCGCATTCTAACCGGTGCGCTCCATGGGCCCGGCCGATGGCTTAGACTGCGCCCACTTTCAGGTGACCTGGGGCTGCAATGCCGCCAGGTTGAAACGGGAAGCCGGTGACGCGTCGGGCCCTGTGCCACGCCGCCACTCCGGCGCTGCCCCCGCAACGGTAAGCGTGGAAACACCAGGCAATACGCCACTGTGCTCCGGCATGGGAAGGCGCCTGGCACGATGGCACGGCCATCGACCCGCGAGCCCGGAGACCGGCCTGGAAGACGACTGGTTGCGATGCGGCGGGCATGGCGGCGGCAAGCAGGCGCCTGCGTGCGCCCGCCCACCGTCGAACCTCCCTGCAGCGTGATCATCCCCACCCCTTGCCGCGCGGGCGTGCGCGGTGCATGGAGTCATCGATGAAGCTGCAAACCCGCGTTCTTTCCCTGGCCGTTCTGTCGGCCCTGCCCCTGCTGGTCTCCGCACAGGACGACGCCACCGCGCTGGACCAGGTGCTGGTCACCGCCACGCGCACCCCGATCGCCCTGCAAGACAGCATCTCACCGGCGCAGGTGATCGACCGCGCCGAGATCGAGCGCAGCCAGGCACCGTCGCTGCAGGATCTGCTGCGCGGCCGTGCCGGCATCAACCTCAACAACAGCGGCGGCCTGGGCAAGCAGAGCTCGCTGTTCCTGCGCGGCACCAACTCGGCCCACACCCTGGTGCTGGTCGATGGCGTGCGCATCAACACCGGCGACCTCGGCCTGGCGATGATCCAGGACCTGCCGCTGGCGCAGATCGAACGCATCGAAATCGTGCGTGGCCCGCAGTCCAGCCTGTACGGCGCCGATGCGATCGGTGGCGTGATCCAGATCTTCACCCGCCGCAACGCCGGCCAGTTCGCGCCGCACCTGCAGCTTGGTGGCGGCAGCAACGGCCTGCGCGAGGCCAGCGGTGGCTTCGGCGGCAGCGGGGAGCGTGGCTGGTTCGGCACCGACATCGCCTACCAGCACACCGATGGCATCAACGCCTGCCGCGGCGACGCCGCTACCTTCGCTGGCTGCGGTGCCGATGAGCCCGACCGCGACGGCTACCGCAACCTGTCGATGAGCCTGCGCGGCGGCTATGCGCTGGCCGACACGCTGAGCCTGGAAGGCACCGCGCTGCGTGCCGAAGGCGAGAACCACTACGACGGCTATTACAACTACTCCGAGACCCTGCAGCAGGTGCTCGGCGGCAAGGTGCGCTACACGCCGAGCGAGCGTTTCAACCTGACCGTGAACGTCGGCCGCGCCGACAACGAATCGGACAACTACAACGGTGATACCTGGCTGGGCAATGCACAGACCCACCGCGACAGTGCCTCGGTGCAGGCCGACATCGGCATCGCCGATGGCCAGCTGCTGAGCGCCGGCGTGGACTGGAGCCAGGACAACCTCGATGGCAGCAGTGCCGGCTATCTGGTGGACAGCCGCGACAACACCGGCGTGTTCGCGCAGTACCAGGGCCGCTTCGGCGCGCACCACCTGCAGGCCAGCGTGCGCAACGACGACAACGAGCAGTTCGGCAACCACACCACCGGCAGCCTCGGCTGGGGCCTGGAGCTGGGCAGCGGGTTCCGCCTCAACGCCAGCTACGGCACCGCGTTCAAGGCCCCGACCTTCAGCGACCTCTACGATCCGTGGAGCGGCGTGCCGACCCTGGACCCGGAAAAATCCAAGAGCGCGAACATCGGCATCGCCCAGCAGGGTGACGGCTGGCGCTGGGGCCTGGACGTATACGAAACGCGCATCGATGACCTGATCACCTACGACGCAACCACCTTCATGATGTCGCAGGTCGAGAAAGCCCGCATCCGCGGCGCCGAGCTGACCGGTGCGATCACCGTCGCCGGGTTCGACCTCAACGCACAGCTCAGCCACACCGACCCGCGCAACCGCACCGACGGCAGCGCACAGTTCGACAACTGGCTGGCGCGCCGCGCACAGAACACCGCGCGTCTGGACGTCGATCGCCGCTTCGGCGACTTCCGCGCCGGCCTCACCGCCAACGGCGCCGGCAAGCGGTACGACAATGCGGCCAACACCGTGCGCCTGGGCGGCTATGGCACCGTGGATCTGCGCCTGGAATACGCGCTGACCCGTGATTGGTCCGTACTGGGCCGGGTCAGCAACGTGTTCGACCGCGACTACGAAACCGTCGCCTGGTACAACCAGCCCGGCCGCGAGTACCGCCTGAGCGTGCGTTACCAGCCGAAATAAGGGATCTGGACGGCGGCACTGCCGCCGTCCCACCCTCGGCAGGTGCCGACCGTTGGTCGGCACACGCTCGAACGCCTTACAACACCAGCAATTCCCGCAGATCATCCACCACGGCAACCGCCTCGACGTGGTCCAGATCCAGCCCACGCGGATACCCATAGCGTACCAGCGCCACCGGCATGCCTGCGTCCACCGCAGCGCGGTAATCGGTGATCGAATCGCCCACCATCAATGCGGCCTCGACGGCCACGTCGAAGTGCGCCGCGATGTGCCGCAACGGCGCACCACTCGGCTTGCGCTCCGGCAGGGAATCCCCACCCAGCACCAGTGCGAACACGTCCTGCAGACCAAAATGCTGCAGCAACGGCGCCACCAGCGCGGACGGCTTGTTGGTGCAGATCGCCAGCGTCACCGAACGTTCGTGCAAGGCGGCCAACGTCTCGCTCACGCCATCGAACAAGCGCGGGCTGCGCAACAGGCACGCTTCATAGTGCCGCATGAAACCGGGCATCACCTCGTCCAGATCGATATCGCTGCCAGCCGCGGTAAACGCCTGCTCGACGAGCCGCCGCACGCCATCACCGATCCACGTCAACACCGTCGCCTCCGGCACGCGCGGCAACTGCCAGTCCTGCAGCGTGCGGTTCAGCGCTTCGGCGATATCGGCCGCGCTGTCCACCAGCGTGCCATCCAGATCGAACACCACCAACGGATACGGATACGGATACGACAAGACGACACTCACTTCAACGACGTGGGAGCCCCATTGTACGGCGGCACCGCCACGGCTCTGCTCATGCGCCGTTGACCCCAGGCACTCAGAGCAGCGCCAGGAACTGCGGGCTACTGAAACGCTCCACCAGGAAATCCAGGAAGCTGCGCATGATTGTCGGCAGCTGCCGGCGCGAGGCGTACACGGCGTGCAGCCCCAGCGTCTCCACCGTGTAGTCGGGCAGCACGGCCACCAGCTCGCCCGAACGCAGCAGCGGCGCGATCTGGTACATCGGCAACATGGCGATACCCGCCCCGGCGCGTACGGCTTCCAGCAGCAACGATGCTTCGTTGGCGCTGATGTTGCCACCCACCGCCACCGCGATCTGCCGTCCGTCGCGCTGCAGGTGCCACACACTCTTGCCGACGTAGTGGTGGGTCAGGCAGTTATGCGCGGCCAGTGCATCGGCCGTACCCGGCGCACCGCGCTCGGCCACGTACGACGGCGCCGCACACAACACCGACCGGCACGGCCCAAGATGGCGCGCGATCAGACTCGGGTCGATCGCGCGCGAGATGCGTACGGCGATGTCCACCCGCTCTTCCACCAGATTCACCACCCGATCGACGAGTAGCAGTTCCACCCGCGTCAGCGGATGGCGTTTGACGAACTCGGCCACCGCCGCGGCCAGGTGGAGCTGCCCGAAAGAAACACTCGCGGTCACCCGGATCAGCCCGTGTGGCTCGGGGTTGTCAGTGGCCAGCTCAGCGTGCAGTTCATCGCCGATCGCCAGCATCTGCCGGAAGCGAAGCAGCGCCGCTTCTCCCGGCCCCGTCAGGCTGATCCGGCGCGTGGTCCGGTGCAGCAGACGCGCGCCCAGCCACCGCTCCACCTCGGCCAGATAGCGCGTCACCATCGCCCGCGACATCTCCAGCGCCTCGGCCGCAGCGGTCAGGCTGCCACGCTCGGCCACCTCGACGAACACGTTCATGGCCGTCATCCGGTCCATTTGATCGATCCGTGCAACAAATTAGGCCGTTATACGCGGTTTTTCGTTCGATTCCAGAGGCATACGCTGGGCTTCCTTCCTCAACGGACCTCCCCCATGAAAATTGCTCTCGTTGGTGCCACCGGCAACATCGGCCGTGAAATCACCCGTCAGGCCCTCTCCCGCGGCCACCAGGTCACCGCCATCGTGCGCCGTGAGACCGACCTCCCGGCGGAACTGGACGGCGCCCAGCTGGCCGTGGCCGCGCTGGATGACACCGACGCGCTGGCCGCCGTGATCGCCGGCCATGACGTCCTGGCCAGCGCCTTCGGCCCGCGCCCGGGCGATGACCCGACCACGGTGACCACCACCAGTGCCGCCCTGGTCGCCGCGGCGCGCCAAGCCGGCGTGCCCCGCTTCATCATGGTCGGTGGCGCCGGCAGCCTGGAAGTTGCCCCGGGTGTGCAACTGGTGGACACCGAGGGCTTCCCCGACGCCTACAAGCCGGTCGCCCTGGCCGCCCGCGAGACGCTGAAGCAGCTGCGCGCCGTCGACGACCTCGACTGGACCTTCTACTCCCCGGCCGCAGAAATCGGCCCCGGCCCACAGCGCGGCGGCTTCCGCACCCAGGCGAAGAACTTCCTGGTCGGCGATGACGGCCACAGCCGGATCAGCTACGCCGACTACGCCGACGCCTTCGTCAGCGAAATCGAAACCCCGCAATACCTGCGCCAGATCGCCACCGTCGCGTACTGAGCCCTGCCCGCCCCGGCGATCCCCGCCGGGGCCCTGGATGGAACCGCCCCCATGCCCACGCTCTCCCGCACCACCCTGGCCCTCAGCCTCGCCCTGATCACCGGCCTCACCGCCCTCACCCCGGCCACCAGCCACGCCCGCCCCGCCGCGAACGCACCCGCGCAGTCCGCTCCCCTCGCGGTGCAGCCGTACCACCCCGGCGACGACGCCCTGTTCGCGGTCTCCTCCACCCTGATCACCGGCCGCCACGACGCCATCCTCGTGGATGCCCAGTTCGCCGCCACCGATGCCGCGCAGCTGGTCCAGCGCATCCGTGACTCGGGCAAACGCCTGACCACGATCTACATCAGCCACGGCGACCCCGACTACTACTTCGGCCTGGCCACCCTGCAGGACGCCTTCCCCGACGCCCGCATCCTCGCCACCCCCGCCACCGTCGCCCACATCAACGCCACCCAGGCCGCCAAACTCGCCTACTGGGGCCCCCAGATGGGCGCAGGCAAGCCGAACCGCATCGTCATCCCCGCCCCACTGGACGGCGATACCCTCACCCTGGAAGGCCAACCGATCAAGATCATCGGCCTCACCGGCCCCACCCCGGACCGCACCGTCCTGTGGATCCCCGCCCTGCGCACCCTCCTCGGCGGCATCCCCATCGTCGCCGGCGAACACGTCTGGATGGCCGACACCCAAAGCGCCCAATCGCACGCGCACTGGCTACAGACACTGGCCACGATCAAAGCCCTGAACCCCACCCGCGTCATCCCCGGCCACTACGCAGCCGATGCCGCCCTGGACATCAGCGCCGTGGATTTCACCGCCGACTACATCCGCGCGTTCGACGAAGAAACCGCACGCAGAAAAGATGCCAACGCACTCATCGCCGCGATGAAAAAACGCTATCCGAATCTGGCGGGCGAGAGTTCACTGGAACTGAGCGCGAAGGTCGCCAAGGGTGAAATGCAGTGGCCGTAATGACGCATCCGTAGAAACCAAACGTCATTCGCGAATCTCGAAACGCACGACGCGTTTCCCCTCTGCGCACCGACCCAGTGTCGGAGGGACGGCGCGGGTGGGGTATCGGGACCGTGTGTTGCCATGGATGGCAACACACGAGCTTACAGGGACGTACTTGCAGCGGGTCCCGGTACCCCACCCGCGTCGTCCCAAACCCTCATCACCCGAACACCAGCGCATCCGCCGTTGCCGTTGCCGTTGCCGTCAACACTTGAACAGATCAAGAAAACGGCAAGAAACGCGGACGAATACCGCCCAGCTACACATCACCAAGATGATCAAACAACCCCGGCTGGCGAACCACCTCCCGCTCCCGGAATCCCCCCAACCCCACCCCCACCAACCGATACCGCGTCTCCAACGGCAACTCCACCCGCGCCCGCAACCCCAACGCAATATCGCGCAGTTCCTCCACCGAATCCGGCGGCGACTCCGGCGTAAAACTGCGCGTAATGATCCGGAACTGCGACGTCTTCAACTTCAACACCACCGTATGCCCCACCCGGTCCGTCTTGCGCGTCGCCAGCCACGTCTTCTCCGCCAACTGCACGATCGCCGGCGCCAGATCCTCCAACAACAGATCCTCGGCGAACGTATCCTCCGACGAAATCGACTGCACCGGCTGATCCGGCTCCACCGGCCGCTCATCCACACCGCGCGCACGATTGAACAAGCGTCCACCAAACGTCCCGAACCGCGCCTCCAGTTCCTCCAGCGGCAGCGCACGCAGATCACCCACCGTCGCCACGCCCAGCTCGGCCAGCTTCGCCGCCATCACCTTGCCCACGCCCGGCACACGGTTCACCGGCAGTGGCGTCAGGAACTGCTCGATGCGATGCGGCGGCACCACGAACTGCCCATCCGGCTTGCGCCAATCCGAGGCGATCTTGGCCAGGAATTTGTTCGGTGCGATCCCGGCCGAGGCGGTCAACTGCGTCTCTTCGCGGATCTGCGCGCGGATGATCTGCGCGATCTCCGTCGCCACCGTCATCCCGCCCTTGTGCTCGGTCACATCCAGATACGCCTCGTCCAACGACAACGGTTCCACCAGATCCGTATGCCGCAGGAAAATCTCGCGCACCTGCCGTGACACCGCCTTGTAGCGGGCGAAATCCGGCGGCACGAACACCGCATCCGGACACAACCGCTCCGCGCGCAGCGCCGGCATCGCCGAACGCACCCCGAACACCCGCGCTTCGTACGAGGCCGCGCACACCACCGAGCGCATGCCCCGCCACGCCACCACCACCGGTTTGCCCCGCAGCGAAGGGTCGTCACGCTGCTCCACGGACGCGTAAAACGCATCCATGTCGACGTGAATGATCTTGCGGGGGCGGGACACGGGCGTTGGCACTCGAATTCAGATGAACAAGATTACAGCCACACGCCGCAGTATGGTTGTTGGATAACAACAACATGCGTTTTTGAACCTGAAAACACTACGGCGGCGTACGGTTAAAACGTTTGATTGAATCACTTTTTCTCATGCACTCTTGAGTACTTGCTTCATGCAAGAGCAGTCGACCTGTGGTCGGCTCACCCCGATGACAACTTCCTCAGGATTGCGTTTTCCATGACTCGTCTCAACGCGTTCTCGCGCGACCAGCTGCTGGCCAGCGCCCGCGGTGAACTGTTCGGCCCGGGCAGCGGCCGCCTGCCCAATGATCCGATGCTGATGTTCGATCGCATCACCGATATCCGCGAGGACGGCGGCCCACACGGCAAAGGCATGGTACGCGCGGAACTGGATATCCGCCCTGACCTGTGGTTCTTCGACTGCCACTTCCTCGGCGACCCGGTCATGCCCGGCTGCCTCGGCCTGGATGCCATGTGGCAGCTGACCGGCTTCTTCCTGACCTGGATCGGTGCGCCCGGCCGTGGCCGCGCCCTGGGCTGCGGTGAAGTGAAATTCACCGGCCAGGTGCTGCCGAGCGCCAAGCGCGTCACCTACGAAATCGACATCTCGCGCGTCATCAACCGCAAGCTGGTGATGGCACAGTCCGACGCCCGCATGCTGGTGGACGGTCGCGAAATCTACTCTGCCAAAGACCTGCGTGTAGGTCTGTTCACTTCCACTGAGAACTTCTGATGCGTCGCGTCGTCATTACCGGAATGGGCATCACCTCGTGCCTGGGCAACGATCTGGACACCGTGTCCACTGCACTGCGTGAAGGCCGCGCCGGCATCCGCCACCTGCCCGATCATGCCGAAGCCGGCCTGCGCAGCCATGTCGGCGGCAACATCGAGCTGGACCTGGATGCGCAGATCGACCGCAAGGTGAAGCGCTTCATGAGCGATGCCTCGGCGTATGCGTACATCGCCATGCGCGATGCGATCGCCGATGCCGGCCTGGACGAGGCGCAGGTCGCCAACCCGCGGACCGGCCTGATCGCCGGCTCCGGTGGCGGCTCCAGCCAGTGGCAGGTGGAATCGGCCGACATCCTGCGCGCCCGTGGCGTGCGCAAGGTCGGCCCCTACATGGTGCCGCGCACGATGTGCTCCACCGTGTCGGCGTGCCTGGCCACGGCGTTCCAGATCAAGGGCCTGAGCTACTCGCTGTCGGCCGCCTGCGCCACCTCCGCGCATTGCATTGGTGCCGCCGCGGATCTGATCCGTCATGGCGCGCAGGACGTGATGTTCGCCGGTGGCGGTGAAGACCTGCATTGGTCGATGAGCGTGATGTTCGATGCGATGGGCGCCCTGTCGACCCGCTTCAACGACACGCCCGCCTCGGCCTCGCGCCCGTACGACAAGGACCGCGACGGCTTCGTCATCGCCGGTGGCGGCGGCATGCTGGTGCTGGAAGACTACGACCACGCCGTGGCCCGTGGCGCGCGCATCTATGCCGAGCTGGTCGGTTACGGCGTCACCTCCGATGGCGCCGACATGGTCGCCCCGTCCGGTGAAGGCGCGGTGCGCTGCATGAACATGGCGATGGAGCACATCACCGCCCCGATCGACTACCTCAACACGCACGGCACCTCGACCCCGCTGGGCGACGTCACCGAGCTGAAGGCGGTGCGTGAAGTGTTCGGCGAGAGCATTCCGCCGCTGTCCTCGACCAAGGCGCTGTCCGGCCACTCGCTGGGTGCGGCAAGCGTGCACGAAGCGATCTACTGCCTGCTGATGATGCGCGATGGCTTCATCGCCGGCTCGGCCAACATCGGCGAGCTGGACCCGCTGGTGGAAGGCTTCCCGATCGTGCAGCAGACCCAGCCGGCACAGCTGAACACCGTGATGTCCAACAGCTTCGGCTTTGGCGGCACGAATGCGGCGTTGGTGTTCAGCCGCCTCTGAGTGCAGCTGCGGTATATACGAAAAAGCCCGGCCATGTGCCGGGCTTTTTCGTGGTGCACGCGATCAATGCCCGGTGTATCGGCGAGCCGGGCGGGATATCACCGCGCGCCGGTCACCGGCAGCAGCGGCATCAACAACGCCCGTGCATCCAGCAGCGAATCCACGATGCGATGCCCCAGCGCGCGCAGTTCTTCATCCGGATGCACCAGGTCCGGCACCTGGATGGCGGTCATGCCCGCACCCACGGCCGCGCGGATACCGGCTGGGGAATCTTCCAGCGCCAGGCAGCGCGCCGGGTCCTTGCCCAGCTTCTGCGCCGCCAGCAGGTAGATGTCCGGGGCGGGCTTGGGATGCGCGACATCGCTGCTGGTCACCACCACCTCGAAGAACGGCAGCAGCCCGGCCGCCGCCAGCTTGCGCGAGGCACGCGGCTGGCGGGTGGAGGTCGCCACCGCACGTGGAACGCCATGCTCGTGCAGCAGCTGCAGGATCTCCAGGATGCCGGGGCGCAGCGGCAGACCCTGCTGCGTGCGCGCTTCGTACAGATCGTGGCAACGCGCGAACAGCGCGGCGACCTGCTCGGCAGTGACCGTCTGCAGCAGCAGGCGCTCGCAGTCGCGGTCGCCCAGGCCCACCATGCGCAGCCAGAACCCTGCCGGGAACGGCAGCGCCAGCTCCTGCGCCGCCTGCGACCAGCACGCGATCGAGACGCGCTCGCTGTCGATCATCAGGCCGTCCATGTCGAAGATGACGGCGTCGGGCAGGAACGGCAGCGCGGCGAAGGCCGTCATGGAACGTTGAACAGCGTCTCGAGATCGGCCGCATCGAGCATGCGCCACTCACCTTCAGGCAGCTCGCCCAGCGACAGCCCGCCGATACGGCTGCGGTGCAGCGCCTCGACGTGGTTGCCGACGGCCGCGAACATCCGGCGGGCCTGGTGGTAGCGGCCTTCGTGCAGGACCAGCTGCGCCTGGCGCGGGCCGTTCACGTGCAGCTCGGCCGGCAGCAAAGGCTTGTCGTCCGATTCCAGCAGCAGGCCGCCGCTGGCGAAACGCGCGGTTTCATCGCCGCGCAGGTCTTCGGCCAGGGTGACCTCGTACGCCTTGTCCAAGCGCGACTTCGGCGACACGATCCGGTGCAGCAGCGCACCGTCGTCGGTCATCAGCAGCATGCCGCTGGTGTCACGGTCCAGGCGGCCCACCGAGGACAACACCGGCGCACGGTCGCGGTAACGCGGCGGCAGCAGATCGTAGATCAGCCGGCCTTTGTCCTTGGTCGAACAGGTGTAGCCACGCGGCTTGTGCAGCAGCAGGGTCAGCCCCTGCGGCGGGTCCAGCGGCTCGCCCTCGACCCGGATCGCCTCGTGCGCGACCGCGTCATCGGCGTACAGCACCTCGCCCTCGGCATCGGTGATCAGGCCGGCGCGGAACATCCCCTGCACCTGCTTGCGGCTGCCATAGCCCAGGTTGGCCAACAGCTTGACCAGCTTCATGCGCGGCCTCCGCGGCCCCACTTCGGCTCGGTGCTGCGCGGCGTGCGGACCGGCGTGGCGCTCTTGCTGGCCTTGGTCGCTTCGATCAGCTTGAAGCCATCGCGCTCGGCCGCCACACGCACCTGGCCGAAGCTCTCGTTGAGAATCTGCTCGTACGGCAGGTGACGGTTGGCCACCAGCCACATGCGACCGCCCGGGCGCAGCGCCTGCGCGGCCACGGCGATGAAGCGCTGGCCGATATCGGGGCGATCCGCGCGCGACGGGGTGTGGAACGGCGGGTTGGTCACAATGAAGTCGTACTCGCCCTCGATCCCGGCGGTGACGTCCTGCCAGTGATAGGCCAGCGCGGCGGGCTTGCCGAGCGCGGCGAGGTTCTCGCGGGCCAGCGTCAGCGCGCGGCCTTCGGCCTCGTACAGGTCCAGCGCGCTCACGTTCGGGCAGCGCGCCAGCACTTCGGCGGACAGATAGCCAAAGCCGGCGCCGAGATCGGCACCACGCCCGGCCAGATCGGCCGGCAGCTGTTCGACCAGCAGCGCCGAGGCGGGATCGATGCGGTCCCAGGCGAAGATGCCCGGGCGGCTCTGGAAGCGGCCGCCAAGGATCGCGCGCGGCGCGTCCAGGGTTGCCCAGCGCTGCGCGAGCGCGGCGTCGTGCTGGCCGTTGAGCGGCGCAGTCCAGTAGGCACGGCAGTGGTTCTTGGTCAGCTTGCCGCCGAGGCCGGCCAGCTGCTGCAGGTCGCCTTCGCCGGAGCGGGCGCCTTCGTTGTTGTGCTGGCAGGCCACCACGATCCCGCCCGGGGCGGTCAGGGCCAGCGCACGGGCGAACAGGGCCTTGGCTTCCTCGCGCTGGCGCGGCGGCAGCACCAGCACCACGGCGTAGCGGGTGGCATCACCGGCCAGCTGCTGCTCGTCACGGACGGTCCAGCCGCTGGCTTCCAGGGCATCGGCAAACGGGCGGAAGCTCTGCTCGCAGACCAGCTGCGCCGGCTGGGCGTGCTCGCGCAGCGGCGCGCCATCGCGGGCGCGCAGGAACAGCACGGGGCCGGCCGGCCAGGACAGCACGCCACTGGCGAACGGCAGGAACAGGGTTTCCAGGGGAGCGTCGTGCTGGGCAGCCATGCGGAGGGCACATCTTGAAAAGAGGCCGCCATTCTACCGGTTCGCCCCGCCAGCCCCGGATTTGCGTTTATTCAACGTCCTGTTGATGCCCTGACAACATCCCAACCGGCAGGGTGGAGCCTCACTTCCCGTGGAGATGGCACATGCGTGCATTGTTTGTCGGTGGCGTAGTCGACAACAGCGAGATGGACATGGAGGGCAGCCAGCCACCGGTGCACTACCCCGAAGATACCGGCGGCGGCCATTCGCGCTACCGCCTGCATCAGATCGGCAAAACCTCGGATGGCAACGTGGCGTATGCCGTGTATGGCGCCCCGGACCTCGCCGATGAAGAGGTGGCCCGGATTGCCGATGAACGGGCCTACGCGCGCCGTTTCGAGGCCGAACCCAGCGAATTCACCCACTGAGCCCAACCCCACCGCGCCTGCCCGCCGCGATCACTCGCGGTAGGGCAGTTGCCGGATGGCCGTGATCTGATCCAGCCACACCACGTGCTGCTGGACCGGCGTATCCAGATCGTCCAGCCGCAGCTGGCCATTGCTGCCTTCGTTTTCGTCGGCGTCGCGGTATTGCTGAAGCGTCGGCTGCACCGCCACGGTGCCGAGCAGGCGGCTGCCATCCTCAAGCGTGAGTTCGACCGGGGTCTGGCCATGCAGCTGAGGCAGCAACGCCTCCAGCGCCGCGATGGCGGTCGGGTCGGTATGGATGCGGGGGGCGTAACGGGACATGGCAACTCCTGTGGCGTACGCCGCCAGTGTGCCCGCGGCGACGTCAACACGCCGCCAACGCAGGACTCAGCGCGTACCGCTCAACACACCGCGCACGGCCGCCACCAGCTGGGCGACGGAATACGGCTTGGCGACATGCTCCTGGAAGCCGGAGGCCAGCGCGCGCTTGCGATCATCCGCCCGCGCCAGCGCGGTCACCGCCACGGCCGGGAGCGCCGCTGGCTCGACCCCCATGTTGTCGCGCAGGGTGCGGACCAGGCCATAGCCATCCATGCCCGGCATGCCGATATCCGTCAGCAGCGCATCGATGCCGTCATGCCCTTGTTCGTTGAGCAGGGCCAGTGCTTCACCGGCCGAGGCGGCGGTGGTGACCGAGGCACCCTGCTCTTCCAGCAGGCGGCGCAGGTATTCCAGCACTTCGGGCTGATCTTCGACGGCCAGCAGGTGCAGGCCCTTGAGCGGATACGGCTCAATGATCTGCTCGGGAATCGGACCACTGAACACTTCGCGCAGCGGCCGACCATCGGCCTGCGGCTGGTAGCGTGGCAAGCGCACGGTGAACGTGGAGCCGTGGCCGTGGCCCTCGCTGCTGGCCGCCACCGCGCCGCCATGCAGCTCCACCAGCTGCTGCACGATCGCCAGGCCCAGCCCCAGCCCACCATGTCGGCGGGTGGTGGTTCCATCGGCCTGGCGGAAGCGACTGAACAGATGCCGCAGGAACTCCGGCGCGATGCCGTCGCCGGAATCGCTGACGTTGATCGACCAGTGCCCACCGTCTTCGGCCAGGGTCAGCACCACCCGGCCCTCGGCCGGGGTGAACTTGATGGCGTTGGAGAGCAGGTTCCACAGCACCTGCTGCAGGCGCGTGGCATCGCCGAGCACCAGACACGGCTCGTCGGGCATCACCAGCTCCATCGACAACGCCTTGCCCTCGGCGACCAGCTCCTGCGCGCGCATCGCTTCGTCCAGCTGCGTGCGCAGGTCCAGCATTTCCACTTCCAGCTGCACCTTGCCGAGCAGCATGCTGCTCAGGTCCAGCATGTCCGAGATCAGCCGCTTCTGCGCCATCGCACTGCTGGCGATCACGCCCAGGCCCTTGTACATCGGGCTGGTGTTGTCGATGCGCTGGAGCAGCAGTTCGCTCCAGCCCAGGATGGTGGTCAATGGCGTGCGCAGCTCATGCGAGAGCGTGGCCAGGAATTCGTCTTTCAGGCGCGCCATGTTCTCGGCGGCACTGCGCGCGGCGCGTTCGGACTGCAGCAGCTCTTCGCGCGCCATTTCGATCTCGCGGCGCTCGGTGACATCCGGGCTGCTGCCGGCCAGACCAATGAACCGCCCCATCCGCGAGAACCGCGGGCGGGCGTTCATTTCCAGCCAGCGCCACTGGCCATCGGCACGACGGCCGCGGACCAGGGCGTGCATGGAGCGCTGCGATTTCAAGGATTCCTGCAACTCGTAATCGAACACGGAGGCGTCATCCGGGTGCACCAGGCCGCGCCAGACATCGTCGGGCACGCGCTGCTCATCACCGCCGAAGAACTCACTGAAAGCACTGTTCACGAAGCGCGAATGGCCGCGCTCGTCCAGCACCCAGACCGGCATCGGCAGGCCATCGGCCAGCGCACTGAAACGCGCTTCGCTTTCGGCCAGCTCCACTTCGATGTGCTTGCGGTGGGTAATGTCGAAGAACACCACCGCCACCAGATGCTCGTCCGGCTCGCCCACGCTGACCGCTTCCACCGAATACCAGCGACCCAGCGCGCGCGCTTCCATCTCGAACTGTCTTGCCTGCCCGCTGAGCGCCACCTCGCCGTAGATGCGGTACCAGTCCGACTCATGCCCCGGCTGCAGGCTGCTCATCCGCTGCCCGCAGGCATCGCTCAGTCCCGTATTGCGCGAAAACGCCTCGTTGACCTCGACAAAGCGGTAATCGACCCCGACCTGCGCCTCATCGAAAATCACCTCGATGATGCAGAAGCCCGCATTCAGCCGCTCAAGGACCGTGCGATAGAGGGCCGGATCCGGCGATGCGGCCAGGAAAGAGGAGCGTTCCAACGTCGAAGTGGGCAGGCTGGACAAGGGCGTCAATGGGGCAACTGGCGAGACAGAGGGACACAGGATCGGCCAATGCGCGTATTCGCAGTGTCAAGCGCGGCCAGCCCCGGACGGTGCGGCCTGGATGAATTGGCGCCAACCGCAGCAGCGGAGCATACACGCGTGGATTGTCGGCCACCCGGATCGGGATCACACTGAGGGCCTGATCCCACCCGTGATCGCGATGCAGGAGTTGTCATGAACCGTACTTCTCTGTGGGCCGGGGCATTGGCCGGGCTGCTGCTGATGGGCAGTGCGGCGGCAGCCCCGCGGACCGTGACCGATCCCCAAGCGCCCCGGGCGCTCGAGACTGACGGCCCGGTGCAGGTCGCCTGGACCGACCCGGCCCAGTTCACCGAGATCCGCCAGAGCAGCAACCGTTTCGAGGCCGAGCGTGGTGACTGGGTGCAGCAGCTCGCCAAATATGTGCGGACCACGGCCAGCAAGGAGTTGCAGCCGGGCCAGACGCTGGAGGTGACCTTCACCGACATCAAGCGCGCCGGCGACTACGAGCCGTGGCATGGCCCACGAGCCGACGACATCCGGGTCATGCGCGATATCTACCCGCCGCGCGTGACGCTTACTTACACACTCAAGAATGCCCAGGGCCAGGTGCTCGGTGAGGGCGAGCGCAAGCTGCAGGACACCGGCTACCTGCACAGCATCGGACGGCAGAGCGACACCGATCCGCTGCGCTATGAGAAGCGCCTGCTGGAAGACTGGATCCGCCGCGACCTGCGCAACCAGGCCACGGCCAGCAACTGAGGCATGCCTCAGCCGCCGGCGTACTCGCGCACGACCCGCTTCACGCCACACGGCAGCTGATACGCGCTGACCCCGCACAGCGGCGCCAGGGCCTCGATGCGGGGCGCATCGCCCCACAGCGTCACCGTGCTGCCGATGCCGGCCTGCGGCAGGTGGGTCAGGTCCACGGTGAGCATGTCCATCGAAACCCGACCGATCACGATGCCCGGCTGATCATCAATGCGGACCGGGGCGCCATTCGGCGCGAACTGCGGGTAGCCATCGGCATAGCCGAGCGCGACCACCCCGACCCGGGTCGGCCGCTGCGCAACGAAGCGCGCACCATAGCCGACCGGTTCGCCCACGGCGATATCGCGGACGGCGAAGATCTTCGAGCGCATCGTCATGACCGGGCGCAGGCGCTCGGTCAGCGCCGTGTGCGCCGGCATCGGGTTGATCCCGTACAGCATCAGGCCCGGGCGCACCCAGTCGCTGCGTACGTCCGGCCAGCCCAGCAGTGCCGGTGAATTGCACAGGCTGGTCTGCCCGGCCAGGCCCTCGATGGCCGCGGCGAACACATCGGCCTGCTCGCGGGTACGCGGGCTGTCCAGTTCATCGGCACGCGCCATGTGGGTCATCAGCACCATCGGCCCGACATGCGTCAGCGCACTCAGCGTGGCATGCGCGGTGCGGAACTCGTCCGGCCACAGGCCCAGGCGATGCATGCCGCTGTCCAGCTTCAACCACACGGTGAGCGTGGCGGTGGTCTGGAACGCGGCCACCGCTTCGACCTGCCACGGTGCGCCAACGGCGAACCACAGGTCGTGCTCGACGATCAGCGGCAGTTCGTCGGCATCGAAGAAGCCTTCCAGCAGCAGGATCGGGCCGGTGATGCCGGCCTGGCGCAGTTCCAGCGCTTCCTCGATGCAGGCCACGCCGAAGGCATCGGCCTCGGCCTGCAGCGCGCGCGCGCAGCGCACCGCACCGTGGCCGTAGGCATCGGCCTTGATCACTGCAACGGCCTTGCCGCCCCCCAGTTCGCGTGCCAGCCGGTAGTTGCTGCGCAGCGCGTCCAGATCAATCAACGCACGGGCTGGGCGCATGAACTCGGCTCACGGTGACGGACGGATGCGGCGTGGTGGCTGTAGCGGAAGATATCCAGGCCTTCGGTGCTGATCTGCGGCTGGCGGGCATCCATCAGGTCGGCCAGGTAGCGGCCGGAGCCGCAGGCCATGGTCCAGCCCAGGGTGCCGTGGCCGGTATTGAGGTACAGGTTGCGGTACGGCGTGGCGCCGACCACCGGGGTGCCGTCCGGCGTGGCCGGGCGCAGGCCGGTCCAGAACTCGGCGCGCGACAAATCGCCGCCCTCCGGGTACAGATCGCGCACCACCTTCTCCAGCGTGGCACGGCGGCGCGGTGAGAGGGACAGGTCGAACCCGCCCACTTCGGCCATGCCACCCACGCGGATGCGGTCGTCGAAACGGGTCACGGCCACCTTGTAGCTTTCATCCAGGATGGTCGACGTCGGGGCCATCGCCGGGTTGGTGATCGGCAGCGTCAGCGAGTAGCCCTTGAGCGGGTACACCGGCAGCTGCATGCCCAGCGGGGCGACCAGCGACGGCGAGTAGCTGCCCAGCGCGACCACGTAGTGATCGGCGGTTTCCAGCTTGCCGTCGATGCGCACGCCGGTGATGCGGTCGCCCTCGCTCTGCAGGCCGGCGATGTCCTGATCGAAACGGAATTCGACCCCGGCATCGACGCACATCTGCGCCAGGCGACGGGTGAACAACTGGCAGTCACCGGTCTGGTCACGCGGCAGGCGCAGCGCACCGACCAGCGTGTCCGCCACGCCGGCCAGCGCCGGTTCGTGGGCGATGATGCCGTCGCGGTCTAGCACCTCATACGGCACGCCGTACTGGGCCAGCACTTCGATGTCCTGCGCGGAGGCATCCAGCTGCTGCTGGGTACGGAACAGCTGGGTAGTACCCAGGTCGCGGCCTTCGAATTCGATGCCGGTCTCGCGGCGCAGCTCGTTGAGGCAGTCGCGGCTGTACTCGGACATGCGCACCATGCGCGCCTTGTTGATCGCATAACGCTCATGGGTGCAGTTGCGCAGCATCTGCGCCAGCCAGCGGTACTGGTGCCAATCCAGGCCCGGGCGGATTGCCAACGGCGCGTGTTCGGAGAACAGCCACTTGACCGCTTTGAGCGGCACGCCCGGGGCGGCCCACGGGGAGGTGTAGCCGAACGACAGCTGGCCAGCGTTGGCGAAACTGGTTTCCAGCGCCGGACCGGGCTGACGGTCGACGACCGTGACTTCAAACCCGGCCTGCCGCAGGTACCAGGCACTGGTCGTGCCGATCACACCGCTGCCAAGGACTAGAACGCGCATGACACCTCTCCAACCCGATCATTCCCTGCGCAGGAGCGGCCGGGACCATAATTGAGGAAGTATAGTCAGCCTAAACCAATCAATTCGCCTGTTTTTTGGCCTACAGGCAGGGTATTGTCCTGCAAACCCCCTTGAGAGGCTGACGCCGATGGCCGTGCGTGCCCGCGAACTGGACAAGATCGACCGGAAAATCCTGCGCGTCCTGCAGGTGGAGGGTCGGATTTCCTTCACCGAACTGGGCGAGCGGGTCGGGCTGTCGACCACCCCCTGTACCGAGCGCGTGCGCCGGCTGGAGCGCGACGGGGCCATCACCGGGTACTACGCCAAGCTCGATCCGCATTACCTCAAGGCCAGCCTGCTGGTGTTCGTGGAGATCAGCCTGGCCTACAAATCCGGCGACATCTTCGAGGAGTTCCGGCGTGCGGCGCTGAAGCTGCCCAACGTGCTGGAGTGTCATCTGGTCTCGGGCGATTTCGATTACCTGCTCAAGGCGCGCATCAGCGAGATGGCCTCGTACCGCAAGCTGCTCGGCAGCACCCTGCTGACCTTGCCGCACGTGCGCGAATCCAAGAGTTACATCGTGATGGAAGAGGTCAAGGAGACCCTGACCCTGCCGATTCCGGATTGATCCCGTTGCTTGGCTGAGCTGCAGGGCTGAAACGCAAAAAAGGCGGCGCGCCTGTGCGCACCGCCTTCGTTCATTGCGTCAAGCGCATCAGCGCTGCTGTTTCTGGTCCTGATGCTTCTGGTCCTGCTGCTTGCCGCCCTTTTGATTCTGCTGGTCCCACTGCTGCTGGTTCTGCTGGCCGGGCTTCTGGTTCTGCTGCTGACCGCCCTGCTGCTCCTGCGGCATCTTGCCGGGACTGCGGTTCTGCTGGTTAGCCATGATTGCACTCTTCTTGAAAACCTCGGGGATGCGCTGTGTTTCGGCGCACGCACAGGGTCCCGCTGATCCGGTTAATCACAGGCGAAAAAACGGTGAGGCGAAACGTTGACGGGGATGACTGCGGGTCCTCGATGTAAACCGTTCAGATGACCGACGCCGCCGTGGCGGCGATCACGGCTTGATCTGCTGTCCATCGCCGCTGGGAAGCGAGTCGTAGTAACGGCCCGTGCGGGTATCGAGCACCCGGTTCGGCCCGACCTGCCTGGCCCCCGGAATGATCCGGCCATGGCGGTCATACACCTTGCTCTGCACTGCGGGCCCCTGCATCGGCGCAGGCTGCGAAGGCCCCTTGCTCTGGATGGGGTGCGTGCGGAGCTGCTGCTGGGTCTGCGCGGACGACTTCACCGGGGCCATCTGGCCAGAGAGGCTGTCGGCCGGTGCCGGCTGCACCGGCGTAGGCAGCGGCACGGGCGTCGGCTGCGGGGTGACGACCGGACGCGTCGCGGTGGGCTTGGGCGGCGGACCGATCTGCGCACCTGCCGCCAAGGGCAGCACCACCAGCAGGGCGGCGAGGCAGCGTGAGCGGTACATGGCGATCTCCCGGGCAGCGGTTCAGACCTTCACCATGCACCGGCACGGGTATCAGCACGATGAACGACGCCGGGTTGGAACACGCTCCGCCCGGCCCTATGTAGAGGGTCTCCACGTGAGGACTGCCCATGACTGCTTTCGACCTCTCCCCGCCCAGTGACGCCCAGCGCCAGACCTTGATTGCCGGCCTCAACGCCGATGAGCAGCGCGTGCTGCTGCACCACGGCACCGAAGCGCCGTTCTGCGGGGTGTTCCTGGACAACAAGCAGGACGGGGTCTACGGCTGTCGGCTGTGCGGCCTGCCGCTGTTCCGTTCCAGCACCAAATTCGACTCCGGCACTGGCTGGCCGAGCTTCTTCGCCCCGTTCGATCCGGCCCATGTGCGCGAGATCCGGGACGCCAGCCACGGCATGATCCGCACCGAGATCGTCTGCGCCCGCTGTGACAGCCATCTCGGCCATGTGTTCCCGGACGGCCCGCCGCCGACCCATGAACGCCACTGCCTGAACTCGGTCTCGCTCGCGTTCACGCCGAACGGCCAGCCCTACCCGGACCCGCTGCAGCGCGGGGGCGCCGAGGCTGAGCCCGCTGCCTGAATTCGCAAAAGTGTGACATTGAGCGAACGCCCCCCTTCAGAAAAAGGGTGAACGGGCCGACATGGAGGTATCCCCTCCCCGCGTCGGCCCCATGCTCATCATCGTTGGATTCCTCGTCGTCATCCTCAGCGTGCTCGGTGGTTACGTGGGCGCGCACGGCAAACTCGGCGCGCTGTGGCAGCCGTATGAGCTGGTCATCATCGGCGGCGCGGCGCTGGGCGCCTTCCTGGTGGGCACCCCGATCAAAACCGTGAAGCAGACCCTGCAGGCCACGGTGGGTGTATTCAAAGGCCCGGCCTACAAGCAGCAGGACTACATCGATGTCCTGAGTCTGCTGTACGAACTGCTCAACAAGGCCCGCCGCGAAGGCTTCATGGCGCTGGAAGACCACGTCGAGCGCCCGGCCGAAAGCAGCATCTTCGCCAATTACCCCAAGGTGCAGGCCGACCACCATCTGGTCGACTTCATCACCGACTGCCTGCGCCTGATGATCGGCAGCAACATCGAGCCGCACGAGCTGGAACCGCTGCTGGAGATGGAGCTGGAGAAGCACCACGCCGAAGCCATGCAGCCCTCGGCGGTGCTCAACAAGGTCTCCGACGGCCTGCCCGGCTTCGGCATCGTGGCCGCGGTGCTGGGCATCGTGATCACCATGGGCTCCATCGGCGGCGCCATTGAAGAAGTCGGCGCGCACGTTGCCGGCGCACTGGTCGGTACCTTCCTCGGCATCCTGCTGGCCTATGGCTTCGTCAGCCCGCTGGCGGCCGCGGTGGAAGCCCGCGCCGAGCAGGACAGCCGCATTTACGAGTCGGTCAAGACCGCCTTGCTGGCCTGCCTGCGGGGCTACAACCCGAAGATCGCGCTGGAATTCGCCCGCAAGACCCTGCCGTCGAACGTGCGCCCGGGCTTCAGCGAATTCGAAGCGCACCTCAAGACGGTCAAGTAAGGCACCGCCATGGCCGAGAACAAACCCACCGTCATCGTCCGCCGGGTCAAGAAAGGCGGCCATGCCGCCCACCATGGCGGTGCCTGGAAGGTCGCCTACGCCGACTTCGTCACCGCGATGATGGCCTTCTTCCTGGTGTTGTGGCTGATGGCCGCCACCACCAAGCCCGAGCGGGCGGCCATTTCCGAGTACTTCCGCAACCCCAGCCCGCTGGTCGGACAGAGCTCGACCCCGGCCCCGGGCATGGCCGGCCCGGGCGGTGCCAGCACCTCGATGATCAAGCTGGGCGGCGCCACCGATATCTCACGCGGCAACAGCAACGACCCGTTCCAGAACCAGCAGGCCGCCAAGCCGGTGCCGCAGACCGACCGCGAGCGTGAGAAACAGCAGCTCGAAGCCCTCAAGCAGGAACTGGAAGAAGCCATCAGCAAGAGCCAGGCACTGGAGCCGTTCAAGGACCAGCTGCTGCTCGATCTGACCCCGGAAGGCCTGCGCATCCAGATCGTGGACAAGCAGAACCGCCCGATGTTCGACATGGGCAGTGCCACGCTCAAGCCCTACACCCGCGAGATCCTGCGCGAGCTGTCGCAGTTCATCAACCACGTGCCGAACCGGATCAGCATCACCGGCCACACCGATACCACCGCGTACAACGCCGTGCATGGCTACAGCAACTGGGAGCTCAGCGCCGACCGCGCGAACGCCGCCCGCCGCGCCCTGCTCGACGGTGGCATGACCGAAGACAAGGTGACCCGCGTGGTCGGCCTGTCGTCCTCGGTGCTGTTCGACAAGGCGCAGCCGGACAACCCGATCAACCGGCGGATCAGCATCGTGGTGATGACCAAGGCCGCCGAGATCGCCGCGCTGGCGGGGGCAGGCCAGGAAGTGGCGCTCTCGCCCACCGCCGCCGACGCCGATATCCAGGCGGCCCTGGCGCCGGCTGTCGCGCCTTAAGGGGCGCGGCGGCGGGGGCTGCAGGGGGAATTCAGGGAATCCGTGGAGCCGGCCGGCGGCCGGCACTACAATGGGTCTTCCCTTTTGTAGATAGACGGCACTCATGTCCAAGCAGTCCAAGGCCAAGCGCGACAAGCGCAAGAAGCAGCAGCCCAAGCGTCCGATCAACCGCCTCAACGCCCAGCAGCCGGTGCAGAACCATGCCGTGCTGACCAACGAAGAAGGCCAGGTCGTCGCGGCGATCGGCCTGCAGGGCACCGAGTGGCTGCTGGCCATCGGCGGCCAGACCATGGGCAACGCCGACAACCCGGTCCCGATGCTGGCCATGCTCAAGCACCTGTCCAACGTCCAGGAAAAGGAAGGCCGCAAGGTCAACCTGGAGTACTCGACCCAGCTGCAGCAGCTGATCGACGACCTGGCCGCTGACGAAGGCAAGACCGCCGACGAGTACCTGTCGCAGCTGGTCTCCGAATTCGAAGGCGTGGAAGGCGAAGGTGACGACGAGGCCGAAGACGCCGAGATCGTGACCGATGCTGCCGTCGAAGTCGCAGCCGATGCCGAGCCGGCCCCGGCCGCCAGCGACGACAAGCCGCAGGCCTGAGCCACGGCCACCCGGTGACGGTCTATATCGACGATGCGGTACATCCCTGGCGTGGTGAACGCTGGGCGCATCTGATGGCCGACACCCTGCCCGAGCTGCACGCCATGGCGGCGCAGCTCGGGATTCCGCGGCGGGCGTTCCAGAACCGCCGCAGCGGCGCGCATTACGACGTGCCCGCCCCGCTGCGCCTGCAGGCGATCGCCCTGGGCGCACAGGCCATCTCACGGCATACCGACCGCGCGCTGGTCAAAGCGGTCATCGCCAACGCGCGTGGTCAGTACCTGCCCTAGGCGCAGGTACCGACCGTTGGTCGGCACACGCAGACCGCGGTCACGCCCTCAGAACGGATCGCTGCCCGGCCGCACTTCCACGCCCAGCAGCGAGCACAGCGCCAGCATCGCATCGTCATCGCGGTTGAGCGCCATCCACCCGGCCAGGGTCTCATTGCCCGTATCCACGCTCCACAGCGCGTAGTTGTGCTCGCGCAGGCGGTCATGGGCGGTGGCCATCAGCATCGGGGCATCCACCTCGGCGGCGAAATCCTCATCGTCCAGGTCGCCGCCCCAGTCGATCTGCAGGTTCCAGCGCGCGGACAGCTCGTTCACCGCCGACATCAGCGCATCGGCATCGCTGCGCTCCACCTCGAACCCGGATTGCCAGGCGATCGCCGCCATCATCGGCGGCAGCCAGTCGGCGTCCTCATCAATGCCTTCGCCGCTCTCCAGCAGCGCCTCGCGCCAGCGATTGAACTGCTGCAGGGCCAGTTCCTCATCGCCCGGGTTGATCAGCACGAACAGATTCCAGATCCGTGCCTCGAAATCGTCTTCGTCGAAATCGCGTTCCTCTTCTTCGAAGTCGAAATAATCGCTGTTGTCGGGCATGGCCGGTATTCCTGGAGACAGGGGCGCATTCTGCCGTGCAAGGGCGTTGGCAGGAAGCGAAATTCGGCGCGGGGCCCGCTGCGGTTTATCCTGTACGGCAGAAGGCGGCCTTGGTGGTCGTCAGCATCCTGTGACCATGAGCGATACCCCTCCCGATCACCTGGCGATCAACCCGACCAGTCCCTTCCACGATGCCGCTGCGCTGGAGCGCGGCGTGGGCATCCGTTTCAACGATGTCGAACGCGACAACGTTGAAGAGTATTCGGTCAGCGAAGGCTGGATCCGCGTGCAGGCCGGCAAGGCCCGCGACCGCCGCGGCAACCCGATGACGATCAAGATCAAGGGCACCGTGGTGGCCTACTTCCTGGATCAGAAGCCGGACGCCTGATCCCACGGTTGCCGGCGACGCCTGATCCACGTGTGCCGGGGTAGAGCCACCCCATGGGTGGCTGCCCTTCGTCCCGGACGCGTGGGTTCCAGTGGGTCCGCGCAGCCACCCATGGGGTGGCTCTACCCGTGACACGGTGCGGCCTCAATCGCGTTGCCGCGTCTCCAGCAGGTCCAGATTGCGGATCAACCTGCGTGAGATCTCATCGGAGATCTTGCCGCGCCGGGTCAGGCGGAACAGCTCTTCGCGCTCGGCGGTGAGCCCGGCGGTGCGCAGTTGGCGATAGCCCTGCTCCATCCGCTTGACCTTGTCCGGATCGGCATCCGGCCCGGCGTCCTTCTCCAGATTGCGCTGGTACAGCAGGCTCACCCGGGAGGCGGCGTCGTTGTAGAGCTGCACGTTCTCGGTGGTCTGGTTCTGCACCAGCTGCTGGCGCGTGCGCTCCACGCCGGCCAGCGCGGCCTTGGCGGCCAGCTTGCGGGCCAGGTCCTCCTCTTTGCGCTCGCCCGAATCGGCCGGCAGTTCCAGGCCCTTGAGCAGGCGCGGCAACGCGATGCTGGCGCCGACCAGCGAGAACAGGATCACCGCCGCGGCCAGGAAGATCACCAGATCACGCGCCGGGAAGGCGCTGCCGTCGGGCAGGAACAGCGGCAGGGTCAGCACGCCGGCCAGGGTGATCGCCCCGCGCACCCCCGCCACCGAGGTTGCCACCACGATCCGCCAGGAGGTGCCCTGCCGGGCCTCGCCACGATGACGTGCGCGCAGCAGGCTCCAGCGCAGCGACAGCCACACCCAGGCCAGGCGCAGCAGCACCAGCGCCAGATTGATCACCACCACGTACACCAGCAGCCACCACGCGCTGTGGTGCCCGCTCTCGCTGACCGTTTTGATCGCGCGCTCCACGATGCCCGGCAGCTGCTCGCCGAGCAGCACGAACATGATGCCGTTGAAGCTGAACTGCAGCATGTTCCACACGGCGGTGCGCTGCACGCGCATGCTGCCGGACACGCGGCCGCTCAGTTCCACATAGCTCATCGTGATGCCCGCAGCGACCGCCGAGAGGATGCCCGAGGCGTTGAACTCTTCGGCCAGCAGGTAGGCCGCGAACGGAATCAGCAGGTTGACCAGCAGCGCCGCGCCCGGCTCCTCGCCGAAGCGCCGCCACAGCCAGCGCTGGAAGGTGGAGACGCCCAGCGTCACCGCGACACCGATCGCCAGCCCGGCCACCGCCACCCACAGGAACGTCAGCGAGGCGGTCGCCAGCGAGAACGAGCCGGTCATCACCGCCGCCACCGCAAAGCGGAAGCAGACCAGGCCGGAGGCATCGTTGAGCAGTGACTCGCCTTCCAGGATGTGCATCAGCCGCTTGGGAATCGGCGCACGCGAAGCGATCGAACTGACTGCCACCGGGTCCGTCGGCGAGATGATCGCGGCCAGGGCGAAGGCCACCGCCAGCGGCATTACCGGGATCATCCAGTGGATCAGGAACCCGGCCCCGATCACGGTGAACACCACCAGCCCGAAGGCCAGCTCCAGGATCACGCCTTTATCGCGGAACAGGCCCTGCTTGGGGATGCGCCACCCATCCAGGAACAGCAGCGGCGGCAGGAACAGCAGGAAGAACATCTCCGGCTCGAGCGCGTGGCCGCGGTTGAACACCCCGGCAATGACCGCGCCCAGCCCGATCTGCACCAACGGCAGCGGCAGCGACAACGGCAGAACGCGGACCAGGTAGCCGCTGGCGACCACCGCCACCAGCATCGCCAGGACGACTTCAATGGTATGCATGCATTTTCCAGTAAGCAGCGCGGGGGAGGCTGCAGGCAGCCGGCGCCGGAAACAGGAAAAAACGTACCACACGTGCGCCACCACGCGAACGCACCGCGCACACCAGGCTCAGTCCGCGGACAGCACTGCGCTCACGCGGCGCGCTGCTGCGCGTCGGCGCCGTCGAAGCGATAGATGTCCATCGCCAGGAAACCGGCATCGATGCCGGCATCGATACGCTGCGCGCCGAGCGCATCGCCACCGGCTGCGCCCATCGCGACGTGCAGCGGCTGCAGGTGCTCGTCGCTGGGGTGTGCCTGCGCGGCGTGCGGGGCCTGACGGCGGTAGTCCAGCAAGGCGGCGCTGTCATCGGCCTGCAGGCGCTGCTCCACCCACTCGATGAAGGGCCGCACGTACGGCGCTTCCTTGCCGTCCTGGTAGCTGCGCCAGTCGTGCAGGTTGTGGGTGATGCTGCCCGAGCCGATCAAGAGCACGCCCTGCTCGCGCAGCGGCGCCAGCGCGCGCCCCAGCGCGAACTGATGGGCCGGCCCAAGCAGCGGCTGGATCGCCAGCGGCACGACCGGGATCTCCGCCTGCGGGTACAGAAAGCGCAGCGGCACCCAGGCACCGTGGTCGAGACCGCGCTGCGGGTCGATCGCGGTCGGCAGGCCGGCCGCGGTCAGCCGCTGCGCGATCTCCTGCGCCAGCGCGGGGTCGCCCGGCGCCGGGTACTGCAGGTCGAACAGCGCCTGCGGAAAACCGCCGAAATCGTGGATGGTCGGCGGCTGGGCATGCCCGCCGACCACAGGTTGATGGGTCAGCCAGTGCGCCGAGGCCATGACGATCGCGCGCGGTCGCGGCAACCGCGCCGCCAGGGCCGCCAGGCGCTCACCGACCAGACCGGGGTTGAGCGCGGTCATCGGCGAGCCGTGGGAGATGTACAGGGAGGGCAAGCGGGACATCACGGACTCCAGTAGCGCTACGACGGCCCTGAGCTTATTGCGCGCAGCCTTGCCAATAAATACGATGCATCGACGCTGTTTATTTCGGAAAGAGAAACAATGGACACTCTGGACGCCATGCGTGTGTTTGTCGCCGTGGTCGAGCGCAACGGCTTCAGTGCCGCCGCGCAGGCCCTGGACCTGTCCACCGCAGGGGTGACCCGGCAGATCGCGGCACTGGAGAAGCGCCTCTCGGCCCGGCTGCTCAACCGTACGACCCGCCGCGTGAGCCCGACCAGCACGGGCGCGGCCTATTACGCCGAGTGCGTGCGGTTGCTGGCCGAGTTCGATGCGCTGGAGGCCGGCATCAACGCGCAGGCCCTGGAGCCTTCGGGGCGGCTGCGCATCAACGCGCCGGTCAGCTATGGCATCGCCCGGCTGGGCCCACTGCTGGCCGGCTATCGCGCGCGGTATCCGCAGGTGGAACTGGACCTGTCGCTGTCCGACCGCCTGGTGGACATGGTCGAAGAAGGCTACGACCTGGCGATCCGCATCACCCGCCAGCCCAGCCCGGCACTGATCGCGCGCAAGCTGGCCGACGCCCAGATCAGCCTGTGCGCCGCGCCGGCGTATCTGGATGCGCATGGTCGCCCGCAGCAGCCCGAAGATCTCGCCGCGCACGAATGCCTGCAGTACAGCTACTGGGGCGGCGGGGACGCGTGGCAGCTGCAGGGGCCACGCGGGGAGGTATCAGTGCCGATCAGTGGCGGCGTACGCGCCAACAACGGCGACGTGCTGCGCGAGGCCGCGATTGCCGGCATGGGCATCATCGTGCAGCCGGACTTCCTGGTGGCCCAGGCCATCGCCGATGGTCGATTGGAGCGGGTACTGCCCGAGTGGGCGGTGCCGGGCATCGGCATCCATGCGGTGTACACCAGCCGCAGCCATCTGGCGCCGAAGGTGCGCAGCTTCATCGATTACCTGGTGGTCGCGCTGGGCGGATGACGCGTGGCGGCGCCCGGGCAGCGCCCGGCGCTACGCCTCCACCGACTCCAACTGCGCGATCACCTTGGCCAACGGCATCGGCCGGCCCAGCAGATAGCCCTGCACCTGGTCACAGCCATGCGCGGCCAGCCACTGATGCTGGCCGGGGGTCTCCACGCCTTCGGCGATGATGGTCAGCCCCATGCTGTGACCCAGCGACAGCAGCGCGCGGCAGATCGAGGCGTTGCGCGGATTGGTTTCCACATCCGCCACGAAGCTGCGGTCGATCTTCAGGATGTCCAGCGGCAGATGCTGCAGGTAGGACATGTTCGAATAGCCGGTACCGAAATCGTCCAGCGAGATGCAGATGCCCTGCTCATGCAGGCGCTGCATGGTCTGCTTGGCCTGACCGGGCTTACGCATCAGGCTGCTCTCGGTCAGCTCGACCTGCAGCGCACCTCGGGCCAATCCGAACTCCTGGCTGGCGCGGGTGAACTCGGCCACCAGGTCGCTGTTGAAGAACTGCACCGCCGAGACATTCACCGCGATCGGCAGGTCCCAACCCGCATCGACCAGCTGGCGCTGTGCCTGCGCCGCGGAGCGGATCACCCAGCGGCCCAGCGCGAGGATCAGACCGGTGTCTTCGCACAGCTGGATGAACTCGCCCGGCGGAATGAAGCTGCCATCGGCCTGCGGCCAGCGCAGCAAGGCCTCCAGCGCCGCCGGGGTGCTGTCGGCCGCATGGCAGATCGGCTGGTAGTACAGCTCGAATTCGGTGTCGATGGCACTGTGGATGCGCCCGGCCAGGCGCAGCCGTTCGGCAAGACGCGAACTTACCGTGTTGTCGTACCACGCGATCACGTTGCCCTCGTCGCGCGCGGCGTGGGCGGCCTGCGCGGCCATGCCGATCACCTGTTCGGCCGTGTTGGCATCGCCGTCGAACTTCACGGCCACGCCGATACGGGGCTCGAACTGATGCAGCCAATCCTGCCCGCGGACCGGCTCGGACACGGTCTGCACCAGCGTATCCAGCGCGGTCTGGCGCTGATGGTCGTCGCGGATGGCGAAGATGAAATCTTCGGCCGGCTGGAACGCCAGCAGCCCATAGCGCACACCGAGTCCGCCCAAACGCTTGGCCATCGCCTGCAGCACCACATCGCCCACCTCGCGACCGAGCGTATCGGAGACCAGCTGCAGGCCACGGAACTGCACGTAGGCAATGGTGTACGCGCCGCCCTCTTCGTCCAGCTGCTCGGCCAGTGCACGCGTATTGAGCAGGCCGGTGGCCGGGTTGTGGGTGGCGTGGTACGCCAGATCGCGCTCGTAGGCCAGCCGCTCGCTGACGTCCTCGGCCAGCACCAGGCACGCCTGGCGGCCGTCGAAATCCAGCCGCGCCAGATGCGCGCGGACCTCGAAGATCGTGCCGTCCTTACGCTGGTGCAGGCGCACCTGCGCATCCACATCGCCGATCCGTGCCAGCGCGATGGCGCCGCGGATTTCCTCCCAGCCTTCGCGCGGGCGGATGTCCAGGATGCTCATCGACAGGAACTCATCACGGCTGTAGCCGTACTGACGCACCGCCGCTTCGTTGACCTCCAGGAAGCGCAGCGTGTCAGGATCGAACACCCAGAACGGTGCCGGGTTGCGGTCGAACAGCAGGCGGAACTGGCGCTCGGCCTGCTGCGCACGGGCCAGCGCGTCCACCCGTTCGCTGACGTCGGTCAGTGCCCCCATCATGCGCCGCTCGCGATCGACCACGGCCACGCGCTGGCCACGCGCGGAGACCCAGCGGATCGCACCGCCCGCCAGCACCAGACGGAACATTTCATCCAGCACGCCGTTGCCGGCAAACGCAGCATCGAAGGCCACCTGCATGCGGGCGGTGTCTTCGTGGTGGATGCGGGCGAAGAAGTCGGCGACCGGCAGGCTGTCGATCTCCACATCGAAGATCTCCCGCGCCAGCGGCGACCAGCGCAGCAGGCAGGCATCCTCGTCCACGTACCAGGTGCAGACCTTGCCCACCTGGTGGGCCATGCGCAGCTCGGCATGGCCGGTGCGCAGTTCCTCGGTCAGGCTGTCCTGATCGCGGGTGGCCCGGCGCAGGCTGACATAGACCGCCCCGAACAGCATCCAGTACAGCAGGTACACCCCGATCGAGGCCTGTACATAGGGCCACCAGGCTGCCAGCACATCGCGGCGCCCCAACCCCGTATAGACCGCAAGCGGGTACTGCGCCAGCGTGCTCAGGCTGGAAATCCGCTCGATACCATCGACCCCGCTGATCTCCGTGCCCAGCGGCGTCAGCGCGTCACGGCGCAGCAGCTCGCGCTTGCTCAGGCCGAAGCGATGCCCCACCACGCCAGCGGGATCGGGACTGCGCGCCAGGACATACCCGTAGCGGTCGGTGATCGAGACCACCCCGCTCTCGCCGGTGTCCATGCCGCTGATGATCGAGTGCAGCTCATCGGTGCGCAGGCGCGCCAGCAGCCAGCGGTCCTCGCCCATGCGCAGCGCCAGCGGGAGCACCCAGCGTGAAGCGTCCTGTGCCTGTGGCGGGCCGATGTACAACTGGCGGATGCTGCCACGATTGTCCTCCACCGCCCACAACGGCAGCTGCAGATCGCCGCTGCCACTGGTCAGCGCGCGCCCGTGCTGGTCGGCCACCACGATGCTGTGCAGCTCGGCATGCCGCTGCAGCACGCCACTGATGGCGTCGTCGAGCAGATCCGGCGCCTGCGACGGTACCCGCCGGAACAGCAGCGCGCCGTCCTCGGCAATGCCCTGCATGGCCCGCTCCAGATTGCGCAGCTCCAGCCGCAGCAGGCGCTGGGCCCCGGTCGCCAGCGCCGAGCTCTGCCGCTGCGCAGCCTCCTGCCGACGCTGATAGTCGTTGGTCAGCATCGCCACCAGCCCGATCGCCAGCAGCACGCCCAGGGAAACCCCCAGCCACACGATCGTCCGCAATGGCCGTGCCATGGCACGGCTCAACGCGGGCACCGCAACGCTCTCGTACACCGACGGGCTGATTTCATCTGTAGCGCTTCCTGGCTTCCCCAAACCTGAGCGGCCGACACCCGGGATTCTTGACGCTTGTATCTTCACACGGGTGCCAGTGACCCCCGTGCGAACCCCGGCCGGCCCAGCATGCACCAGCGCGCGCGGCACGGGAAGAGCACGCGGCGCCCGGCCGCGTTGACAAACCCTAGGGCCGCCACAACCGGCCCCCGATACCGCCGGAGCCGGCATAACCACGCGCCCGGGACGGGATTAGACTTGGACGTTTCCGTTGCCGAGAAGGTCCATGTCCAAGCTGCGTCGCCCCACCCTGATGCTCGCCATTGCCGCCAGCCTGTCGCTGGGCCTGGCGGCCTGCGATCGCGAACCCACCGCACCGGCCGCTACCCCCGAGACCGCGCCGGCTGAACCGGCCGCGCCCATGCCGCAGCTGGGCAGCTTCGGCTTCGATGCCGCCGGCATGGACCGCAGCGTTGCCGCAGGCGATGACTTCTTCGGCTTCGCCAACGGCACCTGGGTCAAGAACACCGAGATTCCGGCCGACCGCTCCAGCTACGGCAGCTTCAACGTCATTTCCGAAAAGACCCTGGCCGACACCCGCGCGATCCTCGAAGGCGCCGCAGCCGATACCAAGGCCGAGGGCGAGACCAAGCTGATCGGCGACTACTACGCTGCCTTCATGGATGAGACCGGCATCGAATCGCGCGGCGCCGCCCCGGTCAAGCCGGCACTGGACGCCATCGCGGGCATCGGCGACAAGGCCGCGCTGGCCACCGCCCTGGGCGGCACCCTGCGCGCCGATGTGGACCTGCTCAACGCCACCAACTTCTACACCGACCGCCTGTTCGGCGTGTGGGTCTCGGTGGATCTGCTGCAGCCGGACCGCACCGCGCCGTACCTGGTGCAGGGTGGCCTGGGCCTGCCGGACCGCGACTTCTACCTGCAGGGCGGCCGCATGGCCGAGATCCGCAAGCAGTACCAGGCGTATATCGCCCAGGTGCTGCAGCTGGCCGGCGTCGCCGATCCGGCGGCCAAGGCCCAGCGCATCCTCGCGCTGGAGACCAAGATCGCCCAGGCGCACGCCACCCAGGAAGACACCAACGACGTCGCCAAGGGCGCCAACGCCTGGAAGCAGGCCGACCTGAGCGCCAAGGCGCCGGGTATGGACTGGAGCGCCTTCCTGGCCTCGGCCGGCCTGGATGCCCAGCAGGACTTCATCGTGTGGCAGCCCAAGGCCGTGGCCGGCATTTCGCGCCTGGTCGCGACCGAGCCGCTGGAAGTCTGGAAGGACTACCTCGCCTTCCATGCCCTGGACCGCGCCGCCCCGTACCTGCCCAAGTCGTTCGCCGATGCGCGCTTCGCTTTCCACGGCACCACCCTCAACGGCACGCCGCAGCAGAGCGAGCGGTGGAAGCGTGCGGTGGATGACAGCAACCATGCCGTCGGCGAAGCCATCGGCAAGGTGTACGTCGAGCGTCATTTCGACCCGGCCACCAAGGCCCGTGCCGACGAGATGGCCAAGAACATCATCGCGGCCTTCGCCAAGCGCATCGATGCACTCGAGTGGATGTCGCCGCAGACCAAGGCGCGCGCCAAGGCCAAGGTCGATGGCCTGACCGTGGGCATGGGTTACCCGGACAAATGGCGTGACTACACGGGCCTTGAGATCAAGCGCGATGACGCGCTGGGCAATGCCGAGCGAGCGGAGCTGTTCGAGTACCGCCGCAACATCGCCAAGCTGGGCAAGCCGGTGGACCACAGCGAGTGGGCGATGCTGCCGCAGACCATCAATGCGATGAACGTGCCGCTGGAAAACCGTCTGGTGTTCCCGGCCGCGATCCTGCAGCCGCCGTTCTTCGACGGTGCGGCCGATGATGCGGTGAACTACGGTGCGATCGGTGCGGTGATCGGCCATGAGATCAGCCACGGTTTCGACAACGCCGGTGCGTTGTTCGATGAGACGGGCAAGCTGCAGAACTGGTGGACGGCGGAAGATCTGAAGAAGTTCGATGCGGCCGGTGATGCGCTGGCGGCGCAGTTCAGCAGCTACAGTCCGTTCCCGGGGGTGTCGGTGAATGGTCGTTTGACGCTGGGCGAGAACATTGCGGACGTGGCGGGTCTGTCGACGGCGTACGATGCATATCAGTTGTCGTTGCAGGGCAAGCCGGGGCAGACGCTGGAGGGCTTTACGCCGGATCAGCGGTTCTTCCTGGGCTTTGCGCAGGCGTGGCGGAGCAAGGCGCGTGAGCAGGCGTTGCGTAATTCGCTGTTGACGAATGTGCATGCGCCGGGGCAGTTCCGTGCGTTGACGGTGCGCAATCTGGATGCGTGGTATCCGGCCTTCGAGGTGAAGGAGGGCCAGAAGCTGTATCTGGCGCCGGAGAAGCGGGTCAAGGTGTGGTGAGGCTTTTCATCGCATTTGCTGAGATGAAAGAACGGGCGCTTCGGCGCCCGTTTTTTTTGCTGCAGAGCTGCAGAGCTGCAGAGCTGCGGAGCTACAGAGCTGCAGAGATGCAGAGCTGGAGCAGAGCAACGGCTGGGGTTTGCGGCTTCTCTGAACTGGGCGGGCAAGGGTGGGGTGTCGGGGCCCCCTGCCAGTACGTGCCTGTAAGCTCGTAAGGCGCCCTCCAGGGCGGCCTACGGTCCCCCCACCCCCCCCCAGCCCCCCCGTTGGCACAGGGCTGGTGCGCAAGGGAAAAGCGGTCCCCGGCTCCGCGGCTGTGGCAGTGATTGGGTTTGTTTCGCTGGCCCGCTTCGTTCTGTAGCTTTGCTACTCGGCTTCGTGGAGCAACACAGTGCCACTCTGCTGCTTTGCTCTGCTGCTTTGCTCTGCTGCTTTGCTCTGCTGCTTTGCTCTGCTGCTGCGCCGCTCAGCTTTGCTGCTCCCGCTCTGCTGCTCGCGCTTTGTTGCACCGCACTTTTGCAGTTCTGTGCTGCTTCGCCGTTCAGCTCTTTAGCTCTTTAGCTGCCTAGCATCGCCACTCTGATCCACTGGTTGGCACTGCTACTCAGTCTGCTGCTTAGCCCTACTGCTCCGCGCTTCTGCAGCGCTGCTATTCCGCGATGCCGCTCAGCTCCGCTTGCCGGCTTTTGATCTCAGCATGGCCACCAGCCAAGTGTCGGGGGGCGGGCACGTGCAGGCTGGAGGGACCGTCTGCCGCCATGGATGGCGGCATACGAGCTTACAGGGACGTACTTGCAGCGGGTCCCGGAAGCCTGCACGTGCCCGACCCAACCATCAGACACAGGCACTCGCGATTACCGACCAACGGTCGGTACCTACCGCTTCAGGGCCAGTCAGCAAGCACGCTGGCAGGAAGACCCATCCGGGTGCATGCGCGCGTCGCCAGGCCATCCTGCAGTGCACGCCGGAACAGCGGCGCCATGCCCCTCAGCATCACGGCAGACGCCCGCGACTGCGCACGCTGCATCGGCGTGCGCGCCAGCATCGTCGTCGCCCAGTCCGGCAACAGCGCCGCGCCCGCACCCAGGAACAGCTCGCGCGACAACCCCGCCATCGGTACCGGCAAGCGGATGCCGGACAACACCGCCAGTACCTCTTGCGAACGGGCATCGAACACCAGCTCGCCTTGCTGGCGCGCGAAGTACGCGTCGACCTCCGCTTCCGAGGCGGGCACATCGGTGGCGCCGAGCGCCTCGGCCACACGCTTGTACTCGCGGTAATACCGATCGGCGATCGCCGTGGGCACATCGCGGCAATACCGCCGGCAGCCTTGCAGGAAGCCGTAGGCCTCGGTGACGTGCACCCAGGTCAGCAGCGCCGGATCGTCGGCGGAATAGGCGCGACCGTCCGCCGTGTGCCCGCGCACCTGCGCGTGGATGCGGGTCACCTTGTCGATCAACGCCTCGACTTCCGCCGTCGGTGCGTAGGTGGTGCCCGCGACAAATGCGGTGGTGCGGCGCAGGCGGCCGACCAGGTCATCGCGGAAGTTGGAGTGGTCGTACACGCCGGCCAGGGCCAGCGGGTGCAGGGTCTGCAGCATCAACGCGCACAGGCCACCGGCAAGCATCCCTGGAAATTCAGCGTGCACGCGCCAGGTGATGCTGTCCGGGCCGAACCAGCCGGGGTCGCCCAGCGGGTGGTCGTAGTCGATCCCGCTCTGGCCGCGGGGGAAGGCACCCAGCACCCAGCGGCGGATCGGGGCGGTGGCGGGGCGGGCAAGCGAACGCAACAGGGAGGACATCAGCAGTACCAAAGGCGGTGCGGACCGGCATTTCGCGCGGATGCGTCAATTCTGCGTGATACCGCCGGGGCTGGCGAGGACGCTGTCGCCGCCGCGCTGTACATTGTGCAGATGCAGCATGGGAACACACGTCCGACGCCTATTTACCCGGCGATTTACGTGTCGCAGTGCGCAAATCCGCTGCGAGGTTGCCCATTCAGGCAGGAATGACGCCGGATCTTTGCGCTTTGCCCATTGCCAAGCGCGGTGAAAGTGCTAGAACTGGACGTGCCACAACGTCGTCCAATGCGCTGCCGCACGTTCCAGAAGGAGCTCGTCATGATCGCTTTGTTCAAAGGTTTGGGTCTGCTGTTGCAGGACAACGAGCTGTACAGCAGCCCGTTTGAAAAACAGGTCGCGCATTGGCGTAACAAGAGTGAACAGCAGATCCGCGAGGAAGTCGCGGTGCTCGCCAAGGCCAAGGGCCAGTGGTTGATGGCCTCCATCGTTGGCTGGCAGGCGTCATCGCTGCTCATCCTCGGCCTGATCAGCAATTACCTGTGGAAGGATGACTTCCATATCACCTTCACCCGCGTGGTGATCGTGTTCGGCTCATGGGTGTCGATCCTGTTCGTGATCTGGTTCATGGCCAACATGTTCGATCACACCGCCGGCTTCGAGCGCTGGATGAAGGCCTTCAACAGCCGCGCCCGGATCACGTCCGATGCGGACACCGTGGAGTGTGTAGCCGAGGCGCTGGACATGGCCCAGCATTACCCGGAAGTGCTGGACTACAAGCAGGCCGTGAGCGCCAAGCGCGAGCTGCGCCACGAGGACATCCGCATCATGCGCGAGATCGGCCGGATGAAGCAGCACACCGAACTGGTGGGTCAGCTCAACCATGTCGGCGAGCAGCCCAACGGCACCAACCTGCATCTGCAGCCCGCGTTCTGACCCTATCGAAATGAGGGGGGAGCCACGATGCCACCGTGATCACTCACGGTGGCATTGTTCTTTCTGGACGGCGCTGACGCAGTGCTGGAACCCCGCCGGCAGCCCGGCCATCTGCTCGGTCTTGCCCACCGCCACCGCCAACCGGTGCAACGGCGGATAGGGGCAGTCGGTGTCCTTTGCGCAGCGCGCATCCAGCACCAGGTAATGGCAGCGGCCGCTGCTGCTGGCGATGCAGTCGAAGTTGGCCACGCCGTTGTCGACCGTGGTTTTGCTGTACAGCGTATCCACGCCGTTGGCGCGGATGCGGGTGACGGAGGTGTTGCTCGATTGCTGGCAGGCAGCCAGCATCAACACGCAGAGACTGGCGACAACGGCGATACGCATGGCAGGCTCCAGACGAAAGAGAAGGCGCGTTACATCCCGCGGAACAGACTCATGAAGGGCTGGCTGACGTTGAGCACTTCGGCGCGATGCTTCAATCGCAGCTGGCCGCGGCCGGTGTCATCGCGGGTGACCGCGGCGACCGCCTTCATGTTCACGATGGTGGAACGGTGGATCTGGCGGAACCGTTGTGGATCGAGTGCGTCGAGCAGTTCGCGCAGCGAGGTGCGCAGCAGGCTTTCACCCTGCTCGGTGACCACCGTGGTGTATTTGCTGTCGGCACGGAAGTAGATCACGTCTTCGAGCATGATCAGCTGCGTGTCGCGTCCGTTGCTGGCCGTGATCCAGGCCAGTGGCGGCGCGCTTGAGGCGGCGGCGGGCTGATTGCCGAGGCGCTGCAGCAGCTGCTCGAGCATCCCGCTGTCCGGTCGGCCCAGCTGCATGCGGGCCAGGATCCGCTCGCGCGTGGCGAGCAGACGCTCATCGCTGACCGGCTTGAGCAGGTAGTCGATCGCGCCCTGTTCGAAGGCATCGATCGCGTACTGGTCGTAGGCGGTGACGAACACCACCTGGGTGCGCGGGCTGATCTCGGGCAGGGCGCGGGCCACCTCGATGCCGGTGATGCCCGGCATGCGGATGTCGAGCAGGGCCAGGTCCGGCTTCAGCTCGGCCAGGCGCTCCAGCGCGCTCGCGCCGTCTTCGCATTCGGCCACCAGCCGCAGCTCGGGCCACAACCGCTGCAGCTGGGCTACCAGCGACTGGCGCAGCAGGTCTTCGTCTTCGGCAATAAGGGCATCAAGCTGCATGGATCGCCTCTCGGGCATCGCGCGGCAGGGTAATGGTCGCTGCCACGCCGCTGGGGAAATTGGACACGATGGCCACGCCGGCGCGCTCACCGCAGGTCAAGCGCAGGCGCTCGCGCAGGTTCTTCAGGCCGATCCCGGTACCGCTGGTGCCCTGCCCGAAGCCGAGGCCATCGTCGGCCACAGTGAGGGTGACATGGTCCTCGAAAGCGCGCGCGATGATCCATACCGTGCCACCGCCCGGCTTGGGTTCCAGCCCGTGCTTGATCGCATTCTCGACCAGGGTCTGCAGGGCCATCGAGGGCAGCGGCACGCTGGTCAGTGCCGGCGGCACATCCACCTGCAGGGCCAGGCGCGCGCCCATGCGGATCTTGAGGATTTCCAGGTAGGCCTGGGTGCGCTCCAGCTCCACCCCCAGGGTGGACATCGATTCGTCCACGCTGGGCAGCGAGCTGCGCAGGTACTGGATCAGGTGTCCCAGCATCTGGTCGGCGCGCGGCGGGTCGGTGCGGGTCAGCACCTGCGCGTTGGCCAGGGTGTTGTAGAGGAAGTGCGGCTCGACCTGGGCATGCAGCAGGTTGAGCTTGGCCACCGACAGTTCCTTCTCGGTCGCGGTCTGCTCGGCGGCGGCCTGCTCGTCGCGGCGCTGCTCGGCCACGCGGCGGGTGATCGCACGGCCGACGGCTTCGGCGTTCTCATGGTTGCTGCCTTCGTCGACGGCGAGCAGATCGGCCCATACGCCGGCATCGGGCTCGAACAGCAGCGTCACGCTGCAGGTGCCCTGCCCCGGCGTGACCGTGGCGAGCACGCTGTTGCGCTTGATCGCCAGCCGCGCAGGCAGGTTCCAGCGGGACGGTGGGCGGCCGTTGTAGGGATCCACGCGGCGTACGTAGGCACGGACCTGCAGGCTGCCCGGAGCGCTTTCGATGTCTTCCACCCGCGGCAGCTCGGCGATGGCGGCTTCGACCAAGGCGAAGGCGGGGCCCGCATCCATTGGGACCTCGATCTGGCGCCGCTGGCGGCTGGACAGGGTGGCCGCGTCCAGGCGCCCGGCCGCATGCTGGACCCGGCGAATATGGGCGATGCAGCTGCCCAGGGCCGTCACCATCACGAACAGCGCCAGCAAGCCGAACACCCAGCCGGGGCCTTCGTCCATGCCATGGAAGAAGCCACTCCAGACGAACCCCGCCACCACGATGGCGGCGGCCCAGGCCAACAGAATGCGGAAGATCAGGGAGAGGCTGGCGAACACGGCGGCGTCATCACATAGGGAGTGAGGCGAGCATAGCCCTGCCGCCACGGGGAACAAGCGGCATGCGACGAAGGCGGCGTTTGGGGGGACGAAGCCGCGTAGCGCCACCCCATGGGTGGCTGGCGATCGTTCCGGGATCGCGAAGCCACGCATGGCGTGGTTCTACATCGGGATCCGGGACTGCCAGCCACGCTTGGCATGGCGCCGGGTTGGGGGTCCGGCCGGCGATACCGGCCGGACGCGGTCTTACTTCCGCTCGGCGGCGCTGGCGTCACGCGGGGCGCGGAACTGGGAGTCTTCGCTCCAGTTCGGCCAAGCGCGCGAGTTGGCCAGCTGATTGCCCAGCGTGTACAGCACTTCCAGATCGCGCGAGGCACCGGCGAAGGTCCAGTCCGGCTGCCACTCGTCACCCTGCTGGTGATAGCGCTTGGCGGTGTAGTCATCCGACGCCGCCTTGCCAGCGGCGACGCCGCCTTCCACCCAATCCTGGCCCGCCGAGTACGACACCGCCGGCACGCCGCGCTTGGCGAACGGGAAGTGATCGGAGCGGAAGAACAGGCCGGCTTCCGGCTTCGGATCGGGGGTGTAGCGGATGTCCCAGCCCTTGGCGACGTCCTTGAGCTGGTCCAGCAGTTCCAGCTTGGCCGAGCCGTAGATGCCGAAATCGCGCGACGGGCTGAAGGGCGCCATGCCATCCATGTTGATCAGCGCCACGGTCTTGCCGAGCGGATACAGCGGGTGGCTGGCGTAGTACTCCGAGCCGAGCAGGCCCTTTTCCTCGGCGGTGACGGCCAGGAACAGCACCGAACGCTCCGGACGCTTGGCCTTGGCGAAGCCGCGCGCCAGCTCGACCAGCGAGGCGGTGCCGCTGGCGTTGTCCAGCGCACCGTTGAAGATGGTGTCGCCGTTGGCGTCGGGCTTGCCCACGCCGATGTGATCCCAGTGCGCGCTGTAGATCACGGTCTCGTCGGGATGCTTGCTGCCTTCCAGGCGCGCGGCCACGTTGTGCGAGGTGATCACCTCGGTCTTGACCGCGTACTTGGCCGAGAAGGTCTCGCCCTTCAGCTCGACCGGCTTGAAGTCGCGGGTCTGCGCCTGCTTCTTCAGCGCCTCGAAATCCAGGCCCGAGCGCTTGAAGAGTTCCACCGCCAGATCGCGCTGGATCCAGCCTTCCAGCAGCGGATGCGCTTCGGCCGGGTTGTCGCGGACCACGTCGAACATGGTGTTGGTGTTGGAGCCGGCCACGGTGGCCCAGCCATACGAGGCCGGTGCGGTCTCGTGCACGATCAGCACACCCAGGGCGCCCTGGCGCGCGCCTTCTTCGTACTTGTAGGTCCAACGGCCGTAGTAGGTCATGCCCTTGCCGTCGAAATCGCCCTGGCCGGTTTCGAAGTCCGGGTCGTTGATCAGCACGACCGCGATCTTGCCCTTCAGGTCCACGCCCTTGAAGTCGTCCCAGTTGCGCTCGCCGGCTTTGACGCCGTAGCCCAGGAACACCAGCGGCGCGTTCTTGATGTCCACCTCGCTGGCACCGTTCATGGCGGCACGCACGGCGATTTCCTTGCCCTGGCTCAGCGTCTGCGGCGTGCCCTTGCTGCTCAGCGACAGGCTCGGGGTGCCGACGATATCGCCTTTGAGCAGCGGCACGGCCTGTGTCCACAGGCGCTTGCCGTCCTTGAGGTCGCCGCCCGGCTGCAGGCCGGCCGCGGCGAACTGCTTGCTCAGGAAGGCGATGGTTTTTTCTTCACCGGCCGTGGCCGGCGAGCGGCCTTCGTAGGCATCGGAGGCCAGCTCCTTGACGTCGGCGGAGATCCGCGCGCCGTCGAATTTGGGCGTCGCCGCCATCAGGGCGCCAGACACCGACAGGGCCAGCACGCTCAGTACTACTCGCTTCATCGCTCTCTCCACAACGGGACCAAACCTGGACCCCGAGTGTAGGCGATGCCGCAGCTGGACAGGCGCCGGGCCAAGGCCCGGCGCCATCGTTTACCAGTTCGGATCTTCTGCCGGCTTGGCCGCCGCGGCAGGCTTGGCGGCACGGACCGGTGCCTTGCCGCTACCCGACGGCGCCGCAGCGGTCGTGGCTGGCTTCACCGCACCCAATTGCTTGCGCAGTTCAATGGCACCCGGGCGGAAGCCTGCGCCGCCGAGATCCGCACCTTCTTCCAGCGTCCCGTACGAGGTCTGCGCGGCAACGCGATCAATGCGGATTGTGCAGCACGGGGTCTCATTGCGCCCCAGCGAGCGGCCGGTCTGCGGGTCCTTCAGGGCCTCGCCCAGCATCACCGCCTGCCAGCGCTGGCCGACCTGCAGCGCGTCGCCGCCCTGGCTCAGCACCACCTGGTCACCGCTCAACGATACGACCGAGACCGGGAAGATCTCGGTGATGATCGCGGTCCCGATCTGGCCGGACAGCGAATCCATCATCGTCGCGGCCATGCCTTTGCCGTCCACCACACGCGGCAGCGTGCTCGGCCCGGTCGAGGCCAACTGGTGGTCGAAACTGTCGGACATCACCACTTCACCGGTGGCCGCGTTTATCAGCCGCAACGTGATGCGACCGCCGCCGGAGTACGAGCTCACCTGGCGATCGGACATGCGCAGCTGACGCACGCTGCGCGGGTACTCGAAACGCTCGATGCTCGGAATCAGGATCAGATCCGTCGCCAGCTGCTGGCCCAGGCGTGCGGTGTCCTGCAGGCGCACGTTGCCGCTGTTGATGTGATCGATCTCGGCCTGCATTTCATCGCCGAACTCACGATCGAGCACGATGAAACGCTTGGTCTGGGTCAGCGTGTCGGACAGGCGTGCACGGATGGCACGCGCCACCTCTTCGCTGCTTACCCGGCCATCGCCGACGGCATAGCTACCCGACCGGACGTGCGGCAGGGCGACGACGATCTTCGGCCGGCCCTGCTCGTCCGGTGCGCGGTACTTGGCGATGTCGGCACGGATGCGGACCTTCCAGTAACTGCGCATGGTGCGATGGCTAACGTCGGACTCGTACGAACTCGCCCCCCGCTTGGCATCGACCTTCGCGCTTTCCTTGTAGCTTTGCTTGACGCTGGCCGAAGCCGAACCGCCTTGTCCGCTCGCGTCGGCCTGCGCCTGTGCCGAGCCACTGGCCGACGCCGAGGCGGCGTACGTGAAGCCGGCATCGCTGGCCCGCACGCGTTCAATCACTTCCTCATCAATCTGACGGATTTCCTCCTGCGAGAGGATCTCGTAGCCCAGCACGGCTCCCTGCGACGCCGCGATCGCCTGCTGGGCGAAGGCATTGGCCTGGAGGCTGCCGACGTGGTGACCGTCGACATCGACATCCAGACCGGCGCGGAGCGTCTGCATCTGGCTGGCGACACGGACGCCGTTGACCTGCGCCACGGCCGACTGCAGCGCAGCCAGTACAGCCAGTTCCGGCGTGCTGCCAATACCGTCGGCTTCCCGCGCGACCTGGGTGGTGCCGCCGAAATCAGGCGTACCGCGCAACGGCCCGGTGTCGGCATTCGCAGCCGAAAGCACCTTGGATTCAGTCTTGCTGGCAACCTCGTCCACCGGCGCCTCCTGCTTGCCGCACGCGGCAAGCAGGGTAGCGGCGATGGCCAGGCTCAGCAGTCGGGTAGAAATCTGCATGCGTGGCCGTCCCGGATCAGTTCAGGCCGTCGAGCATCGCATCTGCATTGCCCGGCACCTTGATCTTGCTGGCGCGGGCGAACGTCATCGCCGACTTGGAGGTGTCGTACAGGCCCTTGAGGTAGCCCGGGGATTCCTTGGCGACCCACGCACCGGCGACCAGCTTGCGGCCCAGCGTGGCCATCTGCGCCGCGCCGAGGTTCTTCATGCCACCGGCGAAGTTGCTGGCTTCGCCACTCAGCTTCTGGCCTTCAGCCGCCGAGGCGATCAGCGAGACCAGGCCTTCGGTGTAGTACTGCTTGGATTCGGCGCTGAGTTCCGGCTGCGCGGCAACGCGCTCATCGATCGCCGCTTGGGCGGCTTCGCTGACCGACACGGACTTCTTCATTTTGCTCACGTCCACCGCACCGGACGACAGCGCCTGACGCTCGGCTTCCAGCAGCTGCACCTGCTCGGCCAGACCGAAGGCCTTGGCGAAGGAGGTCTGCGCGGCCAGCGAATGCGACTGCGACGCGACAAAACGGCGCACCAGTGCATCCTGCGCGGCTTCGTCCGGGGCGCCGGCGGCGCTGGCTTCGGTGGCGGTCGCGCCGCCGACCAGACCCTTGAGCTTGCTCAACTGAGCATGCGCGGGCGCGGCGAAGGAGGCAGCGATGGCGAGTGCGATGACGGTAGTACGGATCATGGGATGGGTCCTGTGTGAGGGAAGAACGCCCGTGCAGGCACGGGCGAAAAAAACGATCTGGAGGCAATGGGGCGGGCGGCGCACCGATGTTCGCCGCACGGCGTCAACGAACGGCTTTGACGTTCAGCTCGTTGATCATCTGCTGGGCGGCCTGTTCGGCAGCCTCGCGCAACGCATTGGTACGGGCGACGGTTTCGTTCGGGCCCAGGCCGGCGTACTGCACCGGGCCGACCGAAGAAACGGTGCGCGGGAAGCGGCCGGTCACGTCCAGCACTTTGCCGGTCACCGTGACGTACACGCGGGTATTGCCCGAGGCCGGATCGCGGTCACGCATGCCGATATCCAGGGTGCCGACCGCGATGTACGGAATGTTCGCGGCGCGGATGCCGTTGGCGGTATCACGCAGGGTGGCGGCAGACAGGTCGTTGCCGGTGCTGAAATCCTTGCGGATGCGATCGATGCTGAGCAGGCCGCCGCTTTCGCCTTCGACGTACTCCGCTTCAACCACTTCGTAGCCGGCGCTGCTGAAGGCACCGGTCATCGCGGTGTTGACCTCGGCGGCGTTGGCCACCTTCCAGCTGATGGTGTCGCTGCGCGCAGTGGTGCTGCCGCCGCTGGTCACCGACACCGAGGCGTTCTGGTTGACGCTGCCGTTGGTGCTGACCGAGTTGCCACGGAAGGAGTCGCCTTCGCGGGTGTTTTCGTCATAGCTGCGGCTGGCGTCAACGCGGCGGTATTCCTTGTCCTGGAACGACTGCACGGTGTCCTGCGAGCGCGCCATGAACAGGAAGGTCAGCAGCGAGCGTTCGTTGCTGCGTGCGCCGGCCACGGCCGAGCCAGCATCCAGCTTGGTCTGCAGCAGCGTGGTGTTGATCTCGGCGCGAACGCTGATCGTGTAGGTCTTGGCCTTCTTGTCCTCGTTCTCCGACAGGGTCACGGTGGAGAGCACGAAGCGGTCGATCTCGCCGATGAACTCCGGACGGCGCGACTCGAACAGGCGCAGCTTGGCCGCGCCCGATTCGGCGATATAGGCTTCCAGTGCGTTGACCTTGGCTTTGTTCAGGGCCTGGGCACGGGTATCGGCGCTCAGGCGCAGACCATAGCTGGCCGAGCCCATGCCGCGGGAACTGGCGGTCTGCGCCGCGACCGGCGCGGTGACCATCAATGCAATGAGAATCAGCAGTACAGCACGAATCAACGACATGACTTGATCAACTCCTGGAGGGCCTGGATCTGTTGTTGCAGGGGGCGTCCGCCCGGCTTCTGCTCATCCAGCCAGGCGCGCGAATCCGCCCGTTTGGCAGCAGCGCCAGCGAACGCATCAAAGCCGGCCAACACGGTTTCGTAGTTGGCCGACCACTGGTCCACCCGCCACTGCGTGACCGGCACCACCTTGGTGGCACCCTTGCGCAGGGGCTGGTCGAAATACACCTTGCCGGAGAAGGGCTCGGTCACCTTTACCTGGAAGAACGCGCCGAACAGCATCGTCTTCATGGCCGCGGTTTCATTGACGACGCCGCTCTTCATTGCGTCGAGCGTCAGCGTGACCACGTAATCGGGTTCGGGAATCTTGAGCTGATACACCTTGCCGTCGGCAAAGCGCGCGGCCATCGCACCGCCGATCGCTTCCCCGGTGGCCGGTGGCAACAGGCCGATGCCGGTGTTGGACGACAGCGTCTTGGACAGCTCATGGGCCAGCGTGGCGCGCAGCGTGCCTTCCATCGCAGGGTCGGGCAGCTTGACCCGGGCCGCATCGGACAACGTCACCCCACCCACCTGCAGCCGCCGCATCGAGGCGTTGGGAAGCTGCGCGTTGGCCAGGGTCTGTGCGAGTACCTGCGGCAGTGCGGTGGCGGCAGTGCCATAGAGCAGATCGGCGATGATCGCGTCGATATCCCCTTCGGACGGGCGGTCGTCCTGCAGGTCGATACGCTGCAGCGTCATCGGGTAGGAGGCGATGACCTGGCGCTCGCGGAAATCGAAGAACAGCGCCTGCAGTGCCACCTCCACCAGCACCTTGTACTGGTCGCCGATCGGCTCGACCGAGACCAGTTCACGGTCCAGCGCCGCGGCGAGCACGGTGGCGCTGGTGGTGCCATCCAGCTTGGCAAGCTGGTCGCTGATCAGCTGCAGGTGGGCGGGCGGCTGGCGGCGCAGGGCACTGGCGAGCTGGTGGTTCAATGCCTCCGCACCGCGCCGGTCGATGACCCGGCTGCTATGCGGCGCAACCTCGCTGCGGGCAGCCTGCTCGCCGGTATAGGCGAAGCCAGCCCAGTACGCCTGCTGTACCTTGTCGGCCGCATGCGCGAACGGGGTGATGAGGAACACGCACAGCAGCATCCACGCGCGCATCGCGCGTAGCGGTTTCTTCCCTGACGGCATCAGCCTTTGTCCCTGTGGTTGCTGACCGGGGGTCAGCCCCAGTCATGCTTGTGAAGGGCGCAACGATAGCCGCAACCATGCAGACCGACAAGATGAGATTGCGTCAGCCTTGTGCCAGAGCCTCCGCGCGCGCCTGCAACAGCGCGCGTTCGCGGCCGTTGGCGGTCAGCGCTGCTGCCCGCTCGAACGCCGCCCGTGCGTCGGCCGCACGGCCCAGCTGCGCCAGCAGGTCGCCCTGCACTACGGCCAGCGGCGCATAGTCGCGAAGGCGCGCATCAGCGCTGAGCTGCTCGACCAGCGGCCAGGCCGCCGCCGCTCCCTGCGCACGCGACACGGCAACGGCCCGATTGAGGTCCACCACCGGCGAAGGCTGCACCTGCGCAAGCCGCGCGTAAAGCGCCGCCATCCTTGCCCAATCGGTGTCTTCGGCGCGGCGCGCCCGCGCGTGGCACTCGGCGATGGCGGCCTGCAGCACATAGGGATCCTCGCTGCCGCCCAGCGCCACCGCCTGCTGCAGGGCCGCCTGGCCACGGGCGATCTGCAGCCAGTCCCAGCGCGTGCGGTCCTGCTCGGGCAGCAGGATCGGGTGACCCGTCGCATCGGTGCGGGCAGCGGTGCGCGATGCCTGCAGCTCCATCAACGCGAGCAGACCCTGCACCTGCGGCCAGGCCGGCAGGCGGCTGGCCAGCACGCGGCCCAGCCGAAGCGCTTCGTCGCACAACGCCGGGCGCATCCAGTCATCGCCGGCACTGGCAGCATAGCCTTCGTTGAAGATCAGGTAGACCACCTCCAGCACCGAGGCCAACCGCTCCGGCAGCGCCGCCTGGCGTGGCACGTCGAACGGCACCTGCTTCTGCGCCAGCATGCGTTTGGCGCGCACGATGCGCTGGGCGATGGTCGGCTCCGGGGCCAGGAAGGCGCGCGCGATCTCTTCGGTGGTCAGCCCGCCGAGCAGCCGCAGCGTCAATGCCACGCGCGCATCGGCGGCCAGCACTGGATGGCAGGCCACGAACATCAACCGCAGCAGGTCATCGCCGATATCGTCTTCCAGCGCACCGCTGTCGTCGGGCGCCGGCAACGGCAGCGGCTCCAGCGCACTGCCGTACTGCGCATGCTGGCCGGCGACCCGCTGGTGCTGGCGCAGCACATCGATGGCGCGGTTGCGCGCGGTGGTCATCAGCCACGCTCCGGGATTGTCCGGCACGCCCTGGCTGGGCCAGCGCTCCAGCGCGGCCAGCCAGGTGTCCTGGACCAGCTCTTCGGCACGGCCGACATCGCCGCCAAGCAGGCGGGTCAGGCGGGCGGTCAGCACTGGCGACTCCATGCGCCAGATCGTCTCCAGTCGTTGCGTCAGTGCCGTGTCCATGCGGCTGATCAGACCACCGGTGCGAGGCGGGTACAAGCTGCGCGGCGGGGTGCCATCGCGCCCGTCCGGGCTCAGGGCTGCTTCATGCAGTTGACCATCCACGGCTTGCCGTAGCGGTCGATCAGAAAGCCCCAGCGATGGGCCCAGAAGGTTTCGGTGATCGGCATCTTGATCTCACCTCCGTCGGCCAGCGCGTTGAACACGCGCTCGGCGTCCTCGATCGAGTCGACCTCGATGTTGATCGTGGTGCCGCCCTGCCCCTCGGAAGATGGCCCATCGGCCGCCATCAGGATCGCCGACCCCACCTCCAGCTGGCTGTGCGCGACGTGGTCCAGCGTTTCCGGCGGCATCTCGCCACAGCCCTCCTGGCTTTCCATCGGTGGCATATCGCGGTACTTCATTTCCGAGGTGACCTTGCCGCCCAGCACCTGCGCATAAAAGGCCATCGCCTCATGGGTCTTGCCGTTGAAGCCAAGGAACGGAATCAGTTTCATGGGAATGCTCCAGGGATGTGGGATGGGTCAATCGTCGGTGCCGATCTGGTCGCGCAGACGCTTTTCCTGCGCTTGTAGCTCGGGGGTGAAGGCCGCGCCGAAATCCTCGGCACTGAGAATCGGGCGGAGCTCGACCACATCGCCCGGCGCGAACGGGGCGCGTTTGAGCCATTCAGTGGCCTCGTCCAGCGAGCGCACCTGCCAGAGCCAGAACCCGCAGACCAGCTCGCCGGTGTCAGCGAACGGGCCGTCGATGACCCGCGGCGATTCGCTGCCGAACGCCACCCGGCGGGCACGCGAGGTCGGGTGCAGGCCCTCGCCGGCCAGCATGATCCCGGCCTGGACCAGCTGCTCGTTGTAGGCGCCCATGGCGCGGATCTCCTGCTCGGTGGGCAGTTGACCGGCCTCGGTAGCCGCAGTTGCCTTGACCAGTACCATGACTTTCACGGGGTTCTCCGGTGTGCCAGCCCGTAACCCGGGCCGTTCACTGGATACAACGTGCCAGGAGGGCGCAAATCGACACGCCGCAGGAATTTATTTTTCCGCCCCTGGACGGGGCGCCGCTGCGGCGCTGCAACACGTCACGGGCGTGGGCTGAGGCATCATGCGGTATCCCCCGCTCCTCCTGGTCCGGCCATGCAATTCCTGTTGCTGATCTATATCGACGAGGGTCTGCTGCAGGCCCTGCCAAGCGACGAATACGACCACCTGATGCACGACTGCCTGCAGCACGCCGACCGGCTGCAGGCCGAGGGCACCCTCGTGCTGGCGCAGAAGCTGGAACCGGTGGACAGCGCGCGCACGGTGCGCGTGCGCCAGGGCCAGACCCGGATCACCGATGGCCCGTTCGCCGAGACCCACGAGCTGCTGGCCGGCTTCAATCTCATCAACGCGCCGGACCACGCCGAGGCGATGCGCATCGCCCAGCAGTTCCCGTGGTCGCGTTTCGGCAGCATCGAGGTGCGGCCGCTGGCCGACATGGACGCCGAGCGCGTGCGCGTCGGCGCCTGATCCCGCTCAGGGCAGCAGCGTGACCTTCAGATCACGCGGCCCGATCGCCTCATTGCCGCTGTAGTCACGCGCACTGCCACGCAGGATGTAGTCGCCGGCGGGCAATGCATCGGGCTGCCAGCGCCCGGTCTCGACCAGCCCATCGCGCACGGTGTTGGTGACCAGATAGCGGAACCGCGTGACCGCACTGCCATGCACGGTGATGCCGCTGTCCGGCGCGTAGGCCACCCGGGTGGCGCTGTCCTCGCGCGGCATCCGGTTGAACACGATGTTGAAGCGCGGCTGCTCGTAGCCGGCCAACGGCTGGCCTTGGGCATCCAGCACCTGATAGCCGACCTGGTACAGCCCCAGCCGGCGCCGTGGCAGATTGCGGTCCACCTGGTCCCACGCCTCCACCACGATCTGCACGCCAGGACCCTGGCGGGGGATCGCAACGCGGCCATCGGCACCGGTCTTGATCGGCTGATCCAGATCGTCCAGCACTGCCACGTCGGTGATGCGCGGCGCGAAGGTGTCGGCATAGCCGGTGAAGCCCAGCGCCACCGCATTGCGTTCGAAGCCGCTGGCGCCCACGCTCAGGTGCACATGCGCCATCCGGTTGATGCTGCCCAGCGCCTCACCGGCAGCGAAACGGGTGCCGCGACGCACGCGGACGCGCTCGAGCTTGCCGTCCTCACCGAACAGCTGCTGCCAGCGCGCATCGAACGGCTGGTCGCGCGGATCGCGGCCGACCTTCATGTGGATGTACTTGAGCCGGCCCAGTGACAGCCCCTCGGCCTGGCCACCGACCGACCACGCCGCGAACGGCGTATCCACCTTGCCATCGGCAATCGCCAGCACCGGCTGGCCGACATCACCGCGGATATCGAAGCCGCCATGCAGGTGGTGGCGGCTCTCGCCCTTGAAGTCGCCACGCACTTCACCCAGCGTGCCGGCCACCTCATGCCAGCCATCCTGCGGAGCCAACGGCCAGCGGCCAGCGGTGTTGGGCAACGGTGCGTCCGGCGCCGGGCCGATCAGCGCAGGCGGTGCGGTCGCTCCTGCCGCCAGCGCATGCAGCCGGTGCACACGGTAGGACGCGGCATCGGCCAGGTACAACCCACCGTCGGCATCCAGCGCGAGCGCGGTCGGCCGGGCGAAGCGCGGCTGCGGCGGTACGCCGGCCAAGGCCAGCTGATGACCCTGCGCCGAGATCTGCACCACCTTGCCGTTGATGTCGCTGGCGTAGATCACCCCGTCGTGGGTCACCGCCAACGACAGCGGACCACTGAGCAGGCCGCCATCGGCCACGCGGGTGCTCAGCGTGCCGTCCGGCGCGAGCTGGCGGATCGCGTTGTTGAACAGGTCGGCGATCAGCAGATTGCCCTGCGGATCCAATGCCAGCGCCACCGGCGTATCCAGGCGGGTGGCCGCGCCGATGCCCTCCACCAGCCCCGGGCGCTCACCACCGGCGACGGTATGCACCCGTCCATCGGGTTCGATGACGCGGATGCGGTCGTTGTAGGTATCGGCCACATACACGCGGCCGCCGGCGTCCACCGCCACGCCCATCGGCCCATCGAAACGCGCCTGCGCGGCCGGCCCATCGACGAAGCCCCGCTGGCCATCACCGGCCAGCGTGCTCACGGTGCCGTCCACCGCGATGCGGCGGATCACGTGATTACCGGTATCGGCGACGAAGACGTTGCCGGCCGCATCCAGCGCGATCGCGGAGGGCGTGTTGAACTGCGCCTGCAGGGCAGCGCCATCGCGCCAGCCTTCGCCCTGCCCGGCCAGGGTGTCCACGCGGCCATCGGGATGCAGGCGGCGGATGCGGTTGTTGTCGCCGGCATCGGCGATGTACACCACGCCGTGCGCGTCCACGGCCAGGCCGTACGGATCGGCGAAGCGCGCCTGGAGGGCGGGGCCGTCCGCAGTGCCGCTGACGCCGTCGCCGGCCAGCACGCTGATCTGCGGCGTCCAGCCCAGAGCCGTCGCCACCGGTCCCGGTGGCGGTGCCGGCGGCGCCGGTTCGCGCAGGAAGGTCCAGGCCAACGCTGCCGCCATCAGGGCGGCGATCAGCACCACCATCGTCCATCGTCCGCGCGTCATCGCTGTCCTTGCCTGCTGCTGTTCGGGACACGACCTTAGCCGCTCGCAGCGTGCCTGCAAACCCTGCACGGCGACAGCGATGTGTGTGGATGCCACGTTCCGGTTTCAATCGGGGCTGTCGCCAAGGAAGGACGTACCGCCCTGAAGCACCGCCCCTACTTCGCCGGCGTCTCCACCTTGAACCCCATCGCTTCGCGGTAGCGCACGTACAACGCGCTGACCTTTTCCACATAGGCCAGCGTCTCGGCATACGGGGGCACGCCCTTGTAGCGCGTTACCGCACCGATGCCGGCGTTGTAGGCGGCGGCGGCCAGCACACGGTCGCCCTTGTAGCGACGCAGCAGCGCCTTCATATAACGCGCGCCGCCACTGATCGACTGCTCGGCCGAGAGCGGATCGGCCACGCCGTATTCGGTGGCGGTATCGGGCATCAGCTGCATCACGCCCTGGGCGCCCTTGGGCGAGATCGCACCGGCATCGAAATTGCTCTCGGCATGGGCGATCGCGCGCAGCCAGGCATCATCCACCCCGGTGGCTTTGGCTGCCGCCTTGAACTGCTTGGCGTGCCGGTTCAACTGCGGCGCGCCGACCTTGCCGAGGCCTTCGTGCGCCGGCTCGCCGGGTGGCGTGGCGACGGTGAACTTCAGGAACACCCGCGAGCCCGGCAGGTTGCGGGTGGAGTAGACCAGTGCACCGTCCTGCTCACGTTCGTACAGGGTGCCGCTGAAGATGCCCATGTTGCCCCACAGGTTGGGGGTCTGCACCGCGTTGTCGTCGATCTGCTGCGGGGTGCACTTGGAGCCCGGCTCGGGGGCGGTGGCCAGGCTGACCGTGTTGCTCTGCACGCAGCGATAGACCGTGCGCGCCGATGCCAGGCCAGGCAGCAGCAACGACACCAGGGCCAACGCGGCAGGCAGGGTCGGATTCATCAGGCTCGGAGCGGGGCACGGAAGGGTGCGGCGCGATCATCCGGCCGGGGGCGCGAACCGAAGGTGAATACCGGGCTGATCACCCGCGCGACCAGAGTGTCCGGCGGCAGGGAAGGGTGACGGAAACGGCCGGTTTCGTCCGCGCTCCGTCGTCGGCCAAGCCACCTCGCCGGGCGACATCCCACGGCCCTGGTTTCAATCCCCGCGCACTGATGGTCATATAGCGGCTCGGGGCCGCGACTGCCCTGGCCCGCCGGGCTGCCATGGAACCCCCTTTCGACGAGGCATCGAGATCTGCTTGAACCGCGCCCGGATCATCGCCGTCACCATCCTGCTGGCCCTGCTCGGTGCCCTGGTGCCGATCGCCACCGTGCTGTACTTCACCTGGAGCCGGGTCAGCGAGTCCGAGCAGGTGCGCCTGCAGACCACTGCCGAGCGCACGCTGCAGCGGGCGCACCGGTCATACGAAGGTGCGCTGGACACTCTGCGCGAGCTTGAGCAGAGCCCGCTGCAGGCCTGCTCACCCGAGCACCTGCGGCTGATGCGCCGCCTGGTGATGAGCACCCATTCGGCCGAGCAGGTGAGCTACTTCGAGAACGGCCGGCTGATCTGCACCTCCTGGGGACCGATGGACGCCGAGATCGTGCAGCCCACGCCGACGTACGTGACCGCCGAAGGTGCCGGCATCACACTGGGCGTGCAGCCGCTGGCCGGCAGCAACCAGCAGCCGCTGATGGCCCTGAGCTACGGGCGCTACGACATCCTGATCGACCCGGCGCGGCTGGTCGACGTGATCGCCGACCCCAATGTGCGGTTGGCCGTCGCCAGCCCCGACGGGCGCCTGATCGCGCAGCAGGACATCCAGGACCAGGCGCTGCTGCAGCGGCTGCTGCGCGACCCGGCCAGCGGTATCGAAGGGCAGACGCTGTATGCCACCGCGCAGGACCAGGAATGGCTGGCCGTCGCGACGGCGCCGCGCACCGACCTGGTGGCGGCCTTCCGCCACCAGATCTGGCAGTTCATTCCGCTGGGTGTGCTCGGTGCGCTGGCGGTGATCGGCGGCGTGATCTGGCTGTCGCGGCGGCGGCTCTCGCTGCGCGGTGAGCTGGCCACCGCCGTGCGCAGGCGCGAGTTCTTCATGCACTACCAGCCGATCATCGAGCTGGATACCGGCATCTGCGTGGGCGCTGAATCGCTGGTGCGCTGGCGCCGTCCCGACGGCAGCCTGGTGCGGCCGGACCTGTTCATTCCTCTGGCCGAAGAGGCAGGATTGATCGAGGCATTGACCGACCAGGTGATCGATCACGTGATCGCCGACATGCGCGAGCTGTTGACACAGGACCGCACCGCACACATCGCGATCAATCTGGCCGCCGAGGATGTCAGCAGCGGACGGGCGCTGAAGGTACTGAGCGCCAAACTGCAGGGCACCGGCATCCATCCCCAGCAGATCTGGCTGGAGGCGACCGAGCGCGGTTTCATTGACATCCGCCGCGCGCGTACCAGCCTGGCCAACGCGCGCCGCATCGGTCATTGCGTGGCAATCGATGATTTCGGTGTCGGCTATTCCAGCCTGCAGTACCTGCAGCAACTGCCACTGGATGCGCTGAAGATCGACAAGTCGTTCATCGATGCGATCGGGACCGACAGCGCCACCAGCCCGGTCACCTCGCACATCATCGACATGGCCAAGACGCTGGGGCTGTTCACCGTGGCCGAAGGCGTGGAAACGCCCGCGCAGCTCGCCTACCTGCAGGCGCGCCAGGTCGAGTTCGGGCAGGGCTGGCTGTTCTCCAAGGCACTGCCGCCGGCCGAGTTCATGGCGTTCCACCAGCAGCGCAAGCAGCAGTACGGACAGGCGCCGGAAGACATGCAGAAGCCCGGCAACGACGAACCCGGCTGAGCCGACTGTCTATTCGGCCTCCAGCCCCGCCAGCGTCATCACCCACGCCGGTACCTGCGGCTCGCCAGCGTAGAACGCCTTCGGCTTGCCCTCGGCCATGGCCCAGCGCTGGATCCAGCTGATGCCCCCGGCGCCGTTGTAGCCATCGGCATGCTGGTAGGCCGGATCCTGCAGTGCGTCCTCCAGCGAGATGAAGCGATAGCCGCGCCGGCGCGTGGCTGCGACCAGCTCTTCCACGCAGTCCGCGCTGAGCGCATTGGCGTGGATCAACCACACCTGTGCAGGCAGCCGGCCCAGCAGCTGCTGTCCCTGCTGCTCGTAGTAGTCCAGCTTGTTGAGCATGTACGGCACGTAGCCACGGCGCAGCTGGCGCAGGCGGGCCTCACGCGCGACCGGATCGGTCTCGGTATCACGCACCCGGTCGTAGGCGAACGCCCAGATCCACTCGCTGTTGTCGACCGTTACCGGAGCGATCCGGTAGCCATGCTGCTGCAGGAATACGCCCAGCGCAGCACGTTCTTCCGGGGACTGCCCGGCACGCAGATACGGGTGCCGGAACCAGCGCGGTGCCTGCCCGGTCTCGGCCAGCAACGGGCGCAGCGTCACCTCACCGCGCAGGATGTCCTGCTCATACGCGGCCAGCCCGATCGCATGCAGATCGACATGGCCGAACGTGTGGTTGCCCAGCTCGAACCCGGCATCGCGCCAGTCGCGCAGCATCTGCACGCGCGCAGGTTGCACCCGTCCATCCACCTCGAGTTTGACCTCGTTGACGAACCCCACCACCGGCACGTCGGCCTGCTTCAGGGCCGCGATCAACTGCGCATGGCGTGCGGCAAGCGCGGGCTCTGCGCGTTCGTCCAGACGCTGCCAGGGCAGATCGTCGATGGTCAGCGCGATGCGCCGCTCCGGCTCCGCCGCGTGTGCGATACCGGCCAGGCACAGCAGTGCCAGCACACCCCATCGAAAGAATCCCTTGCGCACCCGCTGCTCCCATCGCGATACCCGGCCCCAGCATAGCGCCGGGTATCGCAGCCCACCTTGTCGGGTGCGGCGGCTGGGCTCAGTGCGTGATCGGCGCCCAGGCGCGCGGCTGGCGCAGCACCACCACCAACGTGGCCAGCAGCAGCACCAGCAGGACCACGGGCAGCCAGCGTTCACCGACGGTTTCCAGCATCACGCCGCCGACGATGCCCGCCAGTGCGATGGCCAGATTCCAGCCGGTCACCACGAAGGACTGCGCGATGTCCCCGGCCTCGTCCGCCCGGCGCGCCACGGCGGTCTGGAACAGCGTGGGAACGCCACCGAAGGAGATTCCCCAGACCACCGTGCCGATCACCAGCACCCACGGCGAGCCCGGCCACAGCCCGAACGCCACCGCCGAGAGTGCGAAGGCCACCGTGCTGGCGATCACCAGCGCGCGCAGCCAGCGGTCCACCAGCAGGCCGGTGATCCAGATGCCGACCAGCGCGGCCACGCCGAACACCAGCAGCAGACGATCCAGCCACACCGCCGCGCCGGACAGCGCCGCAAACGGTTCGATGTAGGTGTAGAGCACGTTGTGCGCCAGCACGTACAGGAACATCGTCAGCAACGCGGTGCGCATGCCGCGCAGCCGCAGTACGTTGCCCAGCGGCTGCTGGGCCGCCGCGCCCGGGGCTGGCAAGGGCGGCAGCACCAGCCGCGCCCACACCAGCAGGCCAACACTGAGCAGCGACATCAACCCGAACGCCCAGCGCCAACCGATGGTCTGGCCCAGCAGCGTACCGGCCGGAATGCCCAACGACAGTGCCAGCGGCGTACCCACCATCGCCACGGCGATCGCGCGGCCCTGCAGCTGCGGCACCACCATGCGGCTGGCATACCCGGCCACCAGCGACCACAGCAGGCCAGCGCTGATGCCCGCGCAGAAGCGCGCGACCAGCATCAGCCCATAGTGGTGCGTCATCGCGGTGATGGTGTTGACCACCACGAAGCCGGCGATGGCAGTGAGCATCAACGGGCGGCGCGGCCAGCGCCGGGTCAGCGCGGTCATCGGCAATGCGGCGACCAGCGAGCCCAGCGCGTAGATCGTCACCAACTGCCCGACCAGCGCGCGGCTGACGCCGAGATCGGCGCTCATCGGGGACAGCAGGCCGGCCGGAAGCGCCTCGGTGAGGATGGTGATGAAGCCTGCGCAGGCCAGGGCGAGCAGCCCGCCGAAGGGCAACCGGCTGGCGGCGTTGGGCAGGGGGACGGCGTTGGAATCGACCGCGTGCCCGCTCATGGGCGCGCCTGGGTGGGGGCCACATCCAGCGGGCGCGTGGGGTCGCGGAGGTAAGGGAAGGAGGACATGGCGGCGCCGAGAAGTGAGGGAGCGCCACGGTAGGCCGTGAGCGTTCAGCGAAACAGCCGGTTGGCGCTCCGCACATTCCGGAGCCGCGAGGCCGCAATCGGCAAGGCGCGCTCCCTGCAAGGTCTTCGGCCCCCACCGCCCCCGCGCACCACACTGTTGCGGGCCGATGCCGCCGCCTCCTGCCCCGCCAGCGCTGCCGACCGCTACAGTTCCCCCCTTCCCCCCCGTGCAACCGCCCATGTCAGCCCTGGACAACCTTGGCAACCTGCAGACCTTCGTGCAGGTCGCCGACACCCGCAGCTTCGTCGAGACCGGCCGCGTGCTCGGCATCTCCGCCTCGGCAGCCGGCAAGACGGTGTCGCGTCTGGAGCAGGCACTCGGCGTGCGGTTGTTCCATCGCAGCACCCGCAGCGTCACCCTCACCGCCGAAGGCGAGCGCTTCCTGGTCCGATGCCGGCGCATCCTCGATGAGCGTGACGCCGCCCGCGACGAGCTGGTCCAGCAGACCGAGGCGCCCACGGGGGTGCTGCGGGTCAGCCTGCCGCTGGTCGGCGACATCTCGCTGCCGCTGCTCACCGAGTTCATGGCCGCGTATCCCGGCATCCGCCTGGAGCTGGATTTCGATGACCGCCTGGTGGATGTGATCGAGGAAGGCTTCGATGCCGTGCTGCGGGTCAGCGCGCCAACGGACTCACGCCTGAGCGCGCGGCAGCTCGGCGTGTTTCCGCGCTATCTGGTCGCGTCCCCGGACTACCTGGCCCGCCGCGGTACGCCTCGCGTGCCCGAGGACCTGCTGCAGCACGACTGCCTGCACTACCGCTTCCCCAGCAGCGGCAAGCTGGAACCCTGGCCGCTGCCGCAGACGCCGGGCGCCGCGCCGCTGGCACTGCCGGTCTCGATGGTCAGCAATACGATCGAAGCGCGGCTGGCCTTCGCGCTCGCCGGGCGCGGCATCGCCTATATCCCCGAGCACTCGGTGCGCGAGGCGCTGACCGACGGCCGCCTGCAGCGGGTGATGGCCGACCGCATCCATGCCTGCGGCACCTTCTACCTGCTGTGGCCCTCCGGCCGCCATGTGCTGCCCAAGCTGCGGGTCTTCATCGATTTCATCAGCGCCCGGCTGACCGGGGTCAGCTGCTGAGCAGGCGGCGTTCATCGCCCTGCCGCCGGGCGGTTTTATACTGGCCGCGCGGCAGCCAGCCGCCTTTGTTGCCGAGGTAGGCCTACATGCGCCATTGATGCCGCCGTCGTCTGACGGCCCGTCTCCACCCACCTGTTCCGCAGGAGGGGAGTCTTTGGCATCCAATGGAGGTCGCATGACCGCATTCGCTCTCACGCTCGATCGCGTGACGCATACCCTGCCCGACGGCCGGGTCCTGTTTTCCGAACTGTCCGCCGCGTTCGACGGCACCCCGACCGGCCTGGTCGGGCGCAACGGCGTGGGCAAAAGCCTGCTCGCGCACCTGCTCAGTGGCGATCTCACGCCCACCGCCGGCCGCATCGTGCGCAGCGGGCCGGTGCACCTGCTCACGCAGCACAGCGGCGTGCCCGCCGGCCGTATCGCCGATCTGGCCGGCGTCGGCGCGGTGCTCGACGCCCTGCACCGTATCGAAGCCGGCAGCGTGGATCCGGACGACTTCACCCGCGTGGGTGAGCGCTGGGACCTCCGCGAGCAGCTGCAGGCCCAATGGCAGCTGCTAGGGCTGCCCGCGCTGGATCCGCTACGGCCGGCGGCCACGCTCAGTGGTGGCCAGGCGATGCAGGTCGCGCTGGCCGGTGCGTTCCTGTGCGGTGCCGAGGGGCTGATCCTGGATGAACCCAGCAACCACCTCGACGCCGCCCATCGCGCACGCCTGATCGAGGCGCTGCAGTGCTGGCACGGCGGCCTGATCGTGATCAGCCACGACCGCACACTGCTGCGGCACATGACGCGCATCGTCGAACTGTCGCCGAGCGGGCTGCGCCAGTACGGCGGCAACTACGATCTCTACGCCGAACAGAAGCAGGACGAGCGGCGCAGTGCCGAGGCCCAGCTGGCGCTGCGCAAGCGCGAGCGTCGCCAGCAGCAGACCGAGCTGCGCGATCAGCGTGAGCGCATGGAGCATCGGCAGGCGCGTGCTACACGCCAGGCACGCACCGCCAACCAGGCACCGATCCTGCTCGGTGGCATGAAGAACCGCAGCGAGCACAGCGCCGGCCGCTGGCAAACACAGCAGAGCGAGCGACGTACCGAACTGGATGCGCGCGTGCGCGAGGCTGCCGGCGAGGTGGACCAGGACATCGAGATCGCCCTGCTCGCCCCGGTGATCCATCAGCCGGGGCCCCAGCGCGTGGCCGAGCTCATCGCCGCTGAACTGCCGTGGGTGCAGGCGCCCTGGAACACGCTGGATCTCACCGTACAGCGCGGCCAGCGGATCGGCGTGCAGGGCCGCAATGGCAGTGGCAAATCCACGCTCCTGAAGGTGTTGGCGGGCACATTGCCGCCGGTGTCGGGGCACGTCGAGATGGCGGCGAGCGTGGCCCTGCTCGATCAGTCGCTCACGATGCTGCCCGATGAGGCCTCGGCCCTGTCATTGCTGCAGCGCGCGCATCCGTTGGCCAGCGAAGGCACCCTGCGTACCCAGTTGGCCCTGCTCGGCCTGGATGCCGAGCGAAGCCTGCGGCCGTTGGCCACGCTCAGCGGTGGCGAACGCTTGAAGGCGGCACTGGCGTCCGTGCTGTACGCGCGGACGCCGCCGCAACTGCTGCTGCTCGACGAACCTGGCAATCACCTCGATCTGCCCTCGTTGACCGCGCTGGAGCAGATGCTCAGCCAATACAGCGGCACGTTGATGATCGTGTCGCACGATGACGCGCTGCTGGAGGCGGTCGGCTTGACTGACGTTCTGACCGCGACGAGCGTCGGGTGGCAACTGACGGGCCGGCTTGAATCCTCATGATCGAGAGGATTATTCTCGTGTCGACACGCGTTCAATAGAAATCCTTACGTTAAAAAGGATTTTGGCGTATTCTCGCACCACTACCGCAGAATCCACACGTTCGTAAGGATAATGCATGAAGGTCACGCTCAAGCACCATGAAGAACTCGGTCCCTTGGTCCGAGCCACGCGCAAGTGCCAGGGAATGCGTCAGGACGACACCGCCGAAGGCATCGGGGTCAGCGAGAACTTCCTTGCCAAGGTCGAGCGCGGCGGCGGCACTGTGCAGTGGCAGAAGCTGTTCCAGGTTCTAACGGAACTCGGCCTGCGCGTGGAGATCGATGTGCCCGACGCGGCCGTAGCACTGCTGCAGGAGCAGGACAGAATGCGCGGAGCGAAACGATGAATCCGTCATCCATCAACGCTGCCCAACCTGCGTTGGGTGACGTGTTCCTGGAAGGGCTGCACTATCCAGAGCGCTCGTTGCTGGCCACCCTGGATGGCCAGCCCGTCGGTACCTTGCACGAGCATCGAAACCTATGGCGGTTCGAGTACGCGCCCACCTGGCGTGATCATCCAGAAAGCTTCGACCTCTCGCCTTGGCTGCCGCGCAGCCACAGCCCCCTTCTGGACGGCAGTACTTCGCGCCCCGTGCAATGGTACTTCGACAATCTGCTCCCAGAAGATCAGCAGCGCACACGCATGGCGCAGGACGCTGGACTCCGCGGCAGCGATGACTTCGCCCTGCTGACCCACTACGGTGCTGAATCCGCGGGTTCGCTGACCCTGCTGCCCCCGCATGTAACACTGGCGCCAGGGAGCCGGGCGCGATTGCCGGATGCCGAACTCTCCCAGCGCATCCAGAACCTGCCGCGCCACTCACTGGCCGGCGGCGCGGAAAAGCGAATGTCGCTGGCCGGCGCACAACACAAATTGGCCGTCATCGAAGACCAAGGCTTGCTGTACCAGCCTGTCGGCACGGAAACGTCCACCCATGTTCTGAAGCCGGACAGTACCGACCCTGATTATCCGCACACGGTGATCAACGAGTATTTTGTCATGCGCCTGGCCCGCGCGATGGGGCTGATGGTGCCCGAGGTGCAGCGACGCTATGTGCCCGAGCCGGTCTTTCTGATCGAACGGTTTGACCGTGTAACGGACGGCGGCAGCACACGCCGCATGCATGCCATCGACGCCTGCCAACTGTTGAACCTCCAGCGCGGAGACAAATACAGTGCGGGAAGCCTTCAGACGTTGGATGCGGCGATCCACTACTGCCGCGAGAGACTTAACACGCGCAGGCGACTGTTTGACTGGTTGGTGTTCAATGTGCTGACTGGCAACGACGATGCCCATCTGAAGAACCTGAGCTTTCTCGTCGGCAGAGGTGGCACCGACCTTGCCCCACACTACGATCTGCTCAGCACCGTCGCGGGCCGCAGCCGCGCCTACAAAGAGGACAGTCCGAGCTGGCCGCAAGCATCTACGCTTGCTTGGGATCTGCTCGGCGTACAGCGTTTCGCCGATATCACGCCAGCCTTGCTGGTCGATGCCGGGATACAGCTGGGCCTGCCGTCGCGCTTGGCGCAGCGGCGCCTTGCCGAGATGACATCCAGTGTCGTTCCGTTGGCTGAGTCGGTAAAGGCGGCGATCGAAACAGAAAATTCGTACTGGGCTGATGTCGCCGGAGTGACCCTGTACGGCGAGATGCGCATGGTGCGAACGATCATCGAAGTGGTCATCAAGGAGATGGCAAGGCAACTGGCTACCTGAACCCCTGCATCCGTTTGCTCATGCGCGCGCCCACGCCGGGAACGCATCCGGCAGCAGCTGCCACAACAGTGGTCCGGCGCGCAGTTCCTCATCGTTGAGCAGGCAGGCATCCAGCTCGGCACGCACCGCGTGCTCGTCCATCGCCACGCCGATCACCGCCAGCTCCTGGCGGCGGTCGCCCCACCAGGGATGCCACAGCCTGCGCATCGCCTGGTACTCACCGGCATCGCCGACCTGGTCCACGGTGGGCAGCGGCGCGGTCCAGCACGACGCCTGCTGGCGTGCCCAGCCGATATCCGTGTAGGGCACGCGCGTGGGCGGCAGCTCGGGCACGGCGTTCTCCAGGCCCGCCTCCATGCGCTCGCGCGAGGCGTACCAGACGCCCGCGACCGAGGTCTGCGTGGCCGCACCGACGCTGGAGAGCTCGCCCACCGAGTCCATGCGGTTGGCCAGCCAAAAGAAGCCTTTGCTGCGGATCACGCTGCCCAACCCGGTTTCGAGCAAGCGCGCGAAGCGCTGCGGATGGAACGGCCGGCGCGAGCGGTAGACGAAACTGGTGATGCCGTACTCCTCGGTCTCCGGCGTGTGCTGCCCGCGCAGCGCCTGCATCCAGCCTGGTGCCAGCTGGGCTTTGACGAAGTCGTAACGGCCGGTATCGAGCACCTCGTGCAGCGGCACGTTGCCGTGTTCGGACAGCACCAGCCGCGCATCGCGGTTCATCGCGCGCAGCACGGCCAGCGTGGACTGCAGCGTGTCGTCATCGATCAGATCGCACTTGCTCACCACGATCACGTTGGCGAACTCGATCTGCTCGGCGAGGAGATTGACCACGCCACGGTCGTCGTCCTCACCGGCCTGCTGGCCGCGGTCGATCAGCCGATCGCTGGAGCCGAAGTCGTGCAGGAACTGCGCGCCATCCACCACCGTCACCAGCGTATCCAGCCGTGCGATGTCGCTGAGGCTGAAGCCGGCCTCATCGCGCACCGAGAAGGTCGCCGCGACCGGCATCGGCTCGGCGATCCCGGTCGATTCGATCAACAGATAGTCATAGCGCCCTTCCGCCGCGAGACGGCGCACCTCGTGCAGCAGGTCATCGCGCAGCGTGCAGCAGATGCAGCCGTTGCTGAACTCCACCAGCGTCTCGTCGGTGCGGCTCAGCGCCGCGCCGCCCTCGCGGACCAGCTGCGCATCGACGTTGATCTCGCTCATGTCATTGACGATCACCGCCACCCGGCGGCCCTCGCGGTTGCGCAGCAGCTGATTGAGCAGGGTGGTCTTGCCGGCACCGAGGAAGCCGGACAGCACCGTCACCGGAAGACGGGAATCATGAAGGGCAGCAGAGGCAGTCATGGCGGAGCAGGTCTGGAGGGGAAGTGAAATGTTACTATATAACATTCACAGACCAAGACCCCCACGCCCCATGAAGCGATCCTCTGCCCTGTTGGATGCCGGCGCCATCGCGCTGTCCGGCCTATGCCTGCTGCACTGCCTGGCCCTGCCGCTGCTCGCGGCGATGCTCCCCCTGATGGGGGTGTGGGCCGAAGCCGAGTGGGTGCATGCGCTGTTTGTGGCGATTGCCGCGCCGGTGACCGGCTTCGCGCTGTGGCGCGCGCACCGCCAGCACCGTCTGCCCGTGCTGGCGATGGCCGCCGCGTTGGTCGGGCTGCTGTTGCTGCTGGCCGGCGCCATGGGCTGGCCGAGCCACGAGGCCGAAACCCCGATGACCGTGGTCGGCAGCCTGCTGTTGGCCAGCACGCATGTGTGGAACGCCTGGCGGCGGCACCGGCACTGAGCGTGCGGCTCCGGCTCAGTGCTTGAACATCATCCCGACCAGGAACAGCACCATCGGCGCGGCACTGAGTACCGCGCCGATGATGCCCAGCCACGGCCAGCGTTCCTGACGCACGCGCGAGCCGACCGTGGCAATCAGACCCACGGCCGCTGAAGCGAGGACGCCGATGGAGACGCCTGTGGTGCTGGCCCCCGCGGTGACCCCGTGGTTGGCAGCGGTGGCGATGTGGGCGGCGGCGGCCCCGACGGGGAGGCCCAGGAAGCTGGCCAGGCCGAGCAGCGGAAATCGCTGAGCCGAAATCGGCGCCGTCGATGGTGAGCGCGGCGCTTGCGGAGAGTCTGACGGCACGGGGTGTCTCCTGAGGATCGCGTCACCGTACACCATCGCCCGCGGTGCACACAGACGGGATCTTTTCATGCCGTGTTGGACAATGCCCTCAACATCCGCCGACAGGAACCGCCATGCGCTTGTTGCCCAGCTTGTTCTCCAGCCTGCTCCTCCTGTCCCTGCTCCTGCTGACCGGTTGCGGCAAGGACAACAGCGTCGGCGTGTTCTCCTCCGATCCGATGCTCGGCTGCTATGCCACCCATGCGCGCAAGCCGGCGGAATTCCGCATCGAGCAGCGGCAGGGCCAGTACTACGTGTCCTTCAACCGCGATGAGCAATGGCAGCGCGATGCCACGCCGCTGCAGGCATCCAGCCGCGCCGAGATCGCCCAGTTCTTCCGCGACGATGCCGATCAGATCAACAAGGCCCTGGTGCGCCCCGGTGGCGGCTTCGGCATCTTCAAGTTCAACCCCGATGCCACACTCAAGGGCAAAGCAAAGGACAGCGACTACATGGCGCTGGTCCTGATCGGCGCCGGGCCGGTGTTCCCGGTGAAGTGCCCCTGATCGGCAAGGTGCGTCGTGCCCGCCTCCCGGGCCACTGGTGCTGGCTGCGGCCCACCGCACGCCCGCACCAGTAGCCCGGTCCGCAACACCCATCCCCCGATACCGCCTGCCGCACGCCTCCGCGGGCAAGCCCCCATCCTCATACGTCAGCTGCCCTCCCCCGGTTCGCGACGGCCGCGGTGGATCGAGCTGTACGGCCATTGCGTCGCGTCACGCACATGCCCGTGCTTGACCGGGTTGTGGTGCACGTAGGCCACATGCCGCTGCAGGTCCTCGGCATCGACGATCCGATGCTCGCGAAAGCCGTTGTGCCACAGTGGCCGCAGGCTGCGATCACGCCGGAGTTGCAGCCGTGGATCGGCCATCGGCAATTGGCGGTCGAAGATCGCCTGGACCTGCGCCCAGCGGCGATGGCCCTCCTCGTCGCCCTCCGGCAGCGTCCACACGCCGTGCAGATGGTCTGGCAGCACCACGATCGCGTTGATCCGGAACGGCCGCGCCTGCTGCGCCACCCGGAACGCCAGCCGCAGGATCTGCGCCTGTTCCACCAGCAGGCTGCTGCTGCGATCGCGCAGGTGCGCGCTGAAGAAGTAGGTGGTACCGGTCGGCCAGAGGATGTGGTCGTAGGACATGACCCAAGTATCCGAAGCGTCCCTGCGCAGTTCGATCAGCGCACTCCCCGCCGGCGCCTCGGATACCCGCGCACACGTGGGTCGGAATCCCCGCAGCTCGGGGCCGCATGACGGCCGGCCAGCGGCTTCTCAGGTACGATGCCCACCCCTGACTGCCCTACCGTCTGGCGCTCGCGCCGCGGCCTGAGATCCCGTGCCCCATTACACCGGCCCCCTGCTGACCCGCCCGCTCGCCGAGAGCCTGACCCGCGCCCGCGATGCCGGCACCGGGGAATGGACCGGTTCGCTCGACCTCGGCCGCTCCACCGGCACCGCCACGCTGGCGTCCGACCACTGGCAGTGGAAGGGCGAGACCTATGCCTATCCCGGCAAGACCAAGGACCGCACCCTGTACTACTGGGACGGCGAGGAGTTCCTGGCGATCTCGCGCTTCGGCTCGGCGTTGATCAAGCTGGTGCCGACCGACTGGGACGCGCCAACCTTCGAGATTGACGGCATCAAGATGCTGCCCAGCGCGCAGCTATCCCCGTTCGAGGATGCCCGCCGCAAGGTCGCGTTGATCGCGCCGGCCGGCAAAACCGTGCTGGATACCTGCGGCGGCCTGGGCTACTTCGCCGCGTGCTGCCTGGAAGGCGGCGTCACCCGTATCCGTTCGTTCGAGAAGAATCCGGATGTGCTGTGGCTGCGCACGCTCAATCCGTGGTCGCCGGATCCGGACGCGGAAAGCAGCGGGGGTCGGCTGGCGCTGAGCCAAGGTGACGTGTCGCAGGAGATTGAAGGGCTGGAGACTGCCTCGGTCGATGCGATCCTGCACGATCCGCCGCGCTTTGGCATCGCCGGCGAGCTGTACTCACAGGTGTTCTACGATCAGCTCGCACGCGTCATCCGCAAGGGCGGCCGGATGTTCCACTACACCGGTGCTCCAAACAAACTGACCAGCGGCCGCGATGTGCCGCGCGAGGTCGCCAAGCGTCTGGAAAAGGCGGGCTTCAAGGCCGAGCTGGCGATGGATGGCGTGCTCGCGGTCAAGCGCTGAGCAAGGGGCTGGTCAACTGCCGCGTGGCAGTTTGGCCGCCCACATGTTGTCGACCAGATTGGGATTCTCTGCACAACAGAAACAATAGATAGGTCTTAGTGCGTTGCGTCTGGCTGATGCGTAGAGCAACGCACAGTTCAAGAAGATGATAGTGGGCAGCATGACCTGACCGAGCTTAGCTCGTTCACCAGAGAACGCCGATGCCCATGTTTGTGCTTCTACTCTCCGCAGCAGCCACGATGCCGGTCACGCCCCCGCCCGCCGCCTATCGTGATGAACACACCCAAGAGCGCGACGGCACCAAGCGCATCGTGCGCACCGCACAATGGTCTGATCTGGACGGCGGTTTACTCCCTGTGGAGCAGAAGCTTCGACCCAATCCAGATGGCTCCTTTTCCTATTTTTTCTCAGAGCAATCAATCGCGACCCAGTTGTACCACCACGCACTATGTGAGCAGGATGGAATGACAGCGGGCCAAGGCGAAGGCATTTTAAGCGGCCCCGATGCAATCGGAGGTTGGTCATGCGAACAAGACGACGACGAAGATCTCCCCGTGCCCCGACTGGAGCAAGATCCAGAGTCGACATCATCGTCAGAAGGAACGCTTTTGCATGACGACCGCTCAGCGGACTACGTGTTCGCCTACGCGCCGTCTGGCAACGTGGGAGTGAGTGAGAACTTCCGCGCTCACGGTAGCGTTCGTTTTCGCACAACCCGCGCCGGCAACGCGGAGGCCCTGATTGGCGTCGACAACAGGCGTTGTGTCTACAGAGTATCTCGATACTACTCGGCAGGTACAACCGGAAGCTTCGCACCTTGGGTGAATTGCATCGTACATGTACCCACTACTGTCCCCACAGAGACAGTCGGATGTATACCTTGGGGATGCGCCACCGACCGTGGACGGGTTGTCGCCTATTAGTCAGCTGTGCCACAACGAGAAAGCATAGAAGCGCGAGCGATCAACTGCCGCGCGGCAGTTTAGCCGCCCACATGTTGTCGACCAGATTAGGATAGCGCCGCCCGTTTTCCTCGGCGCGCTGACGGGCCGCGCTCTTCTGCGCCTCGGAGAGCGGCTGCGACTTCTTCTTCCCATTGGGACTGGGCTTCTTCCAGGGCGGTGTCTGGGACTGGCGCATGGACGATCTCGTATGGGCGGGCGCTGGATTCCAGCTCAGCGGGTACAGCGTACAAGAACGCCCGACACGTGATCTCAACGTGCCGGGCGCGCATGGCGGAGAGCGACCTGCGACTTACTTCTTCAGGAAGTCCAACAGTGCCTTGTTGAACGCATCGGCATGGCTGGCATTGCAGCCGTGCGGCGCGTCCTTCAGGACCACCACTTCACTGCCCGCGATGGCCGCATGGGTGCGCTTGCCCGAGCCCTCGAACGGGACCGTGCCATCGCTGTCGCCGTGCAGCACCAGGGTCGGCACCGTGACCTTCTTGAGGTCGCCGCGGAAGTCGGTCGTGCCGAACGCCTTCATGCAGCCCAGCGCGGCGGTCTGGTCGGACTGCTGGCACAGCTTGATCGCGGCCTGGCGTTCTTCTTCGCTGACCTTGAGCTCGCCGTTGGCACTGAAGAAATCCTTGGTAAAGCCATCGAAGAAGGAGTCGCGGTCCTTTTCCAGGCCTTCGCGCATTTCATCGGCCTTTTCCTGCGTCAGCGGGCCCTCGGGGTTGTCGCTGGTATTGAGCATGTACGGCGGCACCGCCGAGGCGAACACCACGCTGTGAAGGCGCGATTCGCCGTGCTTGGCGACATAGCGCGCCACTTCGCCACCGCCCATGGAGAAGCCAACCAAGGTGGCGTCCTTCAGGTCCAGATCCTCAAGCACACCGGCCAGATCATCGGCGAGCGTGTCGTACTCGTAGCCATCGGCCGGCTTGTCCGAGCGGCCGAAACCACGGCGGTCGTAGGCCACCACGCGGTAGCCGGCCTCGCGCAGCGCGGGAACCTGGGCCTTCCACGATTCGGCCGACAGCGGCCAGCCATGGATCAGGACCACCGGGCGACCGGTACCACCGGAATCTTCAACATGCAGGCGAACGCGGGAAGCAGCCATGGGAACTCCTTGGAGCGATGGGGAAGGAAGGTTCGATCCTAGGGAGAGGCGGTTGGGTGAGCTGTGAAAGAAAGCGCGAAGTTGCTGACGTGACGTGCACGGGGCTGACTGGTACGGGCCGGGGTGTTCAGCGGTGAGAGGGAGGAATCAGAGGCCACGATCTCAGGATTTGCGACACCTCAGGACGATAGTTGCGATGGGGCATCGTCGAGGGTTGGAGCCGGTACATGGATTGTCATGAGATAAAGCCGGGGGCTGCTACTGCCACGCAAGCCGGGCTGCCCGGCCCTCCAGACGGCGCTTGCTGCGGGCTGGCCGTTACCCTGCTGCTGCATGGCTTGGGTGGGCACCCTGCATCCCGCGCGGCATTGAGCGCTGCACTGCGACAAACACCTTGGACTGAGCGTTGTGCGAGCTGCACCAGCTATGCGTTGCTGCGTGGGCGGGCGGTTCCGTAGAAAGGGCGTCGCACAGCGATGCGTCTCAGACAGTGCTGATGCCACGATTCAGAGACGCTGGTCGGTAGATTCAATCGAACGACGCACCGTCGACGCAATGGGCAGGTCCGCCGGAGAATCCGAGTACCCCACGATCTCCAGGCCGGTAATCCGGCCGTTGACGCCAAAGACAAGCACGCCCACCTCCTCCCCGCTGGATGTTTCGCCAATTGCGTCGGCAACCACCTCGGCGATCTCTCCCGCCCCAAGGAGCTTGAAGTCCACGGATGCGCAGCCGCAGCCACAACGACTGATTACGGTGAGGGATGCCAGGTTCTCCAGTGAAGGGAGCTGTATGCCTTCTACCGGCGCGGACTGCACAGCGTGCCTGACCACGTCCATCTCGGGTGTCGAGATACGTCTAACTGCCATCCTTGATCTGTTCATGCGTACGGGTGCCGAGGGCGTTTCACCAGTCTCGCATCATGGCCTACGCGGGAACAGTCCATCCAATGCACCGCGTACGAAACCGGCCGCCCCAGGCGGCCGGCCCTTATTCCAGCGGCGGTGCGTTACAGCGCAATGCGGGCAACAGACTCTTCGCTGCCCTTCGGCTCGCTGTCACCGTTCTTGACGGTCACGTACAGCACGTTCTTCTTGGCATCCAGTGCCAAGCTGTTCGGGTGCGTCGGCACCGCGTACGTGGCCACCTGCTTGTAGGTGTCGCTGTTGTACGCGGTCACGGTGCCGCCATCGCGGTTGGTCACGTACAGACGCTTGCGCGGTGCATCGAGCAGGATGCCCAGCGGACCGGCGTCGGTCGGGATGCTGGCCAGTTCCTTGCCGGTGCTGCGGTCCAGCACCAGCACACGCTGGCCCGGATGCTTCGATTCGAAGCCCGAGCTGCTGGCCTGGTACTTGCGGATCATCTCAGAGCCCTGGTCGGTCACGAACAGGCGCTTGCCGGCGGGATCCAGCGCGATGTTCATCGGCTGCTCGGCACTTACCTTGAAACGTTGCTCGACCTTGCCGCTGTCGGTGCCGACGGTAACGACCTCGGCCAGCAGGTTGGAGGTGTACACGCGCTTGGTCTTGGCATCCAACGCCAGACCCGGTGCCTTGGCGTTGCCGAGGCCCGGAATGGTGCTGATGACCTTCAGTGACTGCGTATCCACCACGAACAGCACGCTGCCCTCGCCCGAATGACCGGTGACGTACAGGCGGTTGTTGGCGCCGTCAACGACCAGCTCGCGCAGATCGTGGGTATAGGCGGCCTTGCCATCCTTGCCGACCTTCTTTTCCATCAGTTGCACGATGCCGACCGACTTGTTGGTAGCAGTGTCGACCACGGTGACCGAGGTATCGACCGTGTTACCGACGTACAGGCGGTTGTTGGCGTCGTCCAGCACCACACCGAACGCCTTGCGTTCCAGCGGGATGGCGGTCTCGACGGCCAGGGTTTCCGGGTTCAGACGCAGGACCTGGGACGGACCAGCGGCATCACCGAAGCCGCCCGAGGAGGCGACGAACACGGCGTTCTGCTTGGGGCTGAAGGCCAGCTCATAAAGGCCTTGGGCGACGGCCTGGCGCTGCACGGCGGTGCTGGCAGCGGTGGCAGCGGCCGCGTTATCGGCAAATGCGGCCGGAGCGCCCACGCTGAGCGAGATGGCAACGGCCAGAGCGGCGGAGCGGAAAAGGGAATGGTGGGTCATGCGAGCATCCTTGAAAGGGCACGGGAGGGTGTCCTGGCTCGCTGGGCCGTTCTACGACGGCCCCCCCTGCAACTGTTGGCGCGGGCTGGGCTGGCTGGGTAGCGGGGGAATGGTAGCAGGTGGGGGCGTGGCATGCGCCCATGTGTGCGTGTCCGCTGCCCTGATTGCTGCTCAGCCAGCTGCAGCGGACGGGCCGGAGCGGCGAACCACCGCCAATCTGCTCAATGAAGACCCCGCGCGTTACATACACGCGCGGGCCAGGTCCACCAACGGGGATCAACAGAGCGCTCGTCCCCAGTACAGGAGTAGAGTCCCGCCCGCCAGGTCTACCCCCGGGAGCGGGTCTGCGCAGCATGGCCGACGCTTCACTCAGTCCGGCAACAACTCTATCCGCCAGGTATCCAGCAACGCCTGGATATCCTCACCACCGTCCGCTCGCGCTTGCAGGTGCCCCAGAAGGTCCTGCTGGCGCGGCTGAGCGAAGACCATGCGATACAGTGCCAAGCTGCTCTTCAGCCGATCAAAACGATGCTGATCCTGGCTCAGAGGGAAGCGGAATACCTTACGTTCGACCGCCACGCCGCCGGGCGCTTCGCAGATCCAGTAGGGAATCAGGCCTGCCAATGGTGTCTCCTGATGCGGCACCTCGGCACTTCTGAACAATCCCGTCCACGGATCGCCGGTGGCGTGATCCGGCACATATCCGGCCAACCGGGCCACGTTGCGACGAACCGCCAGTCCCTTGTAGCGATGGACGCGTCCCTCCCGTTGCTCAAGGTCAACCGGATTGCCCGGCAGGTTCCAGTGAACAATCGAGTGACACCAGGAATGGAAATCCAATCCCTCCTGTCCGACCGAAGTGGAAGCGAGAACGAAGGGCCTGAAGGGAGAGTTGAACGCATTCTGCAACGCATCCTTGCGGGCAACCACCTTGTCATCCTCGGTGGAATTTCCGTACCGCATGGCATAGCGGCAGCGCAACGACAGGGCGTCACCGCGCACGATCTTGCCCTCCACCAGCTTCACACCCTCCGGATGCAGCTGGCTTGCACGCACGTGGCCCGCATCGCTCACGCCCTTCGCCATGGCCTGTGCGTGCGTCGAATTCTCTTCTGCCGACTTCTGCTCATGCAGCAAATGCAGATACTCATCCAGCAAAGCCTGCAGGTTGCCTTCCGCGCAGTAGGACACCGCCCGCCGCCAGTACACGCCGCTTTCCTCATGCGTGATGACGGCAATCGCCTCGGGCATGTTCAGCTGTCGGCGGAACACATCAGCAATCTTGACGGCAGCCAGGCGCAGGTCAACCTCATTGTCGGCAGGCAGCAAGCGCTGCAGTGCACGCAGAGCGCATACACCAGGTGCTCCCAGTGCCAGATCAGCCAGCACCTCGGCAATGTCGTCGGGGCGCGGCCCCAGCGTCCGCAGCGAAGGCTCATCAAAGCCCTGCTCCCACACCTGACGCCAGTACGCCACATGGCGAGCGAAGCCTTGGCCTGACACGCTGGCCCCGCTCTCTTCGTCATCCTCACCCGCGCCGATCGTCAGGTCCTCGGCACCCCAGCACTGGTCGCCGTCCAGTTCAACGTGCGCGCGCTCCAGCAGGAGCAGCGTCAGCCAGTACCAACGCACATCCGGCGGACCCGAGTGCCTCGGCGCGCGCAGATCGAGCTGATCCATCCTGTGTTTGATCCGATCAACAGCTTCTTGCCGGGCGTCGGCCAAACGCAGCGTGCCACCGGCCGTGACTGACATCGCCAAGGGATCGACCAGCGTGGCGAGCGCGAGTGAGGGGAACAACAGCGTAAGCGCGTTCATGTCCTCGTGGCCGTTCTTGCCACTGCTGAAGCGCAGTCGTGCGCTCAAGCTCTTGCCGGGCGCATCGTATCCGGGCTGAAGCACGTGGCCAGCCATGGCCAACTGCTCGGCATGATAGGAAAGAAGCCCGGCGATCGCATCAGGCACCATGTTCCAGCTTGAGAACACCAGCGTCTTGCTGAAGTGGGCGGTGTGAGCGTATGCGCCCTCGCCAGCCCAGTAAGGCAGGGACGGGGGAACCCACAGCAGGCGCCAGCTGCCCTGCTCCTCCATTTCCTTGGCCAGCACTTCCATTCTCGGGTTCGCCGCAACCATGGGGCTGTAGCGCTGCAGTGCATCCTGGCTCAGCATCCGGTACTGCGGGTGCTGGGACAGCGTGCTTCCCAAGGCCGCTTTTCCTTGCCTGTCCATCATGCGGCGCTTGAAGCTATAGCCGTCCTCGCGCATGAAGTTGAGCAGATAGGGGCTTGACCGCCAGAACTCCATGACATCATTCGCCTCCGCCTTCCTCGCAAGCGCATCCACGCACGCGTAGTCGGCCAGATCTGCCGATGTCAGCGACAGCGGCAGTGGAACGTCCTTCACCATGGCATCGCGGCCCTGGGTCACACCGACGCGCTCGGTCCTGCACATCACTTTTTTTAACCGCGCCTCGATCGCACGCTTGAGCGTCGTGGCATCACACTGGGCCGCACCCACACCTACCAGTGCCGCCCGGAATGCCGCCAGGTCAGTGCGCAATGCGGCCACCTCGCCTGGATCGTTGAACAGGAATGACGCCGTCGCCAGGAAGTCACGGTAGTGATCCTCCTGCTCCTGCTGGGCGACGAACATCTTGTAGGGCGTTGCCGAAAGCAACAGCACGCGCGGCTTGTTTTCGTGGTTGAACAGCTCCTGCGCAAGCTTTGCGGCAGAAGACGCCGGGGCAGCCTCTTCATCCGAGTCCGGGTCCTGCACGGCGAGAAGCTCGCGGAAGCGCTGGAATTCGTCCAGCACCACCAGGTCCGGCTTCAGTGACCTCAGGCAACAGTGCGCCAACGTCGTGCGCAACCAGGACGTCAGCTTCAGGGCTTCGGCCCGCTCATCGCTGTCCAGCGGACGGGTCCGCCGTCCGGCATGCCGCTCGCAGACCTCGACAAGCTGTCTCAGCCGCTTCTTCTCCAACGATCTCACAAAGGCACGGGTGATGACCTCATCCGGCTCATTCACACCGTCCTCGTGCTCGAACTGGTCCCGCCAGCCATCCCCCAGACCGCCACGCAGCACCCAGGCCAAGCCCTTGGCATTGAGCTTGGAAACCCCCTGCAGCATGCGATGGATGAGGATGCGCTCGCGAGCCAGACCGCCACGGCTGGTGGTTTCAAACGACGTGCCTGGCGTAAAACTGATGAAGTTCACACCGTCGCCTTCCAGACCACCATCGGCCAGCGCCAGCGGCAGCAGGGTCAACCGGGTAGCGCGCACCGCTTTGGTCGAACGAAGCCGCAGGCGTTCCAGATTCTGCGATGCGATGGAGGCATTCGAGCAGATGTAGATGATGTCCATGCGCTTGTTGCTGGCAGCCTTGTGGGCGACAACGCGCGCGATCAGGCCCCTGGCAACCTGCGTTTTGCCCAGGCCCACCTCATCGGCCACGAGGAAACGTCGTGCCGGATCGGGATCTTCGTACATGCGTCGGAACGCGTAGTCCACTGTTCTGCGCTGGAAACCCTTCAGTCGCTCAAGAACGGGGGTGGGATCGGAGAGATCGTGGGTACTGTTCACTACGCAGCCTCCTTGCCAATGGCGCTTCCTACGACTTCCCAAAGGGCCAGGAAATCATCCGGCAGACAAGGCTGCCCGTCGAACTCCTTGCCCTTCAGGCGCTTCACCATGCGATCGATCGTTTCAAGTCGTTCAGGCTCGCGGGAATAGATCCGCAACAGCTGTTCAAACAGCGGATAGTTAGCCATCAGACCACATGCGTCCCTGCTGCCGCCGCTTCCGCCCGCTGGTCGATTGCGACCTCCGCCGCCAGCGACCTCGGGATCATCCAGCAGCAGTCCGAGATAGCGCAGAAACGCCGCGCGGCTACCCAGCAGTTGTGCCATCAGCGCGTCTGCGCGGTCGTCCGGCGCGCTTTCCAGTGACACTTCCAGGGCGAAGCGCAACGGTGCGATGGCCAACTCTCCGGCACGGGTACCGTCGAGCGTGACCCGGAAGCCGACCAGCGAACTCACCTCATGGCCGGCAAAGATCCCCAGATCCGCCTGACCCGCCTGTACAGCACGGGTCCGCTCGGAAGGCACTGCCAACGGCCACGCGTGCAACGTTGCACCTTCAATCACCAGGCCCGGGCACGAAAGCATCAAGCCCCACCCCGAGACGGGATGGGCTTCACAGCGCAGCGTCCAGACGGCAGCTGCCACCCGGCGCCGGATCGCATCCAGCTGATCCTGCAGCTGGCGGCGTTCAGCCACCTCCGCATCCTCGCCCTCACCCGGCGCGTAAGTGTCCAGCAGCGGCTGCAGATGCTCGTCAAGCCACTGGCGCGGTGCGGGGATTCTGCTCACCGGACCGCTTAGTTCCACAACCACCTCAACGTTGTTGCCTTTCTGCACAACCGCGTTGGTGTAGTTGGCCGAACCGACCGCAATGTGTACCCGCTGACCGCGCTGGAATACGGCCATCTTGGCGTGCAGCCCCTGCAGCGTGTCCGGTTGCCCAGCCTCTTCACCTTCGGAGAGCAGCGTGTCCGGCTTCAACACGTAGGTATCACCATCGGCAAGGCCGGCACTGGCAGGAAGTCTGTCCAGCTCATCGGCCCGGCTTACCAGCATGAAGTCTCCGTTGCAGTGCTCGCGCAGCGTCTGCAGTGCGCTGGCGCGTACGAAGGGGGAAACGATCAACACATCCTGGACTTTGCCCCCCCCCTTGAACGGCGTCCATGGCGCTGGCCGCTTTGCAGTACCCAGCACGTGGAACGCCAACTGGGTGAAGCCCGTGGGCTTTTCCCAATCAGCGCGCTCGATATCCTTCGCCAACGACACGATCATCGCCTGCCGCTCCACGTCTGGCGGCGTCCCTTGGGTATTCAGAGGCAGCCAGCGCAGGAAGTCTGCCAGCGGCTTGTTGTTGGCCTCCTTGGCCTTCCCTGGCACACCGTCCAGGCGCAGGCTCACATCCCAGCACCGGTCCCAGGTCAGGTTCCGGGTCAACACCAGCAGACGTACGACATGCTCAGGCCCAGCAGCCGCATCGTTGGCGGCAAAGCGCAGCGCCCAGATCTTTGGGTGGAAGGCGCCGCCATGCGGGGCGCTCACCTCGTGCACCATGCCCTCAGCCAGCACCGCCAATGCGTTGCCCGCCGACGGTGCCTCCATGCGACCCCGTTCGCAGAACACCGCAAGCCTGCGGCTGGCCCGGCGCAGCCCCTCCACGAGTCGCAGAGGGTCTTCTTCGGCGCTGTTGTCCTGGTTTGCCAGCAAGGCGATATGTGCCGGCAAACCCAGCAGCGCGCCCAGCGACAGGCTGTACGTCGTTGCGACACCGGCATCAAACCGGTAGCCACTGGGGGGCTGCAGTGCCTCGGTCAGCGTGCTGCGTTCAGATGGCTGGATCATGCGGCCTCCAAGCCGTGCAGAAGATCGGCAAGGTGGCGGCGGGTGATGCCCCACCGGAAATTGAGGATTCCCAGACCGGACGCACCGCTCCAGCGATCAAGGTTCTCAGGCTTGAAGCGCGACAGATTGCCTTTCAACGCGCGCTCCCGGTCGCGCACAAGGCTGCGCGACTGCGGGCTGTCGGCCTGGCCGGCCTTGACCAGCACGAGCCAGCGGTTCACGAACTCGCGGGTGCGTGTGGGAATCGGCCGTCCCACTCGTTCCACCTGCTCCCAGAACCGCACGATGTCCCAGTCGCCAATCTGGGAGGCCGGGACTCCGTCAATCCATGTCTTCAGATCCTGGCTGTATTCCTCACGGCGCTCCTGATTGGAGGACGCTTCCGCCAGCGCCAGGTTGTAGACCAGCGACGCACCGTTGGCGAGCCGCGAGAATTGACGCGCGTGTTCCACCAGCTCACGCAGCGGTTGCGGTGCCTTGGCGATCTGTGGGTGCAGCCACGGGAAACCAGCATGAGCACAGTCGCTCAACCGGCCTTCATCCTGTGCCAGCCACACCAGCAGCGTCTGCGGGTGATGAACTTTCCACTGCTCGCGGATGAACTGGGCTTCCTCCGCTGTCAGGGAAAGCGATTTATCCTCCAATGCTGCCGCTGGCACCAGCTTGTCCAGTGAGTGATGCCAGCTCTGCGCAATCAGCTCAGCGTCTTCCATGCCATCGTCGCGTTGCTGCTTGCTGCCACGTTCTCTACGAATCTGCTCGATGGCCGAGAAATAGTCCTGCTGTGAGCCCGAGCGCGTGAAGATGCCCCAGGAGCGCATGCCCGCCCAATACACGGAGCTGGCAAGGCGCTGGAGCTTGTGGCCGGAATCACGACCAAACGCGCCTTCCTCCGCCGCAAGGTGATCGTTGAGCTTCAGCTCGTCCTGCCGTGCACGCTCTGCCAAGTCCTTGGCGCGCACCGAGGAAGCCTCCAGCCCCATGAACAGACGCGGCAGCAGCAGCATGTACCGCAGCCGCGTCTGGATGACGGAGGTGCCAGGGAAGAGCTGGTCGGACAACGCATCCCGGATACCGCCAAAGCCGAGCTCGTCGCGGGTTCCGGGCTGGTCCAGAAGGGCCAGCAAGGTTGCGCTGCGTGCCTGCGCAGCAGCGTCATGGTCGAGCCATGTCAGGCTGGAAGGCATCTCACATCCTCCCGCTGGCGCATGCGCTCGTGGATGCACGCCGCGATACATTGAGCTTGCAATGGGTCTGCTGGTTCATCACTTTCCCCTGTTCCTGTTTCTCGTGTGGGTGACGCTTGAATTTGTGTGCGCATCCAGGGTCTCCTTCGAAACCCGTCTTCGCGCGAGCGCTGTGCGCATGCCCTCGCGTGCACCGGTGAGCGATTTTTCCGATCGATGCGTCACTGGCTGTCGCGCCCTCAAAGAAGATGGAACGGCAGGACGCACCATGGGCACGGATGCCCCCATTCATACAGAGGCAAGCCGCCCATGTGGGGACGTACACAACGCTTGACCTATCACTGCCCAGCCTGCGGTTGGCTTCGCATCACCCCGCCAACGGGGGATGTGCGTCTGCCAGGGCTGACGCACTTCTCCCATTGCCCGCAGTGCAGGTCATCCGCTGTCTCTGGCCGCCCTACCCGTGCCCTTGACCATCTTTGGGACGGTCTGCCTGATGCCTGCCGGAAGGCACGCACCAAGCCATAGCGGCACTCAGGAAAAGGCCGGCCACGCCAGCCCCCGCCCGTCTCAAGCGGGCGTAAGGACCCGTCTTGCTGCATCGAGGAAAGCGGCATTGATCTGGTCCGCTTTGACAAGAAGCTCCGATAGAGAGTCCAGGTTCATCGCCGCGTTGATCGTCTCCACGTTCCGGGTTGCCGAACGCATGGTCGCCGCATCCTGGACATCTCCCTGCATCAGATCCAATGCCAGCGCACGCGCAGCCGATCGGCAGGCCTTCGCCGTCGCGATGGATTCGGTGATGGCACTGCGATAGAGCTCGAACACCTCGTTGATCCGATCTTCTACGTGCTCCATCGGCAGACGACCGTTGGGGCGCTCGCGCAGGAAGTCCTGCATGGACTTGCCACGGGAATCGAGTTCCTTGCCGTACTTCGAGGAATAAACACTGATGCCCTCAACCGTAATGCCATTCAGCTCGATCTCATCCTCGATCTGCGCCACGATCGCTTCAATCTCATCCGCTGATCTCAGATCGGCCTTGTTCAGAACCACGTAGACGGGGCGCCCCTCGAAACCAATTTCCTTCAGGAATTCGACGTCCGAAGCCGGGATCGTGCCATTGGCCTCAACCCCGATGATCCAGAAAAGCACATCCGATTTCCGTGAGTGAGAGACCGCTACCGCGCGATCGCTCTGACTGAAAATGCCCTCGGTACCCGGGTTGTAACCGGGGGTGTCCATCAGACAGATGTTACCGGTGCGTTCGGTGTCCATGCTGGTACCGACGCTTACCAAGGGCATGATCCGCTTGAGGTCAAAGCTGAACTTCTCGACAAATGCACGGGACATTTCCCGGTAGAAGCCGGCATCCAGGTCAATGCAGCCGCCATTGAACGAGTACGCCTGGATCTGGGTCTGCTGTGCGGGATACACGTAGCTGGGGATGACGGTTGCCGGCGTGACGCTGGACAGCAGCTTGAAATCCTTGCCGAGGAAACTGTTGATGAAGGCCGACTTTCCGCTGCTGAAGCCACCCACCACCCCCACGACCGTGCGGCGGAAGATGTCCGGATTTGCCGCCATCAGGTGAAGCTCCTGCTGGATGGACTGCAACAGCCTCAGCGCTTTGGCTTCGTCTGCGAGGGAGGCCTCGGCACTTGCAAAGCGCATGTAGTCATCATCGAGCAGCTTCTGGAAGGCTTCGATGCCCTCATTCCGCGGCGGTGGCACTGCAAGCAGCCGCGAAACCAGCGCAAAGCGGATCTGCGTTGCCGCGTGCTCGGCCTGCAGAAGGTCCAGGTCGCCCCCCAACTGACGGCGCTGCTCCTGCTCGTTCTCAAGCGCAGCCTGGGTTGCAGCATGCTGCATGGACTGCACTTTCAGGCGGTCCTGGGCATCCACCAGGGTCGTCGTCAGCTGCGCGCGGGCCATCTGCTCGGCGCCATAGCGCTGGCTCAGGTCCAGCTCGCGCCTGCCCGCATCTGCAAGCTCCTTCTGCAGGCCTTGCGAGACCTGCCTCTGGTCATCGCGCTCGCGGGCCAGCGCCTGTTCGCGGGTCTGCGCATGGTCACGCTCACGACTGCGGGTGGTCTCACTCTCCACCAGGGCCTTGGACACGCTCTCCAGCTCAGTTGCTCGCTCCGCCAGGGCCTCGGATACGTGTTCCAGTTCCGTCTCCCGCTCCGCCAAGGCCCCGGATGCGTGCGCCAGTTCCGTTTCCCGCTCTGCCAAGGCACGCGCGCGTTGCTCCGCCGTGATGTTGAGCTGTCGATGGTCCTCAACGATGGAGATCCAACGCTGGCTGGCCGTATCCATCTGCTGCTGGATGGCGGTCACGTGTGGCCGACGGCCCCACGGCTTCCACCCGGCGAGGTAGGCAAGGTGCTGCGCGCTGGCGCCGTCGAACAGAGGCTTTTCGCTATCACCACTCACTGCATTGCCTCCAGCTCCGAATCCATCATGATCAGTGTCGCCCGCGTCTTCTCAGCGTCCTTCATCAGCGCCTGCAATGCATCGAACTGCGCCTGGATGTAGCCGATGAATTCGCTTGCAACCGACTTTGGAATGGTCTTCTTGACGGTCTCAACGTGCTCATGAACTGCAGTTTCGGCAGCTTCACGCAGGTTCACTATGGCTTCCAGAGCCTGCTCATGGAACTTCTCGGCATCATCGCCCCTCAGTTTTGCTGTCGCGGCGGGCGCCTTCAGGACCGGGGCACGGAGCGAGACCGGGGGAAAGTCCACGCCATTGATGATACTTGTCAATGACGAATAGACGGCCTCGATGTCCAGCTCATCGCCCAATGACTTTCGTGCGGTATGGAGCATCTCTGCAAACAACTCCTTCGCAAACTTTCCCTGCTGGTCACTGGCAGTGCTATCAAGTTCATCTCGAAGTTCATGGGCGAAGCTCGACACAGCAGACTTCACTGCAGCCGGCAGGATCGTGCGTTTCTTCTCTTCGTATTCCCGATGACCGCCGTCCCACAGCTTCCTCGCGACCCAGTTGAGGGCGCCAGAGGCTTCAACCCGATGGCGCTTGGTTTCTGTGTCCAGCGTCTCGTCGACTCCCGAGCCTGCCGCACCGTAGGCTTCAGTGATGACCACCTTCATGTTCTTCTTCAAGCCGTTTACGAAGCCGGTCTTTATCTTCTTCAGCTGTTCGTCCAGGTCCCTCGTAAGGCTTATTCTCTTGTGCTCCAGTCCGCGCTTCTTTTTCTTCAGATCAGTCAGACCCGCCTCCCCAATTTCACTCGCGCGCAACGCCAGCTTCCTGCGCAGTTCACGCAGCAGGTCCACCTGCTTCCGTTCCTTGGCATCCAGCAGGTCTTGGCGCCGAGCAGCCAGCACGCGCGCTTTCGCTACACGGGTCTGTGCCACCACCTCATGCAGACCGGCCATGTTGGCCAATTGATCGAGATTGGTGCGCGACAGTCCTGGATTGTCGTCCCTGAAGTAGTCCGGGTAGGTTTCCTTGAGGTTCTGCCACGCGGTCAGGCGGCCACCTTGCCAACCCGCCACGCTGTCGAACTCGACGGACATCGAATGGCACATGCCGGAACTGTGGATGATCGCATCCTCACCCTTGTCCACCAGGACTTGGAATACATCGCCAACCTCAGGGTTGGAGAGCTTCAGATTGTCCAGCACCTTGCCCGCATGGCCCGCGAGCTCCCGCCGCAGACCGGTCAGCGAAGCATGCAGCTGTGCCTGCATTTCCGAACCATGCAGCGTGTTGTCCACCTGGCTGGCAACCAGCACCAGTTCACGGATGCCCTCGGCAGCGGTGATCCGCGCCATCACGTCCAGATCTTCCTGGCTCATGAACTGCGCTGCTGGGCTGACGACAAACACCACGTCGCAGCATTTCAACAGATCGTGGGTGCGCGCCTCGCGCGAAGCGACCGGATCATTGAGTCCCGGGGTATCGATGATGCGCAGCCCGCGCAGCGTCTCCACCGGCATCTCGATGTCGACGCTCTTGGTTACAGGCATGTAGCAGCCTTCTGCGGCAACGTAGTCTGCCAGCAGCGCCGCCAGTCCCTGTACGTCCGCCGCCTCCAGCGGTTCATCTTCCTTCAGGCTGGCCAACGAAAGGCCGGACGCGGTGATCTTGTCCCACTGCTCGTGCGAGGCCTGCAAGGACGGCTGCTGGGTGGCCAGTGTCCGTCGGGCGGCCCGCTCGGCCAGCTCCCTGCGGCGCGCAGGGTCCACGCCCCCTCGCCCTTCCGTGCGTCGCAGCTCTTCGATCATCGACTTCTCAAGCAGATCGCTGTACGCAGCGGCTGCCTGCTCGATGTTGGCAAGATCCGCCTGGGAATAGAAGCGCGCAGTCGCCTTGAACCGCTCGCCGTAGGTCAGCGTGGTCAGTGCTGCGGTCATCGGCGTCGCCGCCTGCGGCAGTACTGACTCCCCGTTGAAAACCAGCGCGTTGAGCAACGTCGATTTGCCGGCCTTCACCCGGCCGACGATGCCGATGTCCAGCAGGCGATTTTCGTCGTCCAGTCGCAACAGCGCTTCCTTCAGGCTATCGACCGTGTCGATCTCCCACTGCGACGAAGCCCCGACGGTGCCGTTGAGTATGTCGGCGTGCGCTGCAAGCCAGGCAATCAACTTCTGCTGACGTTCCAGGATCACTTCAGCGCTCATCGGGCGGTCTCCAGTGCGGCGACTTCGGTCGCAATGGAGGTCAGACCTGCTTCAGCCGCGTCAAGTGCTTTCACGCGTGCCGCACGAGCAGGACTGCTCTGCTCGGCCACAACACTCTCCAGCAGCTGCCGTTTCTCCTCGATGGCCGTCTTGAACTCATGCACGGCCTGCTCGATCAGGCCATCGACCTGCGCCTGCAGCAGCTCGGGCAGCTTGGTGCGGAACTCGCGCTGCACCGCCGGAATGACCTGGTTGTCGATGGTCTTGCGCAGTTCCTCCTCGCGGAGCTTACGCGACACGAACCCGAGGATCTCCGGCAGGAAGATCACGACCAGCTCGATCGCCGGCGCCACGACGCTGGTAGTGACTGCCAGAACGGTGGTGACACTGCGGAAAGCGACTCTGGCCTTCTGGGCCTTTTCCCGATGATTCTCGTCATCACCGGCGTAGGGACGCAGCAGCTTCTCGTCTTCACGCGCCTTCTGCAGGTTGCCCTGCCAGCGTTCCAGCGCGTGGCCGGTCTGGGTCAGCGTGTCCTGCACACGCGCCTGCATCTGCTGCGTCCAGTCCGGTCCGCCGACGCTACTTACCTCATCCACTTCCCGCTGGGACAGGGATCTGGCCAGATCGCCAATCGCCTGCTGGCTCAGCCCTTCCATGCGTTCCTTGACCACACGGCTCAAGCGCTGCCGGGAAATATCGCTGACGACCTGCGCAAACCGGGTGTTGTTGCCACCCGCAGCCGCCGCCTGCAGCTCACCGGACGCCTCGCGAAGGGCTTGACCTACTTCCTCCACGCACTGTTCGACCACTTGGCTCAAGCGGTTGCGACCCAGCTTGGCCACGAGGGCGTCACGCTGGGCGTTCAGATCATCGAGGGCATCATTCAGCTGACGCACGCTGCGAGCAATCTCCGCATCGCTCTGATCCAACGCCTTGCGTGCCGTTTTCACCTGGGCACGAGCGTGGGCGAGCTGGCTGGAGATGCGCGGCAGAAAGCGGCCGATCCACAGATCACTTGCGCTGATCTTAGGCAGCAGGCTGGCCAAGCCATTGCCCTGCTTGCGGTCGTCGCGTGCCATGGCCGGCTCGACGCCCAGGCGCAGTTCAAGCTGCTCCCGTACGGCCATCTCCACGGCATCCACTTCTTCGGCCGAACGCAGGTTCGCCTTGCTCAGCAGGATCGAGAATCCAGCCTCATAGGTCTGCATGGTTTCCAGCTGGCGCAGCGTCGACTCGGCCAGAGTGCCGTCGGGCACGCTCACGGTCACGATGAAGTGCGCGCCACGCGGCAGATAATGGGCGATGGCCTTGTTGTGGCTGTCCAGCGAGGAGCCAAAGCCGGGCATGTCCACGAGAACCTGTGGATACAGCGCTTCCAGGCGCGGGTCGTCCAGATGCAGTTCCAGATGTGTATACGACGAGGCCCGCGGCTTGATGGACAGCAAGTCCTCCACGGCGAGCCGATCACTGCCACCATCGGCACGGTGCGCCAGAACGTGGGGATCCCGGCTGAAGCGCAACTCGGTGGCCAGCTCCGTTTCCGGGGTGATACCGACCGGTAGGATGTCCGCGCCCAGGAAGGTGTTGATCAGCGAGCTCTTGCCTGCACTGAAAGCACCGATGATCGGTACCAACAGCTCGGCCTGCTGCATTTCCTGGGCAAGAGACAGGTTCTCCAGCAGATCGATACCTGCGTTGTCAGCCAGGGTCGTAATCCGGTCCAGCAGACCGAGGCATTGATTCTTTACGGCGAACATTGGTTTCCCCTGTATGGCGTGCAATTTGATGAAGTAGCGCGGAGTGATTGTTCTTCAAACATGCGACAACTGGCGTCGCATGCCCGTACTAGTAGCGCTGCGCAGCGCTGCGGTGGCGGGCGGCGATGTCGTCTGCCAGCGCGGCCGGGGCCAGAACGCGGACAGAGGCCCCCAGACCGAGCAGCCACCATCGCAGCTGGGCTGAATCATCAACGGTGGCCCGCAGGCGGGGCACCAGCCCGTCGCCCAGGTCCAGCTGCTGGTCACGGGAGAGCGGCGTTTCCGCCAAGTGCTGGGCCAGCGCTTCGTCGAGCTCCAGCTCAACGGACAGAGGCCCCTTGCTCTCAAACCCGGCGGCAACCCGACTCGCGTAGTTCCCGAGTTCGAATGTTTCCGCGCCTTCGGTATCAGCGTCGAGCATGCGGGCGCGCTGGATGCGATGCAGCGACAGTGTGGTGGTCTCCGAGCGCCCGTCGATACGGCCAGCAAGATAACTGGATGTGCCGCGCTGGATCATTCCGTAAGGATGGAAGACGTACGCGCTCGCGTCACTGCGACCGCGTGCGACGTAATCCAGATGCAACTGCTTCTCGCTGAAGAGGGCCTGGTGCACGTTCACGGCAACCTCGGTGTCTACTGCTGCCGGCAGCAAGGACTGGCTTGCCGGCACGACTGCAACCTTTTCGTGCCAGCGCCGGGTGGAACGCACCGTGCGGACCGCCGCGAGTGTCTTCTCAGCCTGTTCGAAGAACGGCGTGAGGGCCGGCCAATGATTGGCGGGCAGCAGCCCCTGCAGATTGCGCTGCGCGGTCAGCAGCACCACCGCCTGCGACACGGACATACCCGGCATGCTGAAGGCCGCCGCGCCGCGCATCCAGGCCCAACCATAGGGCTTCTGCAGATCGTTGCTCTCGATGGGGAACTGCAGCGAAAGCGCGTTCAGATCCCGCTCGATCGTACGGGTGCCACCCTTGTAGCTTTCTGCTGCCAAGGCCTGCGCCAGCTCTCTTACCGTGCGGTAGTGCGGCGCGGGCTGCAGCAACTGCAACAGGCGCCATTGGCGCGCCAGCGAAGAGCGGTTGTCGGTGTCCATGTTCCCAATCCTTTGTGTATTTCACGGCATCCCAATACGGGGATGAGCCGATTCAATCGGAGGCTGCGACATCTGGTGACGCAAGCAGACGCTCCGGTCGACAACGGGTTCCTTCCCCTTGATCTCGTGATTATGTGGAATCCGGCCACACTTTCCCAGCAGGCAATAGCGACATCTGCGTGTGCGGACGTGGAACGATGTGTGCGGCGGTAGAGCGCTCAAGTAGTCAGTACGTCAGCCGATAGGACCCCATTCTGGACAGCCCGTGAATCGCCCCCCCTAAGGTAGATGCGTCGACGCATCGCTGCGGGATCGCGCATTGATCAGATCGACGCGACACAGCTTGTCGCAGCCCTCCGCAGAATGATCGCCGACGGATCGAAACCGGGCATGGACGCCGAAGCAACCTAATGAGGAGACGGAATGCATGTTCAAGGTAATCGGCGCAACGGTGGTTTACGGGTTTGCCCTTTACGGCCTGGGCCGCTGGCTGACCGAGCAGCAGCTTGTCAGCGCAGATGACTGAGGTTCGGCTGACGATGCGGGGCCATGCCCAGAAGCCGACCTATCATTGCCGGGACTGCGGCTGGAAGCGCGCTACCCCGCCTTCCGGGGATGTACGCATCAAGGGAGTAACCTGATTCCGCACCTGCCCCGAGTGCCGCTCAACCGCGCTGGAGTGCGACAACGCCGGCACACTGGATGCGCTGTGGGATAGTTTGCCGGAAGCCTGGCGCATCGCACCACCTTCGAAGAAGTTCCCCTGCAATCTGCGGTACGCATAATGGTCGGGACAACGGGGGGGAAAAATGGATTCGACTAAGCTGAAGGAGGCGCATCGCCAGATTCGCGATGCGCAGCCGGACTCTACGCGTGTGCGTCTGCACCGCGCCATCAGTTGGCTAAGCCGCGCCGAACAGGAAGACCAGGATACGGACGCCCGCTTCCTTTTCCTGTGGATTTCGCTCAACGCTGCTTATGCCCAGGAGTTCGGCTTCGAGAATGCCGAGCGCGAACAGTTGCGCAGGTTCTTCGATGCATTGCTGGCGCATGACAAGGAGGGAAACCTGCAGGACATCCTGTTCAAGCAGTTTCCCGGCCCCATCCGCACGCTCATTGGAAACCGCTTCGTATACGCACGGTTCTGGAAAGCGCTGCGCGAACACGACAGCAGCAACCGCTGGGCGGAGCGCTTTGCCACAGACCAGCGCTCGGCGCTGCAGGCGGTCGTCGGGCGGCGCACGGAAGTGGTGCTTTCCATCGTGCTGGACCGGCTGTATGTACTGCGAAACCAGCTGGTACACGGCGGCGCCACGTGGGACAGCCATGCGAACCGCGCGCAGCTGCGCGACGGTGCTGCCATCCTGGGACAGCTGGTACCAGCCATCCTGCAGTTGATGCTCCGGGAAGACGCGCCCGAGCTGGGCGACGTGGCTTACCCGATGATCTCCCTCTAGCTCCATTCAAAGCGGCGCCAGTGTCAGCGATGGCATTCCTGCCAATCGGTGCGACACGGTAGTTGCGCCTTGTCTGCGCGGAGCAGTGGCGCGTTGAACTGCTGCAGGCCCCATTCTTCCCAGCCTTTGAGACTCCTCCACGTCATCCTCCCCTGCCCCAGAAGGCTGACCATGACGAAGATCGACGCCGAAGGGCTGGACGATTCTGATGAGGCCCTGCCGGGCCTGTCTGCCGTCGACCATAGCGATGCCGGCATGGATGAGTACCTGCTCAACTGCCAGGCAGATGCGATGGGACCGTCGTGATCGGGATGACACGACTTTGCCGGGGTCGACTCGGAATTTTCCTACATTCACTGTAGGGATCGCCCGGACATTATCGACAGGCGGCTCATGAAACACTGCGCACTAAAGGAAAGGACCACGTCGCTTACTACAAAGGAGCTGTAATCATGCATGCGTTGGTTCCAAAAGTGGTCTATCTGGCCGACTGCGCAACACGCGTGGATCTGTACGAGCAGTCCATCGCTGACGAGCGCGCGTATGTTGCCGCGTGGCTGGCCCGCGCGCGTGACATGTGGCGGAGTCAGGGTGGCGCCAGCTATTTCGCGGCGCGCCATCCTGACCAAGGCGAGGAAGTCGCCAATGGCATTGATGCCATCCTGGTCATTCAAATAGACGACCTCTACAAGGCAGTCGGTATTGAAGCCAAGCGGCCCGGCTTGGGTACCCCGCGGGGATGGGACAACAAGCTTCCTGCGCCGAAACTTTCGCGCTTTCACCACCAGCTCAATAAGCAGAGCTATCTGGCGAGCAAAGGCTGGGCCATGGGCGCAATGTTCATCAATGAGATCTGTCCGGGCGTAGCAGGCCCAGCAGGCACCGATAAGCACGGTGCAACGTTCATGCAGCAACCACCGCTGCTGGCCGCATCCCCGGCCATCGTGGGGGGAACCCCGCACCACTGGAAGACACCTGACCTGCTGCCCCTTCTGGCTGTCGGGCCGAGCTACAACCTGGAGGAAATGCTTGAGATGGTCATCGCCTGCGAATCCGGCATTGCAATGAGCGAGAAGCATTTGTTGGAGTCCGCCGCCGGCTCCGTGGCCCGTTTGCAGGATGAGGAGTCCATGCCGCTGGATCCTGATGAAGATCTCGACGAATTTTCGCCCGGCGCGCATCGCAGCACGGTACTGCTGAGGAAGCTCTGCCGATACACAGGTGCTTGTAGCGCCGTGCTGATGGATGCCTCCGGGCCATATCAGGGAGAGGTCGATATTCGGCCGAGGTGGCGCGAGAGCGCGCTGCAACGGACGCTGAAGCCTGCCACGGGAAGGACTACGCCCAGGCCTCGGGCTCGTTTCTGATCAGCTTTGGGCTGCAAGGCTGCGGCGTGCTTTGCCGTTCCCCATCCTCTGCGCCGTTACCAGCAACGCCTCCCGACCCAAGGCACGTGTCTACCAACCCTCTGGCGTCACCAGTTTCCCCTGCTCCAGATCAAACGGCACCACGCACAACCCAAATCTAGCTTCAAACGCGAACACGGGCGGGCCCTGAGAGAACCCGGCATGCAACGGATACACGTCGTTGGGCGCGGGCGCTCAGCCGGTGCGGCGCTGCAACTTGCGGGGAATCTTCTTGACTACCGGCACGGGACGCTCCACCACCGCAAGGGTGATGCTGCCGTGCGTGGCCTCCACCTTCAGGCGGGCGCCTACGTCGAAGCCGAGCTTGTCCAGCCAGCGGCCGCGCAGCTTGAGGTAGGGAACAATCTCGGTGGGACCGTATTCCCCGCAGTCCGGTTACGTCCGCACGCCTACGCGGTAGCTCCGTGCCGGGCGGGCGTAGGGCTTGCGCGTGGGGCGCATGTCATCGGGTTCGACTTCCCACGGCGTCAACATGTTGGACCTCCTGCAGGGCTTGCCCTTGCCAGGATGGCAAGGGCGGCGTGTGCCACACGAGGTTCTACGCTCGGAGAACATCATTCGAGATAGTGAAGAGCGTCGGAAATCATTTGTTTCTCTTGATCGGCAAAGCTCCGTGGACTGCGCCAGTGGCGATCGCAGTCTTTGAGACAGCCCAGTGTCAACGTCCCAGCCGGGCTTCCCTGACCCCTCAGTGCTCCCTACAGCGATACCCCCCCTTCACCCACGGGACGAAATTGGACATACTGTCCGCAAGATTCCCGGAGCATCCATGAATACGTACGAGCTTATCGACCTTTCCCTCCAGCGCTTTTCAACGAAGGAAGTCGCCCAAGCCCTTGGAGTTGATCCGAAGACCGTGAAGCGCTGGCAGGTCCGCGAGACCGAGCCCAAGCCCTACATTGCGGACGCCATCCGCCAGCGCCTGCTTCCGTTCGGCGATCCGCCGACTGGTGAAGGAGAGTTCCGCTTCATCGACCTGTTCGCGGGGATCGGTGGTATCCGCACGGCCTTTGAGAAGCAGGGTGGCCGCTGTGTGTTCACCAGCGAATGGGACCCCTATGCAGTAAAGACTTACAAGGCCAACTTCCATGATGGCCCGGGTCATACCTTTGCCGAAGACATCACCAAGGTCCATGAAGCCGATGTGCCGGACCATGATGTGCTGTTGGCGGGCTTCCCCTGTCAGCCCTTCTCCATTGCAGGCGTTTCCAAGAAGAACGCGCTTGGCCGCCCGCACGGCTTCTCCGACAAGACCCAAGGAACCCTGTTCTTTGACGTGGCCCGCATCATCGCCGAGAAGAAGCCGCGTGCGTTCCTGCTTGAGAACGTGAAGAACCTGATGAGCCACGACAAGGGCCGCACGTTCTCCACCATCATTGATGTGCTGCAGAACGAGCTGGGCTACCAGGTCAAGCACAAGGTCATCAACGGCAAGCACTTCGGTCCTCAGCACCGTGAACGCATCATCATTGTGGGCTTCCGTGAGCCAAACGACTTCGACATCAACAAAGTTGAGCTACCGAGCTTCGAGGATGCTCCGAAGATGGGCTCCGTTCTACACAGCCAAGATGGAACGGAAGCTACTGACTCCCCTTACATTGACGGCGCAAAGGGCAAGGTTCTTGAGAAGTACACCCTGTCGGACAAGCTTTGGGAGTACCTGCAGAACTACGCTACGAAGCATCGCGACAAGGGGAACGGCTTCGGCTTCGGGCTCGTGAACAGCGAAAGCACCTGCCGCACACTTTCTGCCCGCTACTACAAGGACGGGTCGGAAATCCTTATCTCGCAAGGTGCCAAGAAGAATCCCCGCCGCCTCACGCCGCGCGAGTGTGCGCGCCTGATGGGGTTCGATGACAACTTCCGGATTCCCGTATCCGACACCCGCGCTTATAAGCAGTTCGGCAACTCGGTTGTCGTTCCCGTCATCAGTGAGGTGGCCCGCATCATGGCGCCTTACCTGGTTGACAGTGCGGCGGCTGAGCCGGCGAAGCCGGCAAAGAAGAAGGCGAAGGCCTGACATTGGTCGACAGCCTCACTCCAGAGCAACGATCCGCGCAGATGTCCCGCATTCGCGGGACGAACACCAAGCTGGAGGTCCTCGTCCGCAAGGCCCTTCATGCCAGGGGATTCCGCTATCGGTTAGGTGGGGCTGGGTTGCCTGGGCGACCAGATATTGTTCTGCCCAAGTACCGTACAGTCGTCTTTGTCCATGGCTGCTTCTGGCATGGTCATAGCTGCCCTCTTTATCGGCTGCCTAAGACAAGACCGGAGTTCTGGAAGGCCAAGGTTGACTCCAATAAAGTCCGCGATAATCTGGTATCCGCTCGGCTGGCGTCAATGAACTGGCGCGTTCTGGAGGTGTGGGAATGCTCAATCAGGGGCAAACCCCGAGCTGCACAGGAATCGGTGTTCGACCAACTCACAAGTGATATTCTCAGCGCTCATAAGTGAATTGACGCCGACAGGGGGGCGACATGAAACAAGGACGTTTATCGGAGTATTTTCAAGGCGTTGCAGCCAAGAGACTGACCGAAGTTGAGGCCAATGTTCTCCGCTCCAATCAGCACGAGTTCAATGGAGTAAAAGCACTCCGTGCGATGCTCGGAGAGCCGAGCGCTCGAGTTCCATACTCATCAAAGATGATGTACCTCGACGACGTGCAGGTTGAGCCGGTCGTGGAAGACGCTATCCTCACTTGGTACGATGCTCGACAGAAGGCTAGGGAAGAACGTGGCGTCATGCGCGATGAGTACCGCCTCTATTTCCCAAGCACCACCGTCTCTGCGAACTACGCGGCAGGCGATCTTCTGGTGATAGCCCTTTGTCAGGACGGGTCACTGCTGGTCATTGTTGCAAAGTGCGGGTCAAGCATTGACGAGCAGATTCAATGGCTCTTTGGTGTTCGCACCGGCACAGGGAAGTATGACATCAAGTCTGAGCAGGACTTCGATAACCAGCAGCTCGGATTCGCATCCCGATTCATTCTTGAGAGTCTTGGCATCGACATCGGGTGGCTGGACGACAGTCACCTTGACGAGATCCTCGCCAAGTTCGAGGGCAATTTTCCAACGACGCTTCAGTTCTCCGCCTTCAGCAGATCAAAGTGTGCTTGGGTCGACCCTCGCAGTGACCCGGACGTTGCCCTCATCAGCTGGATGGAGAGGGAAGAGCAGCTCTTCCGCACGCTGGAGAGACACATAGTTGCCCAGCGTCTCACCGCCGGATTCACCTCGCCTTCCGGCGCTGCAGATGTTGACGCGTTCGTGTCCTACTCACTTTCCGTGCAGAACCGGAGAAAGAGCCGCGTCGGCCTAACGCTCGAGAATCACCTGGAACACATATTCCAGTTAAGCGATATCAAATACTCCAGGACAGGTCGGACCGAGAATCACTCCAAACCGGACTTCCTCTTCCCAAGCCAGAGCTGCTATCAGGACCCAGGCTTCGACGCGAGCCGACTACTCATGCTCGGCGTCAAATCGACCTGCAAAGACAGGTGGAGACAGGTACTTGCTGAAGCGGATCGCATCCAGCATAAGCATCTCCTCACGTTGGAATCCCCTATCTCCAAACATCAGACCGATGAGATGAAGGTCAAATCGCTGACGTTGGTCATACCCGAACCGCTGCAGCTTCGCTTCAGTGAGGCGCAGCGTTCGCAGCTGATGTCATTGTCCGAATTCATCGCGGTGGCGAGGGCACGCCAAGCAGTCATGTAGCCCGCACGCCACACAGAACGAAACGCGGCGCACGCACTTACATGGATGATGAAATGATGGACGTTGAAACGCTTCTGGTGGTCCCAGACCCTGTCTCTTTGATGGAGTCGATGAGAGCTGTTGGGTATTCAGTGGAATCGGCGATCGCGGACATAGTCGACAACAGCTTGTCGGCAGATGCGCGCCGGATTGATGTGCAATACGACGCTACTAGCAGCCCTTATGTTGCAGTTCTTGACGATGGACTGGGCATGGAAGCATCCGAGCTTACTGATGCAATGCGACACGGCAGCACCAATCCCACCGATGCGCGCAGATCAAGCGACCTCGGGAGATTCGGCCTCGGGCTAAAGACTGCCTCACTGTCGCAAGCACGCAAGCTAACCGTTGTCAGCAAGAAGAATGGGGTACTAAGCGCGCGAAGATGGGACTTGGACGTAGTCAGGGAGCTGTCAGCGTGGCGCGTTGTGGTGCCAAATGAAAGCGAATTGTCCACGCTTCCGATGTACCGGAATCTCCTTGAACAGGCGTCAGGGACGCTTGTCATCTGGCAGGAGCTCGACCGACTTACCGCTGGTGCCACAGATGCGGGAAAGGAGATGACTACGCGAATGGCGCCGCTCTACGAGCATCTTGCCTTGGTGTTTCACCGCTTCTCCAAACCTGAGGGTGGGCACCCAGCTGTTGCCATCTCACTCAACGGGCTTCGCCTTCCGGCGAGAGACCCATTTCTTGGGGCTAACTCACATAGGCAGGCGCTAGAGGGACAGACCATATCGCATCCCAAAGGAACCGTAATTGTCTCCCCCTTCATCCTGCCGCCAGTCAGCAGCCTGACGCCGGAGGAGATTGACATGGCCGGTGGAGGTGAGGGCCTCAGGGGAACCCAGGGTTTCTACGTTTATCGCGGCCGACGATTGGTCATCTGGGGGACGTGGTTTCGACTGGTTCCGAAACAGGAATTCTATAAGCTGACCCGTGTCCAAGTTGACATACCAAATTCATTCGATGAGCTGTGGGCTCTTGATATCAAGAAGTCCGCAGCCTATCCGCCGGATGTGATCAGGGACAGGCTCAAGCAGCTGATTCCTCACTTCGCCGAGAAGAGCAAAAAGGCGATCCAGTACGCTGGAAGGAAGAGGCCGGGCCTGGGTATCACTCCTCTATGGCAGAGGGTTGAGCCATCACACGGCCACTACTCCTATCAGGTCAACGCCAGTCACCCACTGGTGGAAACGCTACTCACAGAGAACTCGGATCTTTCACGAGAAGTCCTGTTGCTGCTGAAATCTCTGTCCGTCGGACTTCCCTATGAAGCAATCTACGCGGACATGTGCAGCGACAGAAGAAGTCCATTGCCTGCCGAAGAGCTCGAAGAACTCGTGCGAGTCGCCTTTGCACTCATCGACGTGACCGGCAGGGACATTGATGCGGTACTCCAGATAGACCCGCTGGCCCGCTACCCGCACCTGCACCATCTTCTCAAGGAGAGAGTTGAGAATGTCTGATTTCTCTGTTACTGCCATGGGTATTCTCGGCGATCGGGATCTCACTGACGAGATTCTGGCCGAGATCATGACCAAGCTTTCGCTGGTGTTCCCCAACGACAATCTTGAACCAACCAGAAGGATTTTGGAGAACAGGATTGGATTGGCAATGAGCCCGGGCGAAGGTCTCACAAGTGGCGATCAGGAACCATGGATTGCCGACGCGAAGGCCTCAATCAAATGGACATACTGGGAAGCGTACGTCAAACAGCTGAATACTCAAGGGCTTACCGGCTCGATCATCCGCGCCATCGACGAGGACACAGACAACATCCTTACAGAATGCGGTAACCCCGCCAATCCTGAACAATGGAGGATTCAAGGCTTGGTGATGGGCGACGTCCAATCGGGCAAGACAGGCAACTATTGCGGACTTATCAACAAAGCGGCGGATGCTGGCTACAAGGTCATCGTTTTGCTGACCGGAACCATCGAAGAGCTGCGCTCGCAATCCCAGGAGCGCATGGACGAGGGGTTCGTCGGCGAGGACAGCAATGATCTGATGGACGGTATCCGCACCAAGGTCTTCGGCGCGGGCAGGTTCCGAGAGAACACGATTCCGAACGTACTTACGTCGGTCAGCTCCGATTTCCTCACCGCCAACCAGAGATCGTTGAAGGGGATTCCGCTACAAAACCTCTCTCAGCCTGTTCTTCTCGTGATGAAGAAGAACATGACCCCTCTCAAGCGTCTCATAGAGTTCATTAAGTCTCAGCGCGGAGCGCAAAGCACCGGGCAGATCGATCAACCTCTCCTGCTCATCGACGATGAGGCCGACAACGCCTCCGTCAACGCCAAGAAGGATGAGGATCCAGCAAAGATCAACCTGTTGATCCGTGACCTTGTTGGCCTGTTCAAGCGCTCGTCCTATGTTGGATATACCGCAACGCCATTTGCCAACGTCTTCATAAATCCGGACTCGCAGCGCAACGACCTCTTCCCTAACAACTTCATCTACAGCCTTAAGGCACCAACCAATTATGTTGGTGCCAGTGCAATGTTCACGAGCGAAGGGTCGCAAGGCCATCAGCTGGTTGATCTGGACGATGCTGAGGACTTCTTCCCAGCGCGTCATAACCGCGACCTACAGGTGGATGAGCTTCCCCCATCGCTGAAGAATGCCGTTGCAACCTTTCTTCTGTCATGCGCCATACGCGACCTTAGAGAGGAGCCGCTCAAACATAGATCGATGCTTGTCAACGTCTCCCGCTTTACCGACGTTCAGAGCCGACTCTCGGAAATCCTTGAGTCTCATCTCTATGGCCTCATGTCAGAGATTAGACAGTACCTGTCATCCGACGATATCTGGGACCGCCATCCAGCGTTGGTCGAGCTTAAGGTGGTCTTCGACACCCAATACTCAGCGACCGAGTTCCCGTGGGACATCGTGCGTCGCCAGCTCTATGATTCCGTCGCATCTGTCAAGGTTCTGACCATCAATCAGAGGACCGAAGCAGAGAACAAGCTGAACTACAGAAAGTACAAGAATACCGAGAAGGGGCGGAGAGTCATCGCCGTTGGCGGCTTGACGTTGTCCCGCGGACTGACTCTTGAGGGTCTTTCCGTGAGCTACTTCTACAGGCACTCGAAGGCGTACGACACACTGCTTCAAATGGCGCGATGGTTTGGCTATCGGACAGGCTATGACGATATCTGCCGCGTATGGATGCACGAAGAAGCGACGTCGTGGTTTGAAGACATAGCCGAAGCGGTTGCCGAGCTTAGAGCGGACCTTCGACACATGTATGTGAATCGCCTTCCGCCAAGCCGATTCGGCATTCGCGTCCGGTCGCATCCGAAGCTTCTTCTGGTAACAGCCAAGAACAAGATGCGCAACTCTTCGGAAGTTGATCTGAGCGTCTCGTTCAGCAGCACGCTTGTGGAGACGACGGCGCTGTTCCGTGATCCAAAATTGAACGAGGGCAATCTCGAAGCAACCGCGGAATTCGTACGACTCCTTGGTCAGCCGAGTGAGGCAGCAAACCGCTACATATGGAAAGGCGTCCACGCAACCAGTGTCGCTCGCTATCTGTCAACTCTCTCTGTATCGCCGATCAATCAGAGTTTCCTCCCTGACGCTAAGACTGGCGAAATCCCGCTGATCGAGTTCATCAAGGAAGGGGGCGTTCCGCAGCTCCGAAACTGGGATGTCTGCGTGGTACAAGGTAACGGACGTAGTGTCGATGGCATTGATATTCTTACCTCCGATGGCAGGATCCGCCAGCCTACCGCCAGGGAGCGCTCGTTTGAGAAGCTTCGATCGAGGGCGGCTACAAGTGCCCGCATCAACAAGCATCGCCTCGGAGAGGCGGGTGACGAGCGGGTCGGTTTAGGCCCGGAGATAGTCTCAGACATCGAAGCCGAATGGAAAAACAGAGAGGATGGCGGCAAGGCTATCTCTGGCGCTGCTTTTAGAGAGCGCAGAGTCAGCCCACTCCTTGTGATCCATCTGATCCAAGCAAAGTTCGATGGTGATGATATTAAGAAGAAGACGGCCCCCATCAGTGATGTTGGATCAGAGATCAAAGTTGCCATCAGCCTATCGTTCCCATCGTACATAGATACCGAAGCTACGTCAGTCACGTACCGGGTGAACAAGGTCTATCTCGACAACATTGGGCTTTCCGATGAAGAGGATGAGGCCGATGAGTGATGGACTGCACGAGGCATGGGACTCCGCTATATCCCGCCAGAGCCAAGCACCCGCTTCGGCGGGCGGGCACTACGTGTTCCGAACTGACAAGGCTTCGCGGATCGGAACTTTCGCAGGTGTCGATCCTGAAGGCTCTCTTCTTTTTGCAGTGGAGACCACTCAAACACCGCCCTATCTTGACCTTAGGTCCGATGCTATTGACTACTTCCGCCAAGAACGTGCGGAGCTCGGCTCATGGCTGCTCTTCCTCCGACTGAAAAGACGCGAATTGCGAGATGTTTTCGCTAGATTGTGCCACGACCTTATTCACTCTCTGACTTACGCTTCCAATGATCAGGAAGTGACAACAGCGGTCGTCTCTCGCATCCGATTGTGGCAACAGCTCTTCGAGCTTAGACCGGGCGGCATTCTCGCACCGCACGAGATCAAGGGTCTGACCGCGGAACTCCTTTACATTCTCCGGCACCTGGAGTCGGGGTCTCGGGAGGCCGAGGAGATAGTGAATGCCTGGCTTGGTCCGAGTGGGTGCGATCAGGATTTCGTCTTTTCAGCGGAGTCGGTCGAAGTCAAGGCTGTCGGACCGAGTTCCGAGCTGGTTTCGATCAGTTCTCTCCAACAGCTTCAATCAGACCGTCCGCTCTCTTTGAGCATCTGGACCTTAAGACAGGCAGCACCAACTGAGTCAGCAGCATGCACGCTGAATGGGCTAGTTCTGCGTATTGAGCGATTTCTTCACGCCGCACCCTCTGCGCTGGCGGCATTCCGGGAGCGTCTTCTTTCCGCAGGCTATGTCCATAGCTCGACCTATGACACGATCGCCTTCGAACCAATTGACGAGGAAACATTCTCTGTCTCTGGGGACTTCCCCCGAATAACAGAGACTGACGTTCCACCCGGTGTAGGCAACGCAACTTATACGTTGTCATTGCATTGGATTCGCCAGCTTCAGAGGTCCACTCATGGATAACTCAGAGTTCGGCCATGAACTCCATCAGATCGTAATGCGGAGAGGTTCCGCAGAGCATCTGGTTGACACTCTGGCTTTTGTCTCCGAGATTGCCGATCGACTTCAAGAGGATCCTGCGTTTGGCGAGATGATTCTCGCAGATGACACGCGAGATGTCGGCAGAGGGCGGGAAGCAAAGCTGCATGGATTCACTTCGATGGACGATGCAGACGGCTCTCTTTCCATGGTGGTTGGAAGATGGAACGACGACTCCGAGCCCGCTCCACTGTACACGGCCGATATCGATCAGATGAGGACATGGCTCGAGAACTTTGCGAAAGCTTCCTTCGAAGGATCTCTGGATGATGAGATCACCGAATCGAGTCCAGCCTACGAGTTGGCAAGCACACTTCGCAGGAACAAGGACAGCATCAGCTGTATCAGGCTTCACATCATCTCGAATCGCATTGTAACGAAAGCCTATAAACGCGAGTCCCGCTCGACCGTTTCTGGGGTTGTAACCGAGCTTCATCTGTGGGATCTCGACCGCATCAGGGCCATGTATGAATCAGGCAGAGAGAGAGAATCCATTGAAATTGATCTTTCTGAATTCGGTTCCTATGGAATTCCGTGCATCAAAGCTTCGCAAGCTCAAAATCTGAGCTCCTATCTTTGCGTTGTTGACGGCGACGTCTTGGCGGATCTTTTCGAGAGGTTTGGCAGCCGCTTGCTTGAGGGTAATGTGAGATCGTTTCTTGGCATGAAGGGTGGCGTCAACAAGGGCATCAAGGCCACCATCCAGGATAAGCCCGGTCTCTTCTTTGCGTACAACAACGGGATTGCCGCTACGGCCGCGTCAGCCGTAATTGAAAGTGGCCCGACCGGCACAGTCATCACCTCTCTTTCCGATCTCCAGATCGTGAATGGGGGGCAGACGACTGCCAGCATTCTTCGAGCAAGAAAGCAGGACAAGCTCTCATTGCAAGGAGTCTCTGTTCCAATGAAGCTAACAATTGTCAATGTTACGGACGCGAGCGACCTGGTTCCAAAGATTGCGGAATTTGCCAACACTCAAAACAAGATTGCGATTGCTGACTTCTTTGCGAATCATCCATTTCACCGCAAGATGGAGGGGATCTCCCGTCGGCTCATGGTCCCCGCCCGCGCCGATGAGCGTGTTCAGAGCAAATGGTTCTACGAGCGCGCTCGCGGCCAGTATCAGAATGAGCGCATGTATTTGACGAAGGCCGGAAAGGCCGCCTTCGATCTGCAGTTCCCTTCCAGCCAAGTAATCAACAAGACCGACCTCGCCAAGTACGATAGTGTCTTAGATGAGAAGCCATTCTGGGTCTCACTCGGTGCACAGAAGAACTTCATGAAGTTTGCGGCGAAGTTCTCTGCCAAGCGGGACAGGACGGAGGGCGAACACTGGGAGGAGATCAGCCCACGCTTTGCAGACGGCTATTATCAGCGGATATCGGCCCTCGCTCTGATGTGGAAAGCGGGTGAGTCGACTGTCTCTTCCGCGAGGGGTAGCTGGTACGAAGGCGACTACAGACTTCAGATTGTTTCGTACGCGTGGTCTTTGGTCTTGCACGCAGTGCGAGCGTCTGGAAGAGAGATCAACTTCTCCAAGCTGTGGGAGAGGCAGCAGCCGGACGCTAAGCTGATGCAGGTGTTCACGCGAGCTGCAGTGCTGGCTCAGTCTGCGCTGAAGGATCTTCCGATGGGCTCCTCGAATGTGGGCGAGTGGGCAAAGAAGGAAGCTTGCTGGACTCGACTCTCGAACTCACGTTTCGCGTTAGGCGATGGCGTCGCGGAATGGACAGTCGATCGTGAGACGGATAAGCAACGGAGAAGTAGCGAGCGTTCCGACGGGGCTCTGGATGACGGCATCTCCCTTCAGCAAGAGGTGTTTCAGCGTGCAGAGAGTGGATACTGGGCCGCGCTGTATCAGTGGGAGCCGATAAAGCACTTGGTGTTTGGCCAGGATCTCACCCTCCTCGCGAGGGCCGGATCGCTTAAGACTGTGACCTCTATAGGTGCTGACAGGGATTGGAGGCGGTTACGCGCTATTGGAAGCATCTGCGAGGCGGAGGGCTTTCGCCACGAATAGGAGCTGCACGTACACCTGCGCGAAATTGAGTTGCAGCTCTCCGCGACGCATGGGGATGGCTGACTGGACCGCCATCTACTACCAGCATCGCCCTTACCCGGCAGAGAACATCATGACCCCGGATCCGTCATTTCCGCTGTCTCTCCGCGTGACCTAGCAGAGAACGGCGGGCGGCTACCTGGTTGAACAGGCACCAATGTCTCTAGTAGCGCTACAGTCAACTGTCTAAGTTCAGAGGCCTTCCAAGATGACCGAGATTTCACAAATCAGACTGGATTCCCATCAAGACACCCAGATCAGGAAGATTGTCGACGAGCTTATCGAATCAGAGCTTGCCTCCATAATTTCCACGCTCGGCCCCACTGAAGAGAACCTGGTCGCCATTCTAGAGGCAGTTGAGGGTCAGTACAGCCGTGGAAACTTCGACTTGGGCGAGGCTCTACGCACGAGCTTGGACGTGTATGTTGGATGCATGATTTCCGAGTTGAATGCGGGTTCATCTGCGCCGCCGCTCGGAGTTAACGAACTAATTCGAGCATTTAAGTTCGCCGCCGCATATTACGAATTAAGAGATCTAATATATCTCTCTTTCAACGACGCGTCCTCGGTCAGCTGGTCCCAAGACGGATCATCTATCCAGGTTGATCTTAGGAACAACGACTTTGATAAGCAACTGGTGCTTGAACACAACATGTTCAAGCTAAGGTCGCGAGCTATGGGGGCGAGCTCTAGGATCTCCAACGAAGAGATGATGGACCTTATGCGTTCGGTTGAAAGGTGGGATCAAACCGACCCGCGATTTGCCACGCTGATTGAGCATATCGAGCTCGAGACTGCGCACAAGCTCACCGTGTTTTTTTCGTATGTCCCAAGGGATAGTGAAGCCTCTATGGGAGGCTACACATTCCGTCAGTTCTATGCGGTTTACGAGAGCATGCTCCTATACTCACTGTACGAGCGTAAATATGCAGCAGCTCGCGGCTTGGGGTGCGTGATAACACTGACGGAGGATGAAGCTGTTCCTGAGTTTAGCAATCTAGCAGGTGTCCCACGAGCAGTTTGCAATTCAGTGCTTCGTGACATCGCCGCAAGCTCGAGGGGAACATTCAATTACATAGATCATGCAAGGAAGTACCTACTTCTGCCGTTCAGCTTTTCCTTGAAGGATGGCGTTGCGGCGGCGCTCAAGAGTTATGCAGCCCGCGACAGCGACGGGTTCTCTGCAGGATTTGCCCGGGACATGGGCGATGCGCTTGTGACAGAAGTTGCACAAATGTTTACCCGGTACTGCAATTTCACCGTTGAGACGGATTTACTTCTTCAACAGTTCGACAGCTCACTGCCCGACATTGACGTCTTTGCAGTTTCGTACGAGCCATCGCTAGGCTTTCATGTTTTTGCTTGTGAGGTGAAGAATATTCTTCCGGCGACATGGGCGAAGGAATATTTAAGGGCAACAGGAAAGAGCGGGGCGGTTACTAAGGCACTGAAGCAGGTCGACAAGCTGAAAGCATTCTTGGCCAGCGAGCAAGGTCGCGACCTTTTGGTACGCAAGATCGAGGCTGGGTTTCCGACACTTCCGTTTGACGAGATATTCCCAACAGGGTACTGCATTACAGCGGATTTCTTGGTTGTGACGTCTCAGAATACGGGTCTATTCTTCCCCGAGCGCTCGACCGCAATAGTCAGCGTCGCCTCGTTGAATCAGATTGTGGAGAGGTGCGACGGAGACGTTAACTTTATACTCGCGCACCTCTGGGGCATGAGACGCTTGATCGCATCGAGTTACTCAAAGTCGTGGGATTCAATTGAGGTAGGTGGAACCACGATCCGCTACAGCGCCCGCCGCTTCGAGAGTACATTCCAGATTGATGAGCACGCTTACTTAACAAACGGGGACTTTGAACGGCGGGAGTCAGAGGCACTTGAGGCTGGGTATCGGTTTATCGATACTTTAGGAATTGATCGTCTCGAAGGTCATCAGAACTTCTTGCTGACGATCCGATAGGCAGTTAGTCCAATGAATCACCGGTTGCCGCTCAGGTCATGCGGTCAATATAGCTGCATAGGGCGCGTCCGAGGTCATCATCTTCAGAGCGCGCTTCTAATTGCAGAAGGCGATCCAGTCAGCAATTATCAACGTGGCGTGCGCGTGGCTTTCGAAGCGTTGCCGATGCGCGCCTTGCCTCTTCGACACCCGAATCACCCGCTCCACTCTTTCGTCGTCTTGGCTAACGGCGGATGGGGAAGCGGAGAGTCCGTGTTTGTAATGACCCACCGGTTTCTGCTCAGGTCATGCGGTTAATGTAGCGGCATAAGCCGCGTCCGGGGTCATCATCTTCAGCGCCTGATGTGGGCGCTGTTGGTTGTAGAAGCCAATCCAGTCGCCAATGATCCGCAGGGCATGGACTTGGCTCTCAAAGCGGTGGCGATGCACGCACTACTCCTTGAGTGTCCGGATTACGCGCTCCGCCATCCCGTTCTGCTGCGGGCAGTGCGGCGTGATGAATTCCTGTTTCAGGCCGTAGCTGCGCACCAGGCGCGTGTAGTCACGGCTGGTGAAGACCAGACCGTTATCCGAGCGCAGCAGGAAAGGCTCCGGCACACGTCCCAGCGTGCCAAAGCGGGTGATCAAGGCCTGCTCCAGAGCGGCTGAGGCAGTGCTCGCCTTGCCGGTGCGTGACAGGTGCCAGCACAGCAGCTGCCGCGTGCTGCAGTCGATCACCAGCGCCAGACTCAGCCAGCCGTCCTTGCCGTCCCATACACGGCACAGGTCCGTGGCCCATCGCTGGTCGGGTCGTTCGGCACGAGAGACCTTTGCCTGGATCCTGGGCCGTTGCCCAAGTGCGCGCTTGCGCACCTGCCAGCCCTTGAGCTGGAAGATCCGCTGGACGGTGTTCTTGTTCATGCCCAGCAATGCAGCCACCGTGCGGTAGCCGAACGACGGCTCCGCCTCGATCATCTCCTTGATCGGCTCGGCAAGCTCCGCTTTGACCTTTGCAGGCGAACGGGTCGGCTTGTAGTACGTCGTCCGCCGCGCCACGCCGAACCACTGGCACAGGTTGGTCATCGGTATCGCTACACCTTCGTCCTTCAGCCCCTGCTGGACCGAGAGCATCAGCTCTCGTCCTTTCCCAACAGGGACGCCAGCTTTTTTCGGGCGCGGATCTCCAGCATGGCCTCGCCGTAGGCTTCCTGCAGGTCTTTGAGCTGGCGCTCGTACGCGCACGTCCTCCGGCTTGGCCCGCAGCGCGTTCTCCATGCCGCGCTTGCCATCGTCCACCCAGCTCTCGATCTCCGCCGGCGTCAGGTCGAACTGGCGACTGGCCGCAGCCACGGTGGTCTTGCCCTGGATGATCTCAAGGACCAGTGCCGACTTGCGACGGGCCGTCCAACGCTTGATCTCTTCTTCCATCACTTCGCTCATCGGTGTCTCCTTCGGGGAAAGTAACACCTGAGCAGGAAATCAGTGGGTCATTACAGCTCACTGCATTCAAGTCGACGCGTGGAAGGGTCATTAGCATGATGAGCCAATCAGCGCAGACGGGCGTTCGATCTACATCGACCTGGTGTACTGGGGCAGCCTTCGCTCTTCCCAGATGGCTCAATACGCCTCGCTGAGCTCCGCCGGGCACTGCAGTGCAGCGTCCAATACCCTCTTCCATGACGTCATTCATGGGATCTCGTGTCCGGGAATGAATCATCCAAGCGGGCTTTCAGTGGGTGACTACGTTGCAAGCCTCCGTGATTGGGAAGTGCCGATAATCGACGATCAGAGCGGAGCTGCGGCATGACGCCTCAGATACTCAGCCAGCAAGATCGAAGAACCCTCTACGGCACCCGCCCTATCTCCCAATTCTACTTTCCGCTCCCCACCGCGTCGAGGAATTACCCAGCCCGAGATAAGCGTAATAGTACGCCTGACATCCGCATTTGACGTTGCTGGGTCGTTTATTGCCACCCTGCACACCTCTGCAACGTGCCCGGTGTCCACAGCTTCAGCAACAGCAGATCTCAGCGATTTTCGGGTAGCTAGGGTACGAATTGCATCTAGCCTGCCTCTCGCTTCAGATCGTCGCGAGAACAGCAGGATCCCAGCAACAACGCCCGCCCACAGTAAAGTGGAACCCATTAATATTAACTCCGGATCTTTCCAACTGGAGAGGAAACTCCAATGTCTCGACGCCCAGACCAGCGCGAGGCCTGGCATTATGGCTACGATTGAAGCAATCACCGATGCGAAAGAAGCTGTCAGAAAAAGCTTGTAGTCAACAGTGAATGATCGGATTGCATCCCAGAGCCTTAACCTCCGTGGAAGGGAAAGATTCTCCAATCTCACATGAGTTATCGCCAAGCTTAGCAAGCACACTAGCATCAGGCCAACAAGAGCGGCTTTGACAGTTTCAGGCGCATCGATCTTACCTGTCGGAAATCCAGCCCCCGCTATGACAAATATTGGGACCATGTTCACAAAAAGCATCGCGAATCTAAACTTCCTGTATGTGACAGACTCGGATGACCTTCCGCCGACAGACGACCTCCTTAGACGCTCAAGATAGTAGAGGGGCAGAATCAGCAGCCGTGCATATCGATGTTGGTTGCGAAGGGCTTTGGCCCGCGTTACACAGAAGGTCGCCTCGTAAGCAGAGGGCAGTTGAGCTGCAAGTGACTCCCATTTGAGCGCATCCATGTTTTTGCTTGAAAGTACAATCTTCCGCGCCACTCGCTCCCGGATCCAGTTGGCAACCTCTACACTCGGTGTCGTAGCAAACTGACAGGACGACACTGCTTCTTCTTGCAAAGAGGTGATCCCTGATTCCCTCGCGTACTCCAGCCGCCGAGAGTGAGCGATGGCGCTTCCCGCCCCGCCGTGCCTGATAATCATCGCTCGGTCAAAGAGGTCGCCATGTACCCATAGCGGAGCGAAGAATCGCTCCACGTCCAACTCCGATTCAGCCCAAGCAGGGGAAGGGTTAAAGGTCTTAACATCGACCATGAGCTTGAGGAGGTGCGTGAGAACTTCGTCCGTCCACGGGAAGGCTCGGACAGCGCCGGCGCGGTCCTTACCCTCAGAGACTCGGCCAGTAGAACACCGTGCACGGATCAACTTAGTGGCGTGTTCAACCAGCGCGTGACCTTTGTCCAGTGAGGTGGTCTGGAGCATGGCAACAACATACTCGCGCCACCGGGGGTTACATAGAAGTTCGGCCGGTTCGATGAACCCATGGTTCTCTGAAAGGTACTTTGCAAAGATTGCTTCTTGATACCTGCGGTGTGAGAAAGCGAATCGACGCTCTCTCTTGGAAGCGGTCGCCACGTCCATCCGACCAACCTTCACATAAGTGAGAGCCTCGACAACCCTCTCAACCTTGTCGCGCAGAAATTCAGAGTTAGCAGCAAGACCGGAGATTTCTTCCACAGAGGGTGCAAGCCCTACCTCTGGAGCAAGCGCAAATATCTTTGATAGCTCTGCAGCACCCAGCTTCATTGCTTCGCGGTTCAAGCCCCACCTAGAACCAACGTATTCCTCGTCACGCTCACAGAGCGAATTTACGTGTTGATAGAGCAGCTCGTGCTCGTTCTTCGGGGAAACCTCTTTCTCTCTTACGTAGCGGCACAGCAAGGTAAGAAACAGAGGATTTCTGTAAGTCGCGCTTCTTGATGTCGATAGGGCCCTAAGCGCAACTTGCTTTTGCGCCTTAGTCAGAAATGTATTGTCGACGAGCTCTTCTTGAAGCGGCTCATTTAGAGGGAGAATCTTCAGCCTCGGCCAGGCCAATGCCTTTGGACTCTTAAACTCTCTCGAGGCAAGCACGCCTCTACACCCACCGAGGCCATCCATAAACTGCTGAATTGCCTTTCCGTATCTCTCAATCTTAACATCCTCATTCGCCGCGTGCAGAACTTGAGGAATTTCATCAAATGAGTCAAACAGGAAGAACCAACCACCTTTCTGGTTAAAATCGGCCCAATTTCGATTGAGGTATTCCGCCGTGTCAGCATCGCCTCTGCGAACGTTGTCGATGACAAAGTTCTTTATCTGCGCTGATCCAATTTCACCTTCGACGGATAGCTCCCGCAAGTTCACATATAGAGGGATTGCCGCATACTTCGTCTTTGAGGTCCGTGCACGATCTATCATCTGCATGGCCAGATGTCGTAGGGCAACACTCTTACCTGCGCCGGGGTCTCCCGTCAGCAAAAGGCAACGCTCTGCGCTTCCATCAATCGCGCCAATTAATGACTTTTCGCGGCGCTGCCCAAACGATCGATGGTTGCGCAATCGATCAAAGACCGAGGCGAAATATCCGCCATCTACTTGAACCTCTGCCTCGAGATCAGTGAAGTTCTGGTCATTCCATGCCTCCGCCTTCCCGATCGCAGCGAGGTCAGAGCTCAGCACCGACAAGAACTGTCTGCGCCTCTGAATGTGCTCCCTATATTGAGCACCTCCCCGGATTGCTTCGATGGATGTCTTCAGCCCATTCTTGAGCGCCGAGACGGCTCGTGCTAGCAGTTTGCAGAACTCAATGAATGTATTAAGTATCAGAAACAAAAGCACCATGAACAGAAGTATCGCGATGACGGGATCATCTGCGATTGCCTCTCTGAACTGAGAGACTAACTTCACTGAGCCTTCGAGATCCATCTCTCCCCCTGAGATTTGCCGGACAAAAAAGTGGGCGACTTTAAGCCGCCCACCTTTTAGTACTATTTAGATTCAAACCCCAACAGGATTAGCCTTCTCAGGATCAATCTTGTACTGCTTGATCGCCCGAGCAACATCCTTACCCGTCATCTTCCCTTCCTTCGCCAGCGCCGCAATCGCGGCATGCGCGATGTAGTACCGGTCAACCTCGAAGAAGCGACGCAGGTTCGCACGGGTATCCGAACGACCAAAGCCATCCGTACCCAGCACCGTGTACGACATCGGCACGAATGCACGGATCTGGTCCGCGTACGCACGCACATAGTCGGTCGCGGCAATCGCCGGGCCCTGGCGGCCTTCCAGCAGCTCGGTCACGTAGGCCTTGCGCGGTTCGGCTTCCGGGTGGAAGCGGTTATAGCGCTCGGCATCGAAACCATCGCGGCGCAGTTCGTTGATGCTCGGGCAGCTCCAGATATCGGCGGTGACGCCGAAGTCCTTGTCCAGCAGCTCGGCAGCAGCAATGGCTTCGCGCAGGATGGTGCCCGAACCCAGCAGCTGCACGCGCAGCTCGCCCTTCTTCGGCTTGCCGGCGTCGGTGAGCAGGTACATGCCCTTGACGATGCCATCGGCCGCGCCTTCCGGCATTTCCGGGTGGGTGTAGTTTTCGTTCATCAGGGTGATGTAGTAGTACTCATCAATCTGATCTTCCATCATGGCCTTGGTGCCGTGCTGCAGGATCACCGTCACTTCGAAGCCGAAGGTCGGGTCATAGCTGCGCACGTTCGGGATGCCACCGGCGACGATGTGGCTGAAGCCATCTTCGTGCTGCAAGCCTTCACCGTTCAGCGTGGTGCGGCCGGCGGTGCCGCCGAGCAGGAAGCCACGGGTGCGCATGTCCGCGGCCTGCCAGGCGATGTCGCCCACGCGCTGGAAGCCGAACATCGAGTAGTAGATGTAGAACGGCAGCATCGGCACGTTGCTGACCGAGTAGCTGGTACCGGCAGCCATCCAGGAGCTGATCGCGCCCGGCTCGCTGATACCCTGCTGCAGCACCTGGCCGCTCTGGTCTTCGCGGTAGAACATCAGCTGGTCCGCATCGACCGGCTTGTACTTCTGGCCGAACGGGGCGTAGATGCCGATCTGGCGGAACAGGCCTTCCATACCGAAGGTACGGGCTTCGTCGGCCACGATCGGCACGATGTGCGGGCCCAGTTCCTTGTCGCGCAGGGTGATGTTCAGGCTCTGCACGAAGGCCATGGTGGTGGAGTAGCTGCGCTCGCCGCTGCTCTTGAGCAGACGCTCGTAGCTGTCCAGCTTCGGTGCGTTGAAGCTCTTGGTCGCCTTGCGGCGGCGCTGCGGCAGGTAACCACCCAGGGCGGCACGGCGTTCCTGCAGGTACTTCACTTCCGGCGAATCCGGGCCCGGGTGGTAGAACGGCACTTGGCCGTCGGCCAGCTGCGCATCGGTCACCGGGATGTTGAAGCGGTCGCGGAAGTGGCGGACGGCGTCGTCGTCCAGCTTCTTGGTCTGGTGGGTCGGGTTCAGTGCTTCACCCGCGCTGCCCATGCCGTAGCCCTTGACCGTCTTGGCCAGGATCACGGTCGGCATGCCCTTGGTGTTCACGGCCTGGTGGTAGGCGGCGTACACCTTGTGCGGATCGTGGCCACCACGGTTGAGGCGCCAGATATCGTCGTCGGACAGGCCGGCGACCATCGCTGCGGTTTCCGGGTACTTGCCGAAGAAATGCTCACGGGTATACGCGCCGCCGAAGGCCTTGCAGTTCTGGTATTCGCCGTCGACGGTTTCCATCATCAGCTTGCGCAGGACGCCATTGGTGTCCTTGGCCAGCAGGGCATCCCAGTAACCGCCCCACAGCAGCTTGATGACATTCCAGCCGCCACCACGGAAGACGCCTTCCAGTTCCTGGATGATCTTGCCGTTGCCACGCACCGGGCCGTCGAGGCGCTGCAGGTTGCAGTTGACCACGAAGATCAGGTTGTCCAGGCCTTCGCGGCCGGCCAGCGCGATCGCGCCGAGGGTTTCCGGCTCATCGCTCTCGCCGTCGCCGATGAAGCACCACACCTTGCGGTCGGACTTCTCGATCAGGCCACGGTTTTCCAGGTAACGCAGGAACTGCGCCTGGTAGATCGCGGCGAGCGGGCCCAGGCCCATCGACACGGTCGGGGTCTGCCAGTAATCGGGCATCAGCCACGGATGCGGGTAGCTGGAGAGGCCACCGCCGTCGACTTCCATGCGGAACTTGTCCAGCTGGGCTTCGTCGATGCGGCCTTCCAGGAAGGAACGCGCATAGATGCCCGGGGCGCTGTGGCCCTGGATGAAGAGCAGGTCGCCCGGGTGGTCTTCGCTCGGGGCGCGCCAGAAGTGGTTGAAGCCCACGTCATACAGCGTGGCGCCGGAGGCGAAGGAGGCGATGTGGCCGCCCAGGTCGCCCGGCTTGCGGTTGGCGCGCACGACGGTCGCCATCGCGTTCCAGCGGATGATGGAACGAATGCGCCATTCCAGTTCGGCGTTGCCCGGGCTCTTGGCCTCCAGGGTCGGCGCGATGGTGTTCACGTACTCGGTGGTGGGAGAGAACGGCAGGTAAGCACCCGAACGACGGGTCAGTTCCACCATGCCTTCCAACAGCTGATGCGCGCGCTCGGGGCCCTCGACATCAATTACGGCCTTCAGCGACTCGATCCATTCCTGGGTTTCCACAGGATTCGGGTCGTTGTTCAGCACCTCGTTCAACCAGTTCATTTGCGCTCCCATGACCGCACGCACGCGCGCGACTGTTTTAGATTTCTAGCCGCAAAGTGTAGCGCACCAAGGGGTTTGCTTACTTCGCTACGGTTGCGTATGGAACCATCCAGGCGTGTCCGGAAGGACAGCAGGCGACAGCGCGAGGGCCGCGCCGGAAGGTTCCACGCTGCATTTCAGCCTGCCCGGTGGCGATGACACCGGCGCGTCAGCAGGACACCGATGGACAGCGCAGCCGCTGCGGCGCAGGCGATTGGCGCGGAACGTGCGCGAAGCGACGGCGTTCGAGCGCGCTTCGGCGTGGATCATCGGTGCCGTTGGGAGGCGGCAACCGGCTGCAGTGTTCCACCACAAGCACGCACCGTCACAGGAGGAATCGACCTGAACGCATTCCTGCCGTGCGTGCGCCAGTGCTGGCCGAAACGGAGTTTTCGATATATCGTTCCGCCACTGCATTCGATATATCGAAATGACCTCTCCGCGCGACCTCGACCGCCCTGCCCGCCCGCTGACCGCCCGGCCGCTCAGCCGTGGCGACCTGCGCCTGCTGGTGCTGTCCCTGCTCGCCGACCAGCCGCGCCACGGCTATGAGCTGATCCAGCTGATCAGCGACATGTTCGTGCGGGTCTATACGCCCAGCGCCGGCTCGATCTACCCGGTGCTGGCGCAGTTCGAGGCCGCCGGCTGGGTTGGCGCGGTCGAGGACGGTGGGCGCAAGCGGTACGCACTCAGCGCACTGGGCCTGGCCGAATTGGAGGCACAGCGCGACGAGGTCGATGCAGCGGTGCACCGGGTGCGCGACAGCGCGCGCACGATCACCAAGGCCAACCTGCCGCCGTCCGTGCGCGATGCGCTGCGCGAGCTCAAGCACGCGCTGGGCCTGTGCCACGGCCGCTGGCAGGACGACAACGCCGCGGCCGTCGCCGAGGCGCTGCGCGAGGCCGCCGCGCGGATCCGTGCGCAGGGCCGCTGACCTCCCTTCTTCCTTTCAGACCCAGCCAGCCACCGCCCGCCAGGTCCTTCTTTCTCAACGCCGCGCTGCGGCACTGATCCAGGTATTCCCATGGCTCTGCATGAAAACCGACTGCTCCGTCATACCGTGAAGTTCCGCCCGCTGCAGGTGCTGCGCACCGAAGAGATCAGCCCGTGCATGCGCCGGGTGATCGTTGGTGGCGAGGCGCTGGAAGGCTTCGATTCGCCCTCGCCGGATGACCACGTCAAGTTGTTCTTCCCCAACGCCGAGGGCCAGTTCGTGGTCCCGACGATGACCCCGGAAGGCCCGCGCTACCCGGACGGCCAGACGCCCTCCCCCTCGCGCGACTACACCCCGCGCTGGTGGGATCTGGAGACCAACGAGCTGGCGCTCGACTTCGTCATGCACGGCGACGGCCTGGCCTCGACCTGGGCCGCCAACGCGCAGCCGGGCGATGCGATCGCCGTGGGCGGCCCGCGTGGCTCGCACATGACCGCCGATGACTTCGATACCTACGTGCTGATCGGCGATGAGACCGCGCTGCCGGCGATCGGCCGCTGGCTGGAGACCCTGCCGGACGGCGCCAACGCCGATGTCTACATCGAGATCCCCGAATCCGGCGACCGCCAGGAGCTGCCGGAGGACGACCGCATCCGCATCTCGTGGCTGGAGCGCAACGGCTTCGACGCGGCCAGCAGCACCCTGCTGGAAGACGTGCTGACCGATTTCGAGGAACCGGACGGCGATACCTTCTACTGGATCGCCGCCGAATCGCGCCGGGCCCGGATGATGCGCAAGTACATCGAGGGTCATCTGGGTGTGCCGAAGGACTGGATCCGCTCCACCGGCTACTGGAAGGCGCACGGCAGCGAGCACCACGACGACTGAGCCCGCGACGGGCACCGGCCGCGAATGCGACAATCGCGTTTTGTGCCGGTGCCTTTCATGCAAGCCTCTCCTCTTTCGGCACTGACCGATCTGATCGACCGCGCCGAGCGTGCCGATCCCGCGCTGGATGCCGCCCTGGCGGCGCTGGCGCCTTCCGTGGGCGAGCACATCGCCCCGCTGCGCACCGCCCTGGTGCCATTGGCCCGTGCGCAGGCGGCGCTGGTGCAGGCGAACATCGATATCGACCTGGTCGCCGATGAGCTGCGCCGTTACCAGAAGTACGCGATGCCCGGTAAGCCGAGCCTGCAGATCGTGCAGTTGCGCAAGCAGCAGGCCTCGGTGAAGCAGGCCGCGCTGCTGGCCCGGCAGGCGTTCGCGCAGGCCACCCATGCGTTCCTGCGTGAGAGCGGCTTGACCGCGCCGGCACGGCGCACGCCGACCGATTTCACCACGCTGTGGCTGGGCAAGGTGAGCGCGCAGGTGGCGGCGGGTTGATCAGGTACGGTAGTGCCTGCCGCTGGCCGGCTCGCCCTATAAAGAAAGCCCGCCAATTGGCGGGCTTTCTGCCTTCTCACGACGAGTGAGGAGAAACTCAGGCAGCCGGCTTTTCGCCAGTGGCCTCGGTGGTGATGCGGATGTTCACTTCATCGCTGACGTTCGGGGCATACGCGCCGACGCCGAAATCGCTGCGCTTGATGGTGGTGGTGGCATCGAAGCCCGCCGCCGGCACCTTGGCCATCGGATGCTCGCCGCCGCCGTTGATGGTGACATCCAAGGTCACCGGCTTGGTGATGTCCTTGATGGTCAGATCGCCGGTCACGGTCAGCTTGTTGGTGCCGTTGGCTTCCACCTTGGTGCTCTTGAAGGTGGCGGCCGGGAACTTGGCGGCGTCGAAGAAATCGGCGCTCTTCAGGTGCTCGTCGAACTTGGCGGTGAAGCTGTTCAGGCCGGTCAGCGGCAGCTTCACTTCCACGGTGGACTTGCTCACGTCAGCGGCGTCATACACCAGGGTGCCTTCGGCGCTGCCGAAATGCGCGGTCGGGTGCGAGAAGCCGAAGTGGCTCCACTGGACCAGCACGTCGGTGTGGGTCGGGTCGAGCTTGTAGGTGCCCGAGGCGATCTGGATGGCCTCGGCGGCCGGGGCGGCAGCAGCGGCGTCCGCAGCCGGGGCGGCGGTTTCGGTGGCGGCCGGCGCGTCAGCGGCCGGAGCAGCGGCTTCGTCGGCCGGCTTGGAGCAGGCGGCGATGGCCAGGGTCAGGGCGAGCGGCAGCAGCAGTTTGCGGGTCATGGTCATGGCAGGTCTCTCTCGAATCGAAGGAAAAAAAAGCAAAGGTCACGCAGCCCATCCGCACGGACGGGCCACGATCCGGCGGTAACGCTTATGCGATGCGGGCGGCTTCGTCGAAGGACAGGCGAGGCAGCCGCGGGAACAGGCCCGAGGCGTCACCGTACCCCAGGTTGACGAGGAAATTCGACTTGATCGCGGTGCCCTTGAAGAAGGCTTCGTCGACCTTGGCGTTGTCGAAGCCGGACATCGGGCCGGCATCCAGACCCAGCGCGCGTGCGGCCAGGATCAGGTAGGCGCCCTGCAGACTGCCGTTGCGGAACGCGCCCTCGGTACGGCCTTCACGCGGGCCATCGAACCACGCCTTGGCATCGGTGTGCGGGAACAGGAACGGCAGCTTCTCGTGGAAGTCTTCGTCGAAGGCGACGATCACCGTGACCGGGGCGGCCAGGGTCTTGTCGTGGTTGCCTTCGGACAGGGCCGGGGCGAGCTTGGCCTTGGCTTCCGGGGATTTCACGAACACGAAGCGCGCCGGGCTGCCGTTGGCGGCGGTCGGGCCCCACTTCAGCAGCTCGTACAGCGCCTGCAGCTGGCTGTCCTCGACCGGCTTATCAAGGAAGGCGTTCTGGGTGCGGGCGGTACGGAACAACTGATCGAGCGCAGCATCGTCAAGGACGTGGGACATGAAGCCTCCGGAAATAAGGGGGAATCGTTCGCGCATCGGCTACCGTGGCAGGGCGACAGCGCGATCGGCGAAGGCTGGCAGTGTAGAGTGTCGCGACAGTTGCAACACCCAGCCTGACTGAAACGAATTAATGCCATACGTGAAACGATGGAGTCCGCCCTGGACGATCACTGACGGCCGTGCCGGCAATGTGCGGCAGGCGGTGGCCCTGGCCACGGCATTGAAGCTGGGGGCGCATCGTCCGCTGGTGCTCACCCCGCGCGCGCCCTGGCGTTGGCTGGCCCCGCGCTGGTTGCCGGGTGCCGCCAAGGGCTACGGTGACGCCTTCGCAGCCCTGGCCGCCGACGCCCCTGAGCTGGCCGTCGGCTGTGGCCGCCAGGCCGCCGGCGCGCTGCGCGAACTGCGCCGCCGTGGCACCAAGGTCGTCCAGATCCTCGACCCTCGCCTCAGCCCGCGCCACTGGGACCTGCTGGTGGTGCCTGAGCATGACCGGCTGCGCGGCAGCAACGTGCTCACCCTGCTCGGCAGCCTCAACCCGGTCAACGATGACTGGCTGGCCTGTGGCCGTGCCGCGTTCGCAGCGTTCAGCGCCCTGCCCGGCCCACGCACCGCGCTGCTGGTCGGCGGGCCGACCCCGCACGCGCCGTGGCATGAGCCGGACATGGTGCAGGTGTTCCAGCAGCTCGCTTCCCAGCTGCGCGAGGAAGGCGGCAGCCTGCTCGCCACGACCTCGCGGCGTACCCCGCCGGCCCTGGTCGGGGCGCTGCGCAGTGCGTTTGCCGAGGTGCCGAATGTGATCTGGGGCGATGGCGGCGATGGCGTGAACCCGTATGCCGGGCTGCTCGGGTGGGCCAACCGCGTGGTGGTCTCGCCGGATTCGGTGAACCTGCTCTCTGAAGCGTGTGCCACGCGCATGCCGGTCGCCGTGGCCCTGGCCGACCAGGCGCAAGGGCGACTCGCGCACTTCCAGCACGCGCTGCGCGAACGTGGCCGCTTGCAGGCGCGCTGGCTGGACTGGCAGACGCAGGGCCGCATCGAGCCGCTGCGCGAGACCACGCGCGTTGCTGATGAAGTACGTGCGCGGTTGGGGATTCAGGCCTGACGGCATCGCACAGCGTTATGATGCGGCCGCGGCCGGTGCCGCCGGAGACTGTGTGACATGGACGTATCCTTCGCTGCACTGATCAAGCGCCTGCACCCCGTTCTGCTGTGTGGCGTATTGCTGGGCGCCGTGCTGACTGCGCAGGCCGAACCGCAGTGCACCGAACGCTATCCCACGCCGGCTGCGTTGGCCTCCATGTTCGATGTGGCCCTGGCCACCACCGACGCGTTGGACGCACTCGATGGCGTGGACGTGGTGCTGATCGCCCGCGGTGGCCAGGACCTGAGCAAGTACGGCCTGCGCCACAGCCATCTGGCCTTCCTGCTGCGCGAAGACGATGGGCAGTGGCGCGCGGTGCACCTGCTCAATCCGTGCAAGACCGCCGAGTCGCACCTGTTCCGCGAAGGTGTCGCCACCTTCATCGGCGAGACCTCCAGCCATACCGACCTGCGCATCGGCGTGCCGACACCTGCGCTGCGCGATGCACTCAAGGCGATGCTCACCCAGCCGGCGATCCAGGCAAAGGCGCTGCATGAAGCGCGCTACAGCGTGGTGGCGTATCCGTTCCGCACCGAGTACCAGAATTCCAACCAGTGGATCCTGGAAGTACTGGGCGCGGCGATGGCGCAGGTGGAAGAGCGCACCCTGATCGTCAACCGTACCCAGGCACAGCAATGGCTGCAGCGGCACATGTATACGCCCAGCACGCTGCACATCGGCGTGGCCAAGCGGCTCGGCGCGCGCTTCTTCGTGCCCAATGCCGCCGTTACCGACCACCCGGCCAGCGAGCGCATTTCCGGCAATTACTCGGTGGTGACGGTGGAGTCGATCTTTGATTTCCTGCAACTGCGCAGCAGCCTGCAGCAGGAGCTGGCCGTACCGCATGTACCGGTGAAAGGCATTACCGCCCCCAAACCGTGAGTCAGCGGCGGGCAGCACGCCAGCGCGCATACTGCGGACCTATGTTGAGCCATCAGAAGGATCTTCGATGACACGAGTTTCGCGCAGCGTCGTTTCACCGCTGCTGGCCATTGCCGTATGCGCGGCCAGCCTGCCCGCGCCCGCGCAGGTGGTGGGCATCAATCACCCGGTGACCAGCAGCGTCATCGTCACCTCGGTGGTGAGCGTGGTGGTGGTGACCGCACCGGTGTGGCTGGTTTCGGCCGGCCTGAGCAAGGCCAGCGATGCTTCGGCCCGACGCAGCCGCGCGGCCAAGGACGCACGTGGCAAAGCCGGTCCGCTGCCGCCGCTCACCGTGGAGAAGGTGGAACGCACGCCCGAAGGCGGCATCGAAATGGCCCTGCAGAACCCGCAGGCACCGGACGAGCCGGCCGTGATTGCCTGGCCTGCGCGCGAGGACAACCCGGCAGCCGCGGTGGCGGTGGGCGACGTACTGGCGCTGACGCCCACCCAGGGCGGCGCCGGCTGGACCGTGACCACGGCCGAGGGCACGGCCTTGGCCTTCCTGCCCATCGATGCGGCGGCGGCGCAGCCGAGTGCACGTTGGTAACCCCTTGCTGTCCACCGTCTCGCGGAGCTATTGAATGAACCGGATATCCCGTCCTGCCGTTGCGCCACTGCTGGCGCTGGCCTTGCTCGCGACCAGCCTGCCGGTCAGCGCCCAGAACCTCAGCAATGCCTCGCCGGTCACCAGCAGCGTCCTCACCACCTCGGTGGTGAGCCTGGCGGTGATCACCGCACCGGTCTGGCTCAGTGCGTTGGGGGTCAGCGAGCTGCATGACGCCTCCATGCCGCACAACCTGACCGCCCGGGCCGCGAAGCGGCAGAAGGCCGGCCCGCTACCGCCGCTCACCGTGGAGCGCGTGGCGCACCAGCCCGACGGCAGCTACCAGGTGGCGCTGAAGAACCCGCAGGCCCCGGATGCCCCGGCCGTGGTGGCCTGGCCGGCGCGTGCCGACAACCCGGCGGCAGGGGTGAAGGTGGGCGATGTGCTGGCGTTCACGCCGACCCCGGCCGGCGCGGGCTGGATGGTGGCCGATGCCAAAGGCGCCGCGCTGGCGTTCCTGCCGACCCAGGATGCGGCGGCCACCAGCATGAGCGAACGCTTCTGACTGAACCGGTCCGGGCTGGCCCTGGGCCGGCCAAGCCCGGATAATCCGCCGCTTCCCCCGACTTCCCCGGCTCGCCATGTCCGCGCGTCCTGCCATTGCCTTTGCCCCGTTGACCCCGCGCTCGCTGCTGCTGGCGGTGCTGGCCATGGGCGCAGTGGTGCTGGGCTCGAACGTGCTGGTGCAGTACCCGATCAACGACTGGCTGACCTGGGGTGCCTTCAGCTACCCGGTGGCGTTCCTGGTCAGCAACCTGATCAACCGCCGCTTTGGGCCAGAGGCCGCGCGGCGGGTGGCCTGGGCCGGGTTCGCGTTGGCGGTGCTGCTGTCGATCTGGATCGCCACCCCGCGGATCGCGGTGGCGTCGTGCCTGGCCTTCATCGCTGCGCAGCTGTTGGACATCACCGTATTCGACCGGCTGCGCCGCGGGCACTGGTGGCGCGCGCCGATGGTCGCAACGACCTGCAGCGCGACGCTGGATACGACGATTTTCTGGAGCATCGCCTTCGCCGGTTCCAGCCTGCCGTGGGTGAGCTGGGCGCTGGGCGATCTGGCGGTGAAGCTGACGATCGGCGTGTTCCTGCTGGCGCCGTTCCGCGCTTTGCTGTGGAAGATGGCACCGCGCGCGGTGTGACATCGGGCGCCGATCGCCCGGTGTAGCGCTGGCGGTCGGGTAATCGGTAGTGCCGGCCGCTGGCCGGCTCCGCAGAGTTCATGGGAGCCGGCCAGCGGCCGGCACTACCGGTGCCAGAGCGGTGCGAGGTCGATGACGGTGCAAACCGCCGTCAGCTGACGACATCGATCCGTTGTTGGAACGGCAACCCCGCCGCATCGCTTGCCGCGGTGATCATCGCGCGTGCCGCTTCCAATGCAGGTGTCGGTGGCGCCAGGCGCGGGCGGCGGTCCAGCGTGCAGGCCAAGCCCACATCCAGCAGCGCCGCATGCGCCTCGTGCAGGCCATCGCGGGTGCCGCCGGGCAGCCAGGCGATGTCGGCCAGCACGTCGATCAGGCTGGGGGTATCGCGCGGTTGCACCACCTGGGGGTGCGTAACGGCGCTGTCGAGTACGCCGGTCTGCAGCAGGAATTCGAGATCGACAATGCCACCTGCGCCCTGCTTGAGATCGAGCCGTGCGGCATCGCTGCGGTCCAGTTCGGCACGCATGCGCGCCCGCATCTTCAGCACGTCGGTGTAGAGCACGGCGTTGTCGCGCGGGCGCGCCAGCGTCTGCGCGCGCACCCGTTCGAAGTCGGCCAATAGCGAGTCATCGCCGGCGATGGCGCGGGCACGCACCAGTGCCTGGTGCTCCCAGGTCCAGGCGCGTTCGCGCTGGTATTCGGTGTAGCTGGCCAGTGAGGAAACCAAGGCGCCCTTGCCACCGTCCGGGCGCAGACGCACATCGATGTCGTACAGGCGGCCGGCGGCGGTGACCGCGCCGAGCATTGCCATCACCTTCTGTGCCAGGCGCGCGTACCAGCGGCCGGGATCCAGTGGACGCGGGCCGTCGCTGCTGTCCTGATCGGCCGGGTGGTCGTGCAGGAAGACCAGATCCAGATCCGAGCCGAAGCCCAGCTCCAGTCCGCCCAGGCTGCCGTAGCCGATGATCGCGAAACGCCCGCCGGGAATGCCGCCGTGCTGGCGCTGCATGTCGGCCTGCACCAGCGCGAGCACGGTGACGACGACAGCTTGGGCGAGTTCGGCCAGTTGCCGGGTGGTGTCGACGGCACGCTGGCGACCGTCCAGCGTGGCCATCGCCATGCGGAAGCTCAGCGCCAGCCGGGTCTCGTTGAGCAGGCGCAGCGCGGCTTCGGGATCATCGATGGTCAGCGCAACAGCGCACTCGGCCTGCATGCCCGCGGCGTCCGGCATCGGACCGGAGACGCGCACGTCCAGCAGTTCATCGAGCAGCAGCGGATACGCCGCCAGACGCTCAGCCAGCAGTGCGCTGCGCGCAAGCACGTCGACCAGGCGTGCCAATGCGCTGGGCTGTTCGTCGAGCAGGGCGAGATAGCTGGTCCGGCGCAGGATCGCCTGCAGCAGGCCGAGTACGCGCTTGAGCGCGGCATCCGGCTGCGGTGAGCGCGTGGCGGCGTGCAGCAGCGCCGGCAGCACGCGGTCCAGGCGCGCACGCGCGGCATCGGACAACGACTTCACCCCGGAGCTCTGCGCGAAGTCGCGCAGCGATTGATCGGCGCTGCCGGCATCGAAGAAGCCGGCTTCGGCCAGCACCTCGGCGCTGCCGTTGTCGGGCAGGCCGCGCCAGTAGCTGGCCAGTGCATCCGGCGCGGCCTGGCCACGGCGCGGTGCGAGCAGCGCGGCGAACTCGGTGCTGACGCGCTCGCGCTGCACATCCAGCGCGGCAACCAGCGCGTCCCAGTCGTCGTAACCGAGTCCGCTGGCGATGCGCAGGCGGTCGGTGGTGTCGGTGGGCAGCGCATGCGTCTGTGCATCGCGCAGCATCTGCAGGCGGTTTTCCAGGCGACGCAGGAACCCGTAAGCATGCAGCAGGTCGGCGCCGTCCTGCTCGGCCATCTGGCCGGAGGCGACCAGCGCCGGCAGCGCGTGCAGTAGACGACGCTCGCGCAGTGGCGCTTCGCGGCCCCCGCGGATCAACTGCAGGGCCTGCGCGAGGAACTCGATCTCACGGATGCCGCCGGGGCCGCGCTTGATGTCGTCGTGCATCTCGCGGCGCGAGACCTCGGCGGTGATCGCGGCCTTCATTTCGCGCAGGCCATCGAGCGCAGTGAAATCCAGATAGCGGCGGTAGACGAACGGGCGCAGGGTCTGCAGCCACGCTTCGCCCGCGGCGATATCACCGGCGACGGCACGCGCCTTCAGCCAGGCATAGCGCTCCCAGTCGCGGCCTTCGCGCTGGAAGTACTGGTCCATGCCGGCGAACGACAGCGCCACGCGCCCGGCATTGCCGAAGGGGCGCAGGCGCAGATCGACGCGGTGGCTGAAGCCATCCACGGTGGTGTCATCGAGCAACCGCGCGAGGCGCTGGCCAAGGCGTGCGAAGTATTCCTCGGCGGCGAGCGGGCGCGCGCCATCGGATTCGCCGCCCTGCGGGTAGGCGTAGACCAGGTCCACGTCCGAGCTGAAATTGAGTTCACCACCACCCAACTTGCCCAGCCCGAACACGACCAGCTGCTGCGCGCTGCCGTCCGCCGCACGGACCACGCCATGGCGGCCGGTGAATTCCTGCTCCAGCGCGGACAGCGCCAGCTGCAGGCACTCCTCCGCCAAGCGGGTGGCACCGGCAAGCGTGGCAGGCACGTCATCCTGCCCGGTCAGGTCGCGCCAGATCAGGCGCGTGGAGGCGGCGGTGCGGTAGCGGCGCAGGCGCTGCTGCCATTCGCTGGGCTGGAGTGGATCCAGTTCCGGCAGGGGCAGCGGTGGGCAGCCCTCCTGGGTGAGATGGGACAACAGCGCCGGCTGGCGGCACAAGGTGTCGATGGCGAAATCGCTGGTGACGGCCAGCGCGTGCAGGGTCGCCAGTACGGGTGCCGGAGGCGGCCAGTGGCCGCCATCGGTCAGCGACAGGGCCAGACGCGCCAGGGCGCGATCAACCAGGGGAACAAGGGCGTCGGGGACGCGCGCGGGCGCGGCGAGGTCGGAAATCGGCATGAGGGGATTATGTGGCATCGCGGCGTGGTGTTTCCCGGCCAGGCGCCATGCCGGTGACGCGCGGGAACCAACGGACGCGTAGCGAGGCATCGGGCGGAGCGGAGCGGCGTGCCTTTGCCCGAACGGCGAGCATAAAAAAGCCCGCTTGCAGCGAACTGCCAGCGGGCTCTGCTCCCTCCCCCACGTCGGGATGCAGGTCGATCTTCTAGGGTCGGCGACGAACTTGCACGCTGCACTGCAAAACAATACTTGCGGGTACAGAAGTAGGCGGCAAACCTGAACAGGGAGGCGCCGATGTGAAAACGCCATCCCACCAAGGTAGAACCCCTCCCGCTGCATGGATCGCCGATAATGGCGATCCCCCCAAAAACGTTGTCGTCATGTCTGTCGATCGCATTGCAAACGCGCGTCTGCGTGACCGCGTTGTCTCCGCTGAAGCCGCCGCCGCCCTGATCCAGCCGGGTGAAACCGTCGCCATGAGCGGCTTTACCGGTTCAGGCTACCCCAAGGCGGTGCCGGTCGCGCTGGCGCAGCGCATCGAAGCGGTGCACGCCCAGGGCCTGCCCTTCCAGATCAGCCTGATGACCGGCGCCTCGACCGCGCCGGAGCTGGATGGCGCGCTGGCCAAGGCCGATGGCATCGCGATGCGCATGCCCTTCCAGAGCGACCCGGATGCGCGCAACCGCATCAACGAGGGCAAGCTGGATTACATCGATATCCACCTCAGCCATGTCGCCCAGCACGTATGGTTCGGCTTCTATGGCGATATCGATACCGCGGTGATCGAGGTCTCGGCGATCCGCGAGGACGGCTCGCTGGTGCCCTCCACCTCGGTCGGCAACAACAAGACCTGGCTGGACCTGGCCAAGAAGGTGATCGTCGAGGTCAACGAATGGCAGCCGGCCGGCGTGGACGGCATGCATGACATCTACTACGGCACCGCGCTGCCGCCGCACCGCAAGCCGATCCCGCTGGTGCACGCCAACGACCGCATCGGTGAGACCGCGCTGCGCTGCGACCCGGACAAGATCGTCGCCGTGGTGCGTACCAACGGCCCGGACCGCAACAGTCCGTTCAGCCCGATCGACACCACCAGCGAGCAGATCGCGCAGTACCTGATCGAATTCCTCAAGCACGAAGTGGCCAAGGGCCGCCTGCCGGCCAATCTGCTGCCGCTGCAGAGCGGCGTTGGCAACATCCCCAACGCGGTGCTGGCCGGGCTGGCCAAGAGCGGCTTCCGCGATCTGAGCGCGTTCACCGAGGTGATCCAGGACGGCATGCTCGATCTGCTGCGCGATGGCGTGCTGAGTCACGCCTCGTGCACCGGCTTCGCGCTGAGCCCGCAGGCGAACGAGACCTTCAAGGAACACATCGATTTCTACCGCGAGCGCATCATCATGCGCACGCAGGAGATCTCGAACCATCCGGAGCTGGTGCGCCGCCTGGGCTGCATCGGCATGAACGGCATGATCGAGGCCGACCTGTACGGCAACGTCAACTCGACCCACGTGATGGGCAGCCGGATCATGAACGGCATCGGCGGCTCGGGTGACTTCGCGCGCAACGGTTTCCTGTCCGCGTTCCTGAGTCCTTCGACGGCGAAGAACGGCAGCATCTCGGCGATCGTGCCGATGGTCAGCCACGTGGATCACACCGAACACGATGTGTCGGTGATCGTCACCGAACAGGGCCTGGCCGATCTGCGCGGGCTGACCCCGCGCAAGCGCGCGCGGGTGGTGATCGACAACTGCGCGCATCCGGATTTCCGCGATCAGTTGAACGATTACTTCGACCGCGCCAGCCGCGAGAGCTATGGCAAGCACACCCCGCATCTGCTGCCCGAAGCGCTGTCGTGGCACCAGCGGTGGCTGGATACCGGGACGATGAAGGCGTAATCGTCCGAGGGTAGTGCCGGCCGCTGGCCGGCACCTTCCGTCAGCCGCCCCGCAGGCTTGCCAGCGATTCGGCCTGCAGCCGCGCGTAGATCGCGAACTCGTCCTCCACCGTCATACCCAACGCCTGCTCGAAAGCATCGCGGTTGGCATGTGCGGCGTAGGCGCGCTGTTCGTCGCCGCCGAGATTGGACTGGAAGATGCCCGCAGCGCTGACCGGCAGGAAATCCTCGTAGACGATCGGATCGGCACTGGCCAGCCCGGCGGCAATCAGCGCTTCGGCCGGCAGATCACCCACCGCTCCCGGGTTGGCGCGACCGGCGTCGGTCAGGGCGTAGCGGTAGTACCCCAGGCCCTCGCGGCGCAGGGTGTCGTGGTCATCCGGGAAGGCGATGAATGCCTCGGCCAGGCGGGTCGGGTAATCCTGGCCGGTGCTGCCGGCACCCCCACTGTCGCGTGCCTGCGCAAGCAGTTGGTCGTAAAGCGCGCGCCCTTTGGGCGTCAGGGCGAGGCCGCGCTGTTCGATCTCACCGAAACGCGCGGTATGCGTGCCGGTATCGCCAGCGTCCCCCGAGGGGAAGTGCACGGTTTCTTCCAGCGCCTTGAAGCTGGTCTGGCGCAGCAGGATCGGGCACCGACGCGGTGGTGGGCCTTCGATCACGGCCTTGGCGTCGATGCCACGGGCCAGCATGCCGTCCTGCGCGGCGTCGATGTCCAGCGTGCGCGGGGTCAGGTGATTGATGTGCGGGCCGCGGAAGCTGACCACGTCGGCGATCAGCCGGTGCGCGTCATGCAGCGCGTGATAGGTATCCAGTGACACCGTGGCGTCGCCATGCCAACGGAAGGTCTCCAGCGCCTCGATGACGAAGCGGCGCGCATCGGCTTCGTCGAGGCCACCCTCGCGTTCGGCCTGCGCGATCAGGGCCAGCGCGGTGTCGGTGAAGATCCGGCGCTGGGCAAGAATGGCAGCGGACTGCTCGCGCAGCGCGGCGTTCTCGATCAGCTCCAGCCGCAGCAGCGAGGTGAACACGCGGAACGGATTGCGCGCCAGCGCCTGCGCGGTGCGCGGGCGGAAGGCGGTGGAATGCACAGGCACGCCGGCCACCGAGAGGTCGTAGTAGCCGATCGGGTACATGCCCATCAGCGCGAACAGGCGGCCCAGCGTGGCCAGTTCTTCTGCCGTGCCGACCCGGATCGCACCGTGGCGTTCCTGGTCCAGCCGGGCGCGTTCATCGGTGCGGTCCAACTGCTCGGCCAGCGCCGGATGGGCGGTCAGCACGGCATCGTTGATCTCGGCCACCAGGTCGACCAGCGTGCCGTACAGCGGCACCTCGGTGCGGTACATGGTGGACATCGCCTGGGCGAACAGGCTGCGGATATCGTCGGGTGAAACGAAACGGTCGGTGCTCATGACGTACTCGGCAACGGATCACGGGGGAAGGTGCAGCAAGCGCTGCATTGTCGCCGAGGGCGTGGGTTACCGCGATCTGCACAGCAACAAAGAAGTCCCTCAGCGCGCGGGTGGCGTGGGGCTGCTCGCCGCACGCTGGCGCTGCTCGCGGTTGCCGAGCTGGCGCTGCAGCGTCGCGTCCAGCGTCACCGGTCGGTCCCAGTGGTCATGGCTGGCGACGATGGCGTGGCGCAGGGCGCGCCAGTGCAGGTTGGTCGGCGTGACCGGCAGCTGGGCCACCACCGCTTCCCAGCGCTTGGCCTCACCCTCCTCCGGTACCGTGCGCGACCACGTCTGCACGCTCTCGCGGCAGGAACGTTCGATCACATGCGCCCAGAAACAGGCGAAGTAGACGTCGCCGGCCTGCCAGCCGTGGGTGTGCATCAGCGCGGCGATATAGCCGCGCGAGACACCGGCATAGCGCGAGACTTCATCCAGAAAGCTGTCCGGGTAGCGTTCGGCGTAGTGGTTGATGTCCTGCAGCTGGGCATCCACCCAGGCATCGCCGGTGTCCACCACGTAGGCGGCGGACTTCTCCGGGGTCTGCTCGGCCGTGGCTGCACAGGGCAGCATCAGCAGCAGCGCGAGCAGGCCGGCGCGCATCATCCGGCCTGTGCGGCCTTGGCTTCGATGGTCCGCAGGGCCTGCGGCCAGTCGAAGGCGGTCGGTGCGTCGACCATGCGCGGCTCGTCGTCGGCCACGCCGTGCTGGGTCTCGTGCGCCCAGGTCACTGCGTACGGGGTGTGGATACCCCAGCCACCGAGGGTGATCACCGGCTCGATATCCGAGCGCAGCGAATTGCCGACCATCACGAAGCGCTTGATCGGCAGATCGAACTCTTCCAGCACGCGAGCATAGGTTTCCGGGTCTTTCTCGGAGACGATCTCGATGCGCGGGAACAGGTCGCGCAGGTTGGCCACCTTGATCTTGGCCTCCTGATGGAACAGGTCGCCCTTGGTGATCAGCACGACCGGGTAATCGCGGGCGATCTCGGTGACCGACTCACGCACACCGTCGATCAGCTCGACCGGGTGGCGCAGGGTGTCGTGGCCGATGTCCAGCATCTGCTGCAGGTCGCGGGCGCTGATGGTCTGGTTGGTGATCTCGATGGCGGCTTCCACCATCGACAGGGTCATGCCCTTCACGCCATAGCCGAACACGCCGAGGTTGCGCTGCTGCACTTCCAGCAGGTGGCGCGCAGTCTGCGTGTCGTGCACGTCGATGTAGCGCGACAGGATATCCAGGTAGTCCTGCTCGGCCTTGCGGTAGAAATCCTCGCTCTTCCACAGCGTGTCATCACCGTCAAAACCAACCAGGCCGATAGCGCCTTGCGGCGTGGGCAGGGAAGTCATCATCGGCCAAGGATACCAACAGCGGCCCAGCGGCCCCACCCCGGCGGCCCATAAAGAAAGGGCGGCCGAAGCCGCCCTTTCCCCCTCACTGCGCTACCGGTGTCCCCGGTCCTTACTTGCTCTGCTGGGCGCCATTGCCGGCGGCCTTGCCCTGCTGGGCGGCCACGTACGCCTTGTATTCATCCGGCGAGAGCTCGCCGTCCTTGTTGGTGTCGGCCTGGTCGAACACCTGGGCAAGGCCCGCGTTCACCTGTGCCTCGGCCTTGCTGATGGTGCCGTTGCCGTCGGTATCGACGCTGGCCCACGTCTGGCCACCGCCACCACCGGCCTGCGCGGAGGCCTGCGCTGCGGCGTTGGCAGCGGTATCTGCTGCGTCGCCCGCCTGCGCTGCCGCCTGCTGTGCCTGGGCGGCCTGATTCTGCGCCTGCGCGGCACTCTGTTGTGCCGACTGGGCCATCGCCGGAATGGCCAGCACACTGCCTGCTGCGACGATCAGGGCGATCAGGGGCTTGCGGTTGCGAATAGTCATTGGGGTGGTCTCCTTGGTAGGTATTGCGCGGCCTGTTGTTTCCGCACGGCCCCACACTGCCACCCCGTTTGTGAATCGATATTGCCCCTCGACCGCGCTGCGCACGCGGCCTTAACCACCTGCGCGAACGCGTGCATTACCGCAGTGGTTAGCCACAGGTGAGCGGTTGGTAATACGCCCATTCATTGGCCCCGGATTTAACCGGATGCGAACGCAATCTCACGCGGTGTTGCTGTTTTTTTCGCCTGAGCGGGAACTGAACAAAAGCCACCCCAGTGCCACACCGCCGATCGCACCGGCCACTTCGAGCACCACGCGCGAGCCCAGCTCGTTCGGATCATGGATACCGGCGAGGAACAACCGCGCATACAGCGGCGACTCCAGCCGCATCATGCCCATGTAGAAGAGATTCCACGCATCGATGCCGGCCGAGGCCACCACCGCGATCACGCAGGCCCAGCCGATCGCATGCCCGTCGGTCCAGCCTGCCCAGCGGCACAGGCGATGCCACAGCGCATACACCAGCAGCCCGACCAACAGTGCGATCAGCCCTGCCTCCAGCGTTCCCAGCAATCCAACGTGCAGCGGCAGGTTCATCGTGGTCCGATCCGGCGGTCAGTGCACAGTGTAGCGGTGTGCCTCAGCGGACCGGCACATCGTAGGCGGTGGTCGGCGCCGGCTCGGGCTGCAGGGTGAAATGCCACCACTCCATCGGGTAGTTGGCGAAGCCGCGACGTGCCATCGCCTGGCGCAGGTGCTGGCGGTGGCTGCGCTGGGCCTCGCTGATCTCCGGCGCATCGGTATGCGCGCGCGGGCCGAAGAAATCGAAGTCGGTGCCCATGTCCACGGGCGCGCAGGAGCCGTCGCGGCAATCGAGCAGGGTCAGATCGACCGTGGCAGCCCGGCTGTGGCCGGAGGTCTCGGCGATGTAGTCGCCAAGCAGGGCCGGCTTGTCGATGTCCGGGTACTGCAGGGGCTTGCGCGACTGCTCCTTGGGATCCTGTGCCCAGGCGACGAAGGCCTTCACCGCGTGAGCCGGGCGGTAGCAATCGTAGAGACGCAGCGCGTAGCCCTGTGCCCGCAGGTCGGCCTCCACCTGTGCGAGCGCGGTCGCCGCCGGGGCGAGCAGATAGCACTTGGGTGCGTCATAGCCGGGCACACGCTGGCCGGTGAAGTTGTCGGGGCCGGCGTAGCGGATGTCCTGTTCGATCACCGGTGCCAGCGTGCGGATGTCGACCAGTCCGGCCTCGGCCACATCGCGCGCGGGCGAGATCGTCACCGCTGGCGCTGCCGCGTGGGCACTGCCGGCCAGCAGCGCCAGCAGCAGCGCGCTACGGACAATCGCCGGTGCGGGTGAAGTGCAGGTCCTGGTAGTCATAACTGAAGTCGATCTCCGGATCGATCGCGGCCAAGGTCAGGGCGGGCGTCGCGCCTGGCTGCAACTGCAACCAGGGCTCGGCATCGGCCCCGAGCGTATCCCACTGCACCAGCCAGCGCTCACCGAGCTGCATGACCTGGCCGCGCAGCATCGGCGACTTGGCGACGCTGAAACGCAGCGCGCCCTGCGCCGGGCAGAGCAGCGCCTCGCCCAGCCACGGATCGCGATAACGGCCGTGCGCGGCGGCGGCGGTGCGAAGCGAGGCGGGTCGGCGCGCGCCGGTATCCGGGCGCACCTGCCCGGCATCGCGGCGGCCAGTGCGCTCCTGGTCCAGCAGGGCCAGATAATGACTCACATCGGCCGTGTCGTCCGGTGCGGTGTAGGTCTTCAACGCGGCCTGCATCAGCGCGGTGCGTGCATCCTCGGCGTCGCTGTTGATCAGGATCACCACACCGACCTTGCGGTCCGGCAGCAGTGCGAGCGAGGAATACATCCCGGACAGCGTGCCGGTGTGGGCCACCTTCCACTGGCCGTCCATGTCCGACACGCGCCAGCCGTAGCCGTAGGCGGACACATGTGCGTTGTCCCAGCGACGTTGGCGCTCGCCCAGCGGCATCGGCATGTGCGCGGTCCACAGCGCGCGGCGCTGCGCCGTGCTCAGCCAACCAGGAACCAGCGCCGGATCGAGCAGCACCTGCATCCAGCGGGTCATGTCGCGCAGGCTGCAGCGGATGCCGCCGGCGGCCATCGAGGTCAGATCGGCACTGGTGTCACCATCGGCACCACGCACCACGTTGCGGCCGTCTTTCCGCGCGTGCGGCTGGGCAACGTTGCCGACCGCCGCGACCGACCACGCGCCGACCTGGCAGCGATCCATGCCCAGTGGCGAGAAGACTTCCTCGCGCAGCAGTTGATCGTACGGCTTGCCACCGGCGGCGGCGGCGACTTCGCCGGCGACCACATACATCAGGTTGTCGTAGGCATAGCCGCTGCGGAAGCTGGTGACCGGCTTGAGGTGGGCCAGCCCGGCGATGATGTCCTGGCGGGTGAAGCGGTTCGGCTCGGGCCACAGCATCAGATCGCCGGCGCCCAGGCCCAGGCCGCTGTTATGGATCAGCAGATCGCGGACCTGCATCTGCTGCGTGACCCACGGGTCATGCATGCGGAATTGCGGCAGGTACTTGATGACCGGATCGTCCCAGCGCAGGAGACCGCGGTCGACCAGCCGGGCGAGCAGCGCGGCGGTCATCGCCTTGCTGTTGGAGGCGATCTTGAACAGGGTATCCGGATCGATGGCCTCACCCTGCCCGGCGCGGCGCTCGCCACGGGTGCCGATGAAGACGGGGTTGCCATCGTCGACGACGGCCATGGCGATGCCCGGCAGCTGTTCGTGGGCGACCGTCTGATCGAGCAGGCGATTGAAGGTGTCAGCGGGCTCGGCTGCCCATGCGCTGGGGGCGATGGCCAGGGTGCAGGACAGGCCAAGCGTGAGAAGGCGGGATCGACTGTGTGTTGAAGCGCGTGACGGCATGGGTTCCCTCGTCATGACCGGAGGGCGTGCTTCTTTGGCCGCCGGTTGAAAGCTGTACCGACCACCGGTCGGTACCTGCCGGATCGCGGTGAAGGCAGGTGCCGACTCGCTGTCGGCACCTGCCACATGCGCACCGGATCAGAAGTTCCAGGTCACCATCAGCTGCGTGTACCGCGGGGCCTGCCAGCGGGTGCCGGTGTTGAAGGTGTTCTCACGCACCTGGCCCGGCTGGGCTTCATAACGCTGGTGCACGTTGATGACGGTCTGGTTGTTGAACAGGTTGTAGACCGACAGGCGTGCGCTCAGGTCGATGCCCTCCACCGGCAGCCGCCAGGTGACGTTGGCGCCCATGGTCCAGGTCCACGGCAGGCGACCGAAGGCGCCGCGCGGGCTGTACTCGAACTGGCGCTGGTTGTACGCGCCCGAGCAGTTGGCCACGCACAGCCAGCCGGTACCGCCGCCGCTGCCTTCACTGGAGGTGCTGCCGCCAGCCACGGTGTCGTTGGGCCACATCACGCCGAAGGCGGTGATCGGGCCACCGGACACCACCTGCAGCGTGGTGCCGAACGACCACTGCTCGTTCAGCGCGTAGGCGGCGCGGAACTTGAACTGATGGCGGAAGTCGTTGAACAGCGGGCCATAGCGCTGGTTGTTGGACGGATGATCCCAGTGCTGGACCATGCCGGTGTCGCCGTAGTTGGTATCCGAATTGACCGGACCTTCGAAGTTGCCATCGCTGCGCGACCACAGATAGGACGCGTTGAACAGCCACTTCTCATCCCACGCACGGTCGATCTGGAATTCCAGCGCCTTGTAGGTGCGCTTGGGCTTGGAATAGCCCACCACCTCCAGGCTGCCGCCCTTGCGGTAGCCATCCTTGGAGGTGTCGATGGTGATCCAGCCTTCGGTGGCGCAGCCGATACTGGAGTCGCCCCAGATGGTCAGGCTCTCGCCCGGGTTGGCGATCGGCCACAGGGTGGTGCCCGTCGGGCCGCACGGGGTGTGGTTGATGCGCATGTCATCCAGCGCGCGGTCCATCTTGCGGTAGGTCGCGTTGACGCCCCACGACCAGGCCTGGTTGATCATGGTCTGGAAGCCGAGGATGTACTCGTCCTGGTAGACCGCCTTCAGGTCCTTGTCCACGCTCTGGCGCAGGTCGGCCGCGCCGGTGTTCATGCGGGTATCGACCGGGCCGATCTGCTGGCCGATGACCGGAGCCATGTACGGCGCGCCGGTGACCGGGTTGGCCTGCTGCTGCCAGCCGTTGAGCACGTAATAGGAGTACTCGTCGGTGAGGCCGCCGGCGAAGTTGACGTTGATGTTGTTGGTCACCGGCAGGTAATAGCGGCCGGCATTGCCGAACAGCTTGGTGCTGCCGTCGCCTTTCATGTCCCACGAGAAGCCGAAGCGCGGCGCGATCAGGTCGTCCATCTTGATGAAGGCGTCGCCATCGGCGGTGCGGTTCTCGAAGCGGTCCCAGCGCACACCGAGGTTCAACATCAGGTTCGGGGTGATGTTCCAGATGTCTTCCAGGTAGAACGCGTTGGCTTCGGTCTCGAAGGTGCCGCCGGACACGCGGTTGCGTGCGCGCAGCATCTCGGTCACGCCGGCCGGCACATAGGCGTTGGCGCCATCCCACACTTCATCGCCGGGCCGGGCGACGTAGGCGGTGTAGCTGAGCTGGGTCGGCCCCGGGTAACGCGTGGACTGTTCGGTGGTCATCAGCTCGCGGTCAACACCGAAGCGCAGCAGGTGCGTGCCCAGCTGCCATTCGAAGTCCAACCGCGCGACTTCACGCGTGTCGTCGCGTTCGGCAACGGCCGCGCCGGTGGGATGGCAGCCCGGTCGCAGACCATTGAGCTTGCCCAGACGTGACGCATAGCTGGCATCGGTGAATACCGGGCTGCACGCTTCATCCAGCGAGGAGTTGGTGAAGGCGCGCTGGTTGTTTTCGCCGACCATGGCACGCGCGGTGAAGTTCTCGCCGAAGTGACCGGTATAGGTCGCCGACCAGTTCTTGCCACCGGTCTCGGTGACCGAATCGCCGCCCCACGCACCGATCTGATCGTCATCCCAATCGTAGTTGTACGCGCCGTTGGTGATCTCGCCCTCATCGGAGAACGCCAGCAGCGCCAGGCTGTGGTTGTCGTTGATGTTCCAATCCAGCTTGGCGCCCCAGAAGCCGTTGTCGCTCTTGTTCTTGAACCAGCTCAGCGCGTCGGAGGAGGTGTTGTGGCCGGTGTCGTCGCGATCTTCATACATCGCGAACAGGAACAGCTTGTCCTTGATGATCGGGCCGGAGCCCCAGACGTTGGTCTTCAGGAACGAGCTGTTGTCGCGGCTGGCATAGGAATGCGGCGTGCCGTCGCGGTGGAAATGGTCACGCGGGCTGGAGCGCAGCGCGCTCGGTTCGGCGGTGACTTCCACACCGCCCTGGAACTCGTTGGTGCCCGAGCGTGTCACCGCGTTGATCACGCCGCCGGTGGAGCGCCCGAACTCGACCGAGTAGCCACCGGTCTTGACCTGGAATTCGTTGAAGAACCCGAACGGCGCGCTGGAGAAGCCACGACGGGTGTACATGTCGGTGACGTTCAGGCCGTTGATGAAGACCGCGTTCTCAGCCACCGAGGAACCGGCGAAGGACAGGCCACCGAACGAGGAATTGCCGCCGACCACGCCGGGTGCCAGCAATGCCACTGCCGATAGATCCTGCGCCACGGGCAGGCGCGACAGCTCCTGGCGGTTGACGTTGAACGAGGTTTCGGTGGAATACACATCCACGCGATTGACCACGCGGGCACCGATCACCTGCAGCGCATCGAGGTTGACCACGTCGCCGCTGCTGGCCAGGTTGACCGTGGTGGTGCCGCCGACCGCCACGCTCACCGCGAACGGCTCGCCCAGCTTCTGGCCATCACGGCTGAGCTGCAGCTGGTAATCGCCGACCGGCAACTGGCCCAGGCGGTAGCTGCCATCGCCACTGGCGGTGACCGTACGGGTCAGGCCGGTCGCGTTGCTGACCACCGTCACCTGGTCACCGGCCGTGGCACGACCGGCCACGGCACCACTGACGTTCTGTGCCGAAGCGCCCATCGGCACCAGGCTGCCCAGACACACCCCCAGCGCGGCGTACAACGCCGCACGCTTCAATCGCTTTGCATTCATTCCCTGCTCTCTCCTGCAGATGTGGAATCGTGGATACCGCCGTTTACCGCTTTGCCGCCAGTGGCACCACGTGCGACTGGACGTCGTAATGCCATTGATCGAAGTACAGGTTGCCGCCGGACCACTCGGCCTCACCGCGCTGGGAATCCACCGTGTCCGAGCGGACGTGCTGCTTGGCTGGCACCAGCGGCTGGCCGTAGTCGTCGTTGAAGGCGATGCGATAGGCATCCAGCCCGCCCAGATAGAAATCGCGCAGCGCCGGCTGCGGGCTGTCCAGCCGCCCGGTGGTGACATCCATCGGCACCCAGCCATACGGGGCCAGATACACCGCGCCCCAGTCGTGCAGGTTGTTGTAGCCGACCGCATCGTCCGAATAGACCATGCCGGACTGCCAGCGCGCGGGAATGCCGTTCAGGCGCAACAGGGCGATCAGCAGCAGCGTCTGCTGCCCACAATCGGCATGGCCGGCGTGCAGGGCGTAATCGCTGATGTTGGCGATCGTCGCGTACTCGCGCGCACCGGCCCACGGAATGGCGTCCACCGCGTCGAACAGCGTCTGCACGATCCGGTAGGGATCGGTCTCAGTCCCGACCACCTGCTGCGAGTACGCACGCAGCGCCGGGGTGAACACGATGTGCGGCGCCTGCTCGGCGAGGTACGGCTTCAGCGCAGGATCGTCCGGGGTGGGCTGGACCCTGGCCGGATCGATCTCGATATGCCGCGCGTACACAGTCACTGCGTAGCGGATCTGGAACTCCGTGGGCGTGCCGGCCACCGCCTTGCGCTCCAGGTAGGCGGTCCGCTGCAGCGTGGCTTCAGGCGCCACCTGCGCACCGGCCGGCGTACTCGCGATCCAGGTGATGTCTTCCTGCTGGCCAGCAATGGCGCGCGGGTACGGAATCCACGCGCGGATGGTTTCTCCGGCAGGCACCGCATCGGGCTTGACCACCAGCGACTGGGTCACCTCGATGCGGCGCGGCACCAGGCTGGTCGCGCCCGTGGCGCGGGCGGCGGCGACGATCTCCTCGTGGTGCGGATGCAGATGCTCATAGGGGCCATCCTTCGGCAACGGGGCATCAGGTGCCCGCCGGGCGCGTGCCTCCGCGCTGATCCGGAACAGATTGGACGGCGCGCGTTTGAAGTAGCGGCGCTGGCCGTCGACATCGAGGTGTTCGATCAGGCCGGCGGCGTCCCAGCGCGCGAAGTCGTCCTCGCGAAGGTCGGGGATCTGCTTGCGCAGCTGCGCCTTGGCAGCCGCCGCATCCAGGGTGAAGTCCAGTCGCATGCGTCGCATGCGTTCGCGCTCGAAGGCATAGGCCTGACGATCGGCTGCCGACAGGCGCGGATCCTGCAACGCCGTCGCGATGTCCGCCTCGGCCTGCGCGAACGCACCGCGGTCGATCCCGGCGATCACCGTCGGCAGCGCGGCCGGCGCAGCGGCCAGCCCCCACGGCGTTGCCAGCAGACCAGCGCACAGGCACCAGACAGCAGGCAGAGGCAATCGCGGTTTGCGCATCACAGGATCCACGGCGACACTTCCCAAGGTGCGGGTGGGGTAATCGCTGTGTAACACGGGCCTGATAGCCGGTCAATAATTTATTCTTGCTTTCGCCGAAAAAAGGAATAAATATTCCTGATGCTTCCGAGGAGGGTGACCGCGTGATGATCCTGGCTTCCCCCCACCGCCCCGTGCGGTCCCGCTGGTTGTCGCGCACTTTACTGGCGGCGGTCCTTGCGACGACGCTGGCGCCGGCATGGGCCGAGGCGCCGCGTGCTGCGCCCACCGCCGATTTCGGCGGGGTCATCGCCCTGCGCGAGGCGTATCTCGCGCCCGGCTTCTGGGCCGATCGCCTGCCCGATCCGGACCGCGTGATCCTCGATCGCGCGGCTATCGCCGCGCAGAACGCCCGCATGCGTGCCGAAGACGGCTCGATCCACGATCTCCGTACGCTGCCGGCGCAGCTGCCCCGTGCTCAAGTGCTGGGCAGCATCCAGTCGCTGTCCACGTGGCCGGAGCGCACGCTGTATGGCCAGGATGGCAAGCCCATCAGCGACGGGCAGCGCAGGGAGACGCTGGCCAATCTCGCGCTGGACGCGATACCGGCGCAGCGCCCCCTGCAGTACGGCCTGGTCACCCATCGTGCCGCGCTGCGGGCGTTCCCGACCACGCTGCGGGTCTTCAGCAGTCAGGGCGACACCGACATCGATCGCTTCCAGGAGTCGGCGCTGTTCCCCGGCGACGCGGTGGCGGTGCTGCATGAAAGCGCCGACGGGCGCTGGCTGTTCATCACCAGCGAACGTTACTCGGCGTGGATCGAGAAGCGCTTCGTGGGTATCGGTAACGCGGACACCGTGCTCGGCTACGGTCAACGCGGTCCTTACCGCGTGGTCACCGGCGCCACGGCGTTCACCGCCTACACCCCCGAGGAACCGCGCGTGTCGCGGCTTCAACTGGACATGGGCGTGCGCCTGCCGGTGATCGCCGACTGGCCGCTGGAGAAGACCGTCAATGGCCAACAGGCCCACGCGGCGCATGTGGTGCGGCTGCCGGTGCGCGATGCCGAGGGCCGTCTGGCACTGATCCCGGCGCTGCTGCCGCGCTCGCAGGACACCGCGGACGACTACCTGCCGCTGACCCCGCGCACACTGCTGACCCAGGCCTTCAAGTTCCTCGGCGAACGCTACGGCTGGGGCCACGATTACGACACCCGCGACTGCAGCGGCTTCGTCTCGGAAATCTACCGCAGCGTCGGCGTGCTGATGCCACGCAACACCAGCGCGCAGGCGATCAGCCCCGCGCTGGACCGCATCGCCTTCACCGCGAAAGACGGCAAGCCCACGCGCGACGCCGCGGTAAAAGCACTGCAGGTCGGCGATCTGGTCTACATCCCCGGCCACGTGATGATGGCGATCGGCCACATCGACGGCCGTACCTGGCTGATCCATGACACCGCCGGCGGCGGCTGGATCGGTGCGGACGGCAAGCGCGTGCAGGCCCATCTCAACGGCGTGTCGGTCACTCCGCTGGAGCCGATGATGGCCAGCGATACCGTGAGCTACATCGACCGCATCACCAACATCCAGCGCCTTCGGCCACAGACCCCCTGAATGAAGATCACCGACATCGAACTCGGCATGCTGCGCGTGCCGCTGAAAACTCCGTTCAAGACCGCGCTGCGCACCGTGGACACCGTTGAAGACGTGGTGGTGCTGGTCCGCACCGACAGCGGCCACACCGGCTACGGTGAGGCGCCGGCCACGGCGGTGATCACCGGCGATACCCACGGCTCGATCATCGAGGCCATCGACAGCTTCATCAAACCGCGCCTGATCGGCGAGGACGTGGCCAACCTCAACCGGCTCTGCGGCCTGATCCAGACCTCGATGGAACGCAACACCAGCGCCAAGGCGGCGGTGGAGATCGCGGTCTACGATCTGTGGGCGCAGCTGCACAACGCACCGCTGTACCGCATGCTCGGCGGTGGCGACCCGGTGATCACCACCGACATCACCATCAGCGTGGACTACATCGACAAGATGGTGGCCGACTCGCTCTCGGCGATCGAACGCGGCTTCGAGTCGCTGAAGATCAAGGTCGGCAAGGACATCGGCCTGGACATCGAGCGCGTCAAGGCGATCCACGCCGCGGTGCAGGGTCGCGCCCTGCTGCGCCTGGATGCCAACCAGGGCTGGACCGCCAAGCAGGCCGTGCACGCGATGCGTGCGCTGGAAGAAGCCGGCGTGGTGCTGGAGCTGCTGGAGCAGCCGGTCAAGGCCGCCGACATCAGTGGCCTGAAGTACGTCACCGACCGGGTCAACACCCCGGTGATGGCCGATGAAAGCGTGTTCAACCCCGGCCAGGTATTCGACCTGATCCAGCAGCGCGCCGCCGACATCATCAACATCAAGCTGATGAAGACCGGCGGGTTGTCCAACGCGATCCGCATCGCCGACATCGCCGCGATCTACGGCGTGCCGTGCATGATCGGCTGCATGATCGAATCGAGCATCTCGGTGGCCGCCGCCGTGCACCTGGCCGTCGCCAAGAGCGACATCATCACCAAGGTGGATCTGGACGGGCCATCACTGGGCCAGTTCAACCCGGTCACCGGTGGGGTCAACTTCAACGAATCGGAGATCACCATCAGCGATGCGCCCGGGCTGGGCATCACCGAGGTGCGTGGGCTGGAAATGATCACGCCGCGGCGGTGGTCCTGACCCCGTGCCCATGCCGCCCCTGGTGAAAATCCGCTCCGAGCGTGACCACATGTCGGCGATCGAACGTCGCATCGCCGACTTCATCCTCGACAACGCCCACCTCCTGCGCGATTACTCCTCCCAGCAGTTGGCCAGTGCATTGGGGATCAGCCAGTCCAGCGTGGTCAAGTTCAGCCAGAAGCTCGGCTTCAAGGGCTACCCCGATCTCAAGTACTCCATCGGCGAGGCCGTCGCGCGCGCCGGCAATGACCCGCACAGCCGACCACCCGCGCCGGAGGCGGCCGACGGCTTCACCCAGATCGCCGAGCGGCTGCGCGCAAGCAAAGCCGCCGCCGAAGAAGAAACCTGGCTGGCCAATCCACAGGCCGACATCGAAGCCATCGTGCAGCTGATCGACGGGGCACCCAAGGTGTTCGTCTACGGTCTGGGCGATGACGGCCTGTACGCGCGTGAGTTCGCCATGCGGCTGTCGCTGCTCGGCATGCTCACCGTGCACCACGCCGACCCGATCCTGATGATGGCCAACCTCTCGGCCGCGCGGCCCGGGGATGCGATGCTGGTGTTCTCCGAGTTCGGCAAGCTGCCGCAGTTGTTCCAGCTGTCGCGCCAGTTCCAGGACATGGGCGGCAAGGTGGTCTCGATCACCCGCCACAGCGCCAACCCGCTGCGCGCGCATGCCGATGCCAGCCTGGTGCTGTGCGCCCACGACCCGGCGCCGCACGTGGCGCAACTGCTGTACCGTTCCTCATTGCAGTCCCTGCTGGATGTTGTCTTCGTCCTGCTGTGCCACGCCAACCCGGACCGCCACCGCCAGCTCGGGGTGAACCTGGAACGGATCGAACACCTGATCGACAGCTGATCCCTGGAGTCCGCCACGATGATGTCGCTGTTCCGTTCCGTCACCGCCGCCGTGTTGCTGGTCGTCAGCGCGCCCCTCTTGGCCACCCCACTGGACGGCAGCACGCAGCTGGTCGTGGTCACCACCGAAGGCTGGGAGGCCACCCAGGGCAGGCTGCAGGCTTTCGAGCGCATCGACACGGGCTGGCAGCCACATGGCGCCGCCTTCGATGTGGCCGTGGGCCGCAGCGGCAGCGCTTGGGGCGAAGGATTGCACCCGGCCCAGTCCGCAGCCCCGCAGAAGCAGGAAGGCGACGGCCGCAGCCCGGCCGGCATCTTCGCGATCGGCCCGGCGTTCGGGTATGCGCCCGGCGTCACCAGCGGCCTGCCCTACCAGCCGATGCGCGATACCAGCTACTGCATGGATGTACCGGATTCGCCGTACTACAACCGCATCGTCGATGCGGAGGTGGTCGGCGCCGAGGCCGTGGAGGGCTCGACCGAGCCGATGCGGCTGGACCTGCACAACAAGGGCGACGTGCGCTATCGCGAAGGCTTCGTGATCGATCACAACCCGAAAGCGACGCCCGGCCGTGGCAGCTGCATCTTTGCCCACCTGTGGCGCGCGCCCGGTGAGGCCACCGCCGGCTGCACCGCGATGGACCCCGCACGGATGACCACGCTGCTGGCCTGGTTGAATGCCAGCGCGCGGCCGCGCTTCGTGCTGCTGCCGCGTGCGGAGTACCAGCGCCTGCAGGCCGAGTGGCAACTGCCCGTGCTGGCGGGGAGCGTGCATTGAGTACCGCACCGCCGGATCCGCAGCTCGAACGCGCGGTCAGCCGCTGGCAGATCGTCGGCCTCTCCATCAACGATGTGATCGGCAGCGGCATCTACCTGCTGCCGGCCGCCACCGTTGCCCTGCTCGGCCCCTTCAGCCTGTGGGGCGTGGTCGCCGCCGGCATCGTGGTCGCGCTGCTGGTGCTCTGTTACGCGCAGGCGGCCAGCTACTTCGACGAGCCCGGTGGCAGCTATCTGTATGCGCGTGAGGCGTTCGGTCGGTTTGCCGGGTTCGAGATCGGCTGGATGATCTGGCTGACCCGCATCAGCTCCGCTGCCGCGCTCAGCAATGCACTGGCCGATGCGGTGGCACGCTTCTGGCCGTGGGCCGGGCATGACATCGGCCGCGTCGCGATCATCGTCGTCTCGCTCGGTTTCCTCACCGCGGTGAACGTGGCCGGCGTGCGCTCGGCGGCACGCACCGGGGTCATCCTGGTGATCGGCAAGCTGTTGCCGCTGCTGTTGTTCGTGGCCATCGGCGTGTTCTACGTCGATACCGATCTGGCCTTCTCCGGCGTGCGCCCGGACCCGCACGATCTGCAGCGCATGGGCGAAGCCGCGCTGCTGCTGCTGTATGCCTACGCCGGCTTCGAGAACATTCCGGCCGCCGCCGGCGAGTACAAGAACCCGCGCCGCGATATTCCGTTCGCGTTGATCACCATGATCATCACCGTCACCGTGATCTACGGCGCGGTGCAGTTCATCGCGCAGGGCACGCTGGCCGGGTTGGCCAGCTCGCCGACGCCGCTGGCCGATGCCGCCGCCGGCTTCGGTGGACTCACGCTCGCCTTGATCCTGACGGTGGGCGCGACGATCTCCATCCTCGGCACCAACAGCAACACGATGATGATGGGCCCGCGCTTCCTGTTCGCCTTGGCGCGCGATGGCTACGGGCCGAAGATCCTGGCCCAGGTGCACCCGCGCTTGCGCACACCGGCGGCGGCGATCATCGCGCAGGGCCTGATCGCGCTGGCGCTGGCCTTGTCCGGTTCGTTCGTGCAACTGGCGCTGTTGTCGATGACCACGCGCCTGTTCGCCTACATCGGCACGGCCGCCGCGGTGCTGGTGCTGGCGCGGCGTTTCCGTGATCGCCCGGGTGCACTGAAGCTGCCGGGTGGCCCGTTGATTCCGATCCTCGCGCTGGTGCTGTGCCTGGCCCTGTTCGCCAGTGCGAGCTGGCAGAACATCGCCGCGGCGGGCATCGCGTTCGCCGTGGGTGCGGTGATCTACATGTTCCCGCGCCGCGATCACCAGGGCTGAGCAGATGCGCAGGTGAATGGCGCTTGATGTGTCATTCACCTCGCCGGTCCATGACGTTAACCCGGCTTTGGGTACGGTGAAACCTCACCCAACCGGAGCCAACACATGAGCACTGACTATCAGATTCCCGGCCGGGTGCCGGAAGACGGTGTCCCGCGCCAGGCCGTATCGGACTATTGGCGTGAGCGCTTTCCAAGCGAACCGTACTACGACAACAACCAGTTCTTCGATGATTACGAGCCCGCGTATCAGCTCGGTCATCGCACCCGTGCCGACGACATGATCCGCGCGTATGAAGAAGTGGAGGCGGAGCTGCAGTCCCGTTGGGCGCAGGAACACGGCCAGAGCAAGCTGAGCTGGGAACAGGCCCGCAATGCCGTGCGCCGCGGCTGGGATGAATCCACCGCGCTGCGCCAGGCGCACCTGGACAAGGGCGTGCCGCGCGGCACCTGATCGCGCTTGCCCGCAGAGCAACGGCGCAAACGGCAACGGCGGCCTTCGGGTCGCCGTTGTCATGTCTGCAGGACCTTTGGTCCACGCGGCGTTGATGGCCATGGTGTACAACAGGGGCTGGCCATCGCCTCCCCGACGGAGACTTCCATGACCCGCAAGCTGTTGCTCACCCTCGCCATCAGTCTCACCCCCGCCCTGTTCACCACCGCCTGCGTCGCGGCAGACACGGCCAGCCCCACCGCGCCCGTGCTCAAGAAGGCGCAGTGGCCGTTCGCGGCCACCGAATTCGCCCGCTTCGACGAACCGTGGGCGATGAGCTTCCTTCCCGACGGCAGCCTGCTGGTCACCGAGAAGAAAGGCGCGCTGAAGCACTTCAACGTGCAGACCCGCAAGACCGCCACCATCACCGGCGTGCCCGAGGTCGCCTACGGCGGTCAGGGGGGCTTCGGCGATGTGCTGCCGCATCCTGACTTCGCGACGAACCAGCTGATCTATCTCAGCTACGCCGAGGAAGGCGATGGCGATACCCGCGGTGCTGCGGTGGCGCGTGCGCGCCTGGCACTGGCGGCCGATGGCAGCGGCACGCTGGAAGACCTCAAGGTGATCTGGCGCCAGACCCCGAAGGTCAGCGGCAAGGGGCATTACGGCCACCGTCTCGCCTTCGGTCCGGACGGCAAACTGTGGATCACCTCCAGCGAGCGCCAGAAGTTCGACCCCGCCCAGGATATGAGCGGCAATCTCGGCAAGCTGATCCGCCTCAACGACGACGGCAGCGTACCGGCCGACAATCCGTTCGCCTCGCAGGGTGGCGTGGCCGCGCAGGTGTGGTCGCTGGGCCATCGTAATGCGCTGGGTATCGCCTTCGATGCGCGCGGCAAGCTGTGGGTGCACGAAATGGGCCCGGCCGGCGGCGACGAGTTGAATCTGATCGAGCGCGGTGCCAACTACGGCTACCCGGTCGTCTCCAACGGCAGCCACTACGACGGCCGCGACATCCCCGACCACGACACCCGTCCGGAGTTCGCTGCACCCAAGGTGACCTGGACCCCGGTGATCTCCCCGGCCGGTTTCATCATCTACAACGGTACGCAGTTCCCGGCGTGGAAGGGTAGCGGCTTCATCGGCGGCCTGTCGTCCAAGGCGCTGGTCCGCGTGGCCTTCGACGGCGACAACGCCCGCGAGGCCGAGCGCTTCGACATGGGTGAGCGCATCCGCGAGATCGAACAGGGTCCGGATGGCGCGATCTGGCTGCTGGAAGACGGCAGCAACGGCAAGCTGCTCAAGCTCACGCCGAAGGCCTGAGCCTTGCCAGGCTGCCGGCGCATCGCCGGCAGCCTGCATGACTCACACGCGTTCCGGCGCTGCACCGGCTTACTGGATGGTCACGACCTTGACCTCGGTGCGGCTGCACGCCTGATCCAGGCAGGTGCCGTTGAGCCAGACCTGGCCGTCACCGATCATCACCCCCTGCTGGTTGACCATGACGTCGTCGAATTTCTGCGCCGCGATGGCCTTGCGCACGGCCGGGGTCAGGATGCGCTCATAGTTGCGCTGGAACTCGCCGGGGCCGGTGATCCTGGCGCCGTTGGCGATGTTCAAGGGGAAGCGGACTTCCTCGACCACGGCGGCGCGATCGCCGCCATTGACGGCTTTCTGGAAGGCATTGAAGACCGTTTCGTACTGGGCAGAATCGCCGAGGACCTGGTCGATGCGCTGACGGACATCGCGGGTGCCAGCGCTGGTCGGCGCGGCGGGTGTCGCGGTGGCGTCCGCAGCAGGTGTCGTGGCACCGCCCGAAGCAGGCACAGCGGCATCCGGCGCGGGGCTGCCGGCAGTGACCGCATCCGGCGAGAGACCCGAGGACGGCACGCTGTCACCTGGCGTCGGCCGGCCTTCGGGAATGGCCGTGGCCGGGCCTTGGGCGGGATCGGCGGCGGTATCGGCCGGCGGCGGCGCCGACGGACTACAGGCGGCCAGCCACAACGGGCTGGCCAGGGCCAACAGCAACGGGGTACGGGTCAGGCGCATGGGGGGGCTCCATCGGTTTCACGAGGGAGCCAGCGTACCCGCCGAAACGTCAGCCGCCGATGATGGCTCACGGTGGCGCCGGCCAGCGGCCGGCACTACCGGGTGACGCGAGGCCGGCTCAGGCGGCCAGCAGCTCGAAGATCACCGGCTCGCCGCTGGCCGACGATGCGCACACCCACAGCTCGAACTGGCCCGGCTCGGCGCGGAACACGCCATCGCGGCCGGTGAAGCCCAGCGCATGGCGGTCCAGCGTGAACTGCACCTCGGTGCTCTCACCCGGCTGCAGGGCGATCTTGTCGAAGCCCTTCAGCTCGCGCACCGGCCGCACACGGCTGGCCACACGGTCGTGGATGTACAGCTGCACCACTTCCTCTCCCGCCACCGCACCGGTGTTGGTCAGCGTGGTGGTGATGGTCAGGGTGTCGTCCCAGCCCAGCTGCGCGCTGCTCAGCTGCGGCACGCCATAGGCGAACGTGGTGTAGCCGATGCCGTGGCCGAAGGCGTACGCCGGCTCGTTCGGAATCTCGCGCCAACGTGCCTTGAACTCGGACATGGTCGGCAGTTCCGGGCGACCGGTACGCGCGTGGTTGTAGAAGTACGGCTGCTGGCCGGAGACCTGCGGGAAGCTGACCGGCAGGCGCCCGGACGGGTTGTAGTCACCGAACAGCACATCGGCCACGGCGTGCCCGGTCTGGGTGCCCAGGTACCAGGTGATCGCCACGGCGTGCGCATTGCGCACGGCGCCCTGCAGGGCCAGCGCGCGACCATTGCGCAGCAGCACCACCAGCGGCTTGCCGGTCATCGCGACCGCTTCAGCCAGCGCCTGCTGCGCCGGCGGCAGCGTGATCTCAACGCGCGACTGCGCTTCACCGCTGTAGCGCTGCGGTTCGCCCAGGGCGAGCACCACCACGTCGGCACGCAGCGCGGCGGCCACGGCCTGTTCGATACCGTCCTGCACGGCCGCTTCCAGATCACAGCCCGGCACGATTTCCAGCAGCGATTCGTCGCTGATCGCCGCGCGCACGCCGCTTTCCAGCGTGACGTAGCGCGACTTGTCGCCGAACAGCGTCCAGCAGCCTTCGATGTTCTCGCGGTCCTGCACGAACGGCCCGATCAGCGCGATCTTCTGGCCGGCCTTCTTCAACGGCAGCACCGACTCGGCGTTCTTGAGCAGCACGATCGAGCGGCGCGCGGCATCGCGCGAGAGCTCATCATGTGCGGCGATGTGCGAAGTGTCCGCTTCGCGTGCCAGATCCAGCGAGCGGTACGGGTCGTCGAACAGACCGATCGCGTCCTTCAGACGCAGGATGCGGCGCACCGATTCGTCCAGCGTGGCCATCGGCACTTCGCCACTCTCGATCAGGCCCGGCAGGTGCTCGGCATAGAAGCCGCTCTGCATGCTCAGGTCCAGGCCGGCAGTGAAGGCCTTGGCGGTGGCGTCGCGGTCATCGGCGGCGTAGCCGTGCGCGACCAGCTCCATGTCGGCGGTGTAATCGGAGATCACCACGCCCGGGAAGTTCCACTCCCCGCGCAGGATGTCGGTCAGCAGCTCGGCGTTGGCGCTGGCCGGCACGCCGTTGATGTCGTTGAACGAGGACATCACGGTCAACGCGCCCGCGTCGAAGGCGGCCTTGAACGGCGGCAGGTGGACGTCGCGCAGGGTCTGCGGCGAGATGTCGACCATGTTGTATTCCATGCCGGCCATCACCGCGCCGTAGGCGGCGAAATGCTTCGGCGTGGCCAGCAGCGCATCGTCGGCGCGCAGGTCCGGGCCCTGGAAGCCGCGCACACGGGCGGCGGCGAATGCACAGCCCAGCACCACGTCTTCACCGGCACCCTCGGCACCCCGGCCCCAGCGCTGGTCGCGGGCGATATCCACGGCCGGTGCATAGGTCCAGTGCAGACCGGCGGCGGTGGCTTCCACCGCGGTGGCACGTGCGGTGCGCTCAGCCAGGTCCGGCTCGAAGCTCGCGGCCTCGCCCAGCGGGATCGGGAACACGGTGCGCATGCCGTGGATCACGTCGGCAGCCAGGATCACCGGGATCTTCAGGCGGCTTTCTTCCAGCGCGACCTGCTGGATCCGGCGGCCGGCTTCCACGCCGACGCCGTTGAACAGCGAGCCCACCTTGCCCTCGCGCACCTGCTGCAGCACCTGGTCGGCGTTGAGGACATTGGCTTCCGGGTTCACGTCCGGGGCGAACGGGCGGACCATGTCGGCGAACACACCCAACTGGCCGACTTTTTCTTCGACGGTCATCTGGGCAATGAGGGTTTCGATACGATCGGCGGCCACCGGCTGTCCTTATGAAAACGTTTACAAGCCCGGGATTCTAGCGTTCCCGAAGCGGTTGTGAATGACTTTTGCGTTCATTTTTCTTCCCCGCGGGAAGATCTCCACCCCCGCCGGCACGCCGACAGGGGCAGAGGAGCTTACTCTTCCGCCGCCAGCCGCTGCTGCCCAGCCATCAGCATCGCATCGCTGGAGGCCTGGAACACCCGCAGCCCAAAGGCCGGCAGGATCGCCAGCAGGTGATCGAACACGTCCGACTGCACGCCTTCGTACTCACCCCAGGCGGTGCTGCGGGTGAAGCAGTAGATCTCCAGCGGCAGGCCTTCGGTGGTCGGTTGCAGCTGCCGTACCAGCAGGGTCATCTCCGTATGGATGCCCGGATGCTGCTTCAGATAGCGCTCCACGTAGGCGCGGAACGTACCGAGGTTGGTGACCCGGCGCGCGTTGACCGCCGCCATGCCCTTGGCCCGCAACCCGGCGTTGTACTGCTGCAGTTCGGCCTGCTTCTCGCGCAGGTAATCGCCCAACACCGCGAACTGCTCCAGCTCGGCCAGCATCGGCGCATCGACGAAGCCGACACTGTGCTGGTCCAGGTACAGCGCGCGCTTGATCCGGCGGCCGCCTGCTTCCTGCATGCCGCGCCAGTTCTTGAACGACTCGGTCACCAGCTTCTTGGTCGGGATGGTGGTGATGGTCTTGTCGAAGTTCTGCACGGTAATGGTGTGCAGGGCGATATCGATCACATCGCCATCGGCGTTCTGGCTGGGCATTTCGATCCAGTCGCCCAGCCGCACCCGGCCATCGCCGCTGATCTGCACGCTGGCCACCAGCGACAGGATGGTGTCCTGGAAGATCAGCATGAGTACCGCGGTGGCCGCGCCGAGGCCGGTGACCAGCGGGCCGAGCTTCACCCCCAGCAGGGTCGCCACGATCGACAGGCCGGCGATCACGAAGACGATGATCTTCACGACCTGCAGGTAGCCCTTGATCGGCTTGTTGCGCGCATCCGGGCGGCGCTCGTACAGATCGTTGGCGGCGTCCAGCGCATGCGAGACCGCCAGCGCCACGGTCAGCACCGCCCACGCCCGGCACGCCCCGATCACGAACTCCACCAGCTCCGGCGGCAGGTCCGGCACGATCCGGATGCCGGCGGCGATGACCATGCTCGGCACCACGTTGGACAACCGCGAGATCACCCGCAGGTTGTTGCCACCTTCATTGCCCGCGCTGTGGCCAGGCAGCCGGTTGACCAGCTTGCGCAGGCCACGCAGCAGGATCTTCTTGGTGACGAAGTTGGCCAGCCAGGCGGCCAGGGCCAGTGCTGCCAGCACCAGCAGGGTGTAGGCCCAGGGCCAGGGTTCGAGGGTGTTCTGCAGGCCGTCCAGCCATCGGGTTGCCGCTACCGCATCCAACATCGTGTATTGCTCTCCTATCTGGGGTATCAGGGCGTTGCCAGGTCCTGCGCGCTGCGCTCGATGATCACGCCGACCGCGCGCGCGCCGCGTACCGCACCGGGCTTGCTGAGTTTGAGCCGCAGCCATTGCACGTTGAATTCACGCAGCACGATCTCGGCGATGCGCTCGGCCAGGGTTTCGACCAGGCCATAGTCCGAGTCACGCACGAACTGCTCGATGCGCTTGCTGACGGCTTTGTAATTGAGGGTATCGGCGATGTCGTCGCTGGCCGCCGGGCGGCGGTTGTCGAAGCCCATGTCCAGATCGAAACGCAGGGTCTGGCGGATCCGCCGTTCCCAGTCGTAGATCCCGATCAGGGCATCGATTTCGAGCCCTTCAATGAATACCTTGTCCATAGCCATGCCACGTGGAAGATGGCGACCATGGTAACGGGGCTGTCCGGAATGTGCCGGGAACCGGGGTGAGGGGGCCGTCCGCACCGGTGCCGGAAAAGACAAAGGGTCCCGCGCGGGACCCTTTGCTTACCACCACTGTCCCCGGGGGAAATGGGCTGACCCATCAGCTGATCCCGGTGGCACACGTGGCAACGGTACCGGTGTTGCCGAATAGGGTCAACGGTCTGAATCCGGATTTACGACGTAGTGCTCAGCCCCCTAGAACTCGGTAGCTCATTGATCCAAGAAGTATTTTCGATAGATCAAACCCGTTACGACGGAGCGACTTCCCTGATACCGCAGGCCAGAGCTGCCCTCTACGGTGGAGGCCCGTGGACCCCGCAAAGCTCTGTCGTGCACGATCAGCACCTGATCCACCGCTCGTTCTCCGCAGCACGCATGACAACGTATGAAGGAGCCGTCGCACGCGCCCAACTGCGCGCCCATCCATTCGAGCTGTATCGATGGAACATGCGTGTCAGCGGCGCATTTCTACTGCCCCTCCACACCTGCGAAGTAGTCACCCGCAATGCAGTGGCTGAAGCGGTAGCCCAGCAGCATGGTGCACTCTGGCCGTGGCAGGAAGGATTCCGCGCCAGTCTTCCCGGCGGCACGGCGCGCTACAACGCACGCGAAGAGCTGCGACGCGTGGCGTCGAACCACACGTCAACGGCAGCCGTCATCGCATCGTTGAGATTCGCGTTCTGGCAGCACCTGTTTACCCAACGGTTCGACAGAACGCTGTGGTCCAAGGCTCTAAGGCGCGTCCTTCCAGGCGCGGATCCGGACATGCCGGAATACCTTCTGCGCGCGCAGTTGCATGGCGACCTGGAACAGGTAAGGCAGTTGCGCAACCGGATTGCGCATCACGAGCCGATCTTCGCACGCGATCTCGCGCTGGATCTGGCCACGATTGGACGAATCGTCCAGATGCGTTGCCCCCATACCGAGCGGTGGATGACCCGCCATGAGTCCGTAACATCGTGGCTGAAGCGGAGGCCTGTCTGAGGTGTTGCAGGCCAGCCGCCAACCTCACACCGCCGGCAGCGTCGCCATATCCCAGCGCGGCGTCACCTGCACCTGGGGCGGAGTGTGCTGGCCAGCTTCCAGACGCAGCGCGCCAGCGAAGGCGATCATCGCGCCGTTGTCGGTGCACAGCGCCGGGCGCGGGAAGCAGGCGCGGCCACCGCGGCGGGCGGCCATCTGCTGCAGCTTGGCACGCAGGCGCTTGTTGGCCCCTACCCCGCCGGCCACCACGATCACATCGGTGCCCGCCGCATCCAGCGCGCGCTCGCACTTGATCGCCAAGGTGTCGACCACCGCATCTTCAAAGCCGCGGGCAATGTCGGCGCGGGTCTGCTCGCTCTGGTCGCTGTCGCGCCAGGCCAGCAGGACCTGGGTCTTCAACCCGGAGAAGCTGAAATCCAGACCGGGGCGGTCCGTCATCGGGCGGGTGAATTTGAACCGGCCCGGCGTGCCGCGCTCGGCCAGGGCGGCCAGCTGCGGGCCACCGGGGTACGGCAGGCCCATCAGCTTGGCGGTCTTGTCGAAGGCCTCGCCAGCGGCGTCGTCCAGGGTCTCGCCGAGCAGGCGGTACTGGCCGATCCGGTCCACGGCGACCAGCTGGGTATGCCCACCGGACACCAGCAGCGCCACGAACGGCGCCTGCGGCGGGTCGTCTTCCATCAGTGGGGCCAGCAAGTGGCCTTCCATATGATGTACACCGACCGCCGGCACCTCCAGCGCCCAGGCCAGCGAACGGGCCACGCCCGCCCCCACCAGCAGCGCACCGACCAGCCCGGGGCCGGCCGTATAGGCCACCCCGTCGATGTCGGCCACGGTCATGTCGGCCTCGGCCAGGGTCTGCCGGATCAGCGGCAGCAGCTTGCGCACGTGGTCGCGGCTGGCCAGCTCGGGCACCACCCCGCCGTATTCAGCGTGGAGGGCGATCTGGCTGTAGACGGCGTGGGCGCGCAGGGCGTCGATCCCGGACAGGGAGGTGTCATACACCGCCACGCCGGTCTCATCGCAGGAAGATTCGATACCAAGGACTCGCATAACGGGTATTATGGACCTCTTCAGGCCCCGGCAGACGTACGCTGGCCTGTCTGCGCATCACCCGTGGCCAAGAAGTTCGCCGGGGTGGGTTGCAACTTCTTTTCTCGCCGCTATAATGTGCGGCTCTCACCGGGCGTGACCCGGTTCTACTGTGTCCCGGAGATTCCATGCCCAGCGTTAAAGTCCGCGAGAACGAGCCCTTCGAGTTTGCGCTCCGTCGCTTCAAGCGCACCTGCGAAAAGGCCGGCGTGCTGGCCGAAACCCGCAAGCGCGAGTTCTATGAAAAGCCGACCCAGGAGCGTAAGCGTAAGGCTGCCGCTGCTGTGAAGCGTCAGCTGCGCCGTTCGTCGCGCGACGTTACCAAGCGTCAGCGCCTGTACTGATCGGACGCAACTTCGATACGGCAGGCCTTGGCCTGTCGTGACGGAGCCGAAGCCGGAACGCGCGAGCGTTACCGGCTTTTTGCGTTCCAGCGCTTCGGCGCCCCGCTTTCCTTTTCCACCGACACGAGGTGTTCCCATGAGCCTGAAGCAGCAGCTCACCGATGACATGAAGGCCGCCATGAAGGCCGGCGAGAAGCACCGCCTGGGCGTGATCCGCCTGATGAACGCCGCGATCAAGCAGCGCGAAGTCGACGAGCGCATCGAGCTGGACGACGCCGCCGTGCTCGCCGTACTGGAAAAGATGGTCAAGCAGCGCAAGGACTCGGTCACCCAGTTCGAAGCCGCCAACCGCGAAGACCTGGCTGTGATCGAGCGCGAGGAAATCGTGGTGATCGACCAGTACCTGCCGGCCAAGCTGGGCGAGGCCGAGATCGTGGCCGCCATCCAGGCCGCCATCGCCGAAACCGGCGCGACCACCCCGGCCGACATCGGCAAGCTGATGGGCGCGCTCAAGCCCCGTCTGGCCGGTCAGGCCGACATGGGCCTGGTGTCCAAGCTGGTCAAGCAGCAGCTGGCTGGCTGAATCGCGCCGCCACGCCGCAGTGAAAAGGCCCGCATCTCGCGGGCCTTTTCCGTTTCAACAGGTCCGTTGTTACGAGGCCTGGCGACAGTTGCGCAGCGTCATCGAGCTTTCTTCGATCGAACTGATCTCACCTTCCAGCTTGGCCCAGTCGCGCTCGCGCAGCATGGTGAAGTTGGCGGCCTGGTCCGACGCGAATTCGCAGCGGATGGTGTAGTTGTTGTTGTTGTACGTGTCGTTCTGGCGGACGCGCAGCAGGCCGCGGGTCGGCGTGACCAGGTAGTTGATCGAGCCGATGTCACCGGGCTTGGTCGAATACGTGCTCGGATTGACCGTATAGATCTGGCCATCGATCTGATAGCGCCGCCCCACGTAGGTTGCGTACAGCGGCAGGAAGGTGGCCGAACGGTCGCCCTTGTCTTCCTTGTTCGTGTTGGTCCCCAGCATCAGATCCTTGAAGGCACCGGCACTGCGGTACAGCGCCATCGTGTCTTTCACTTCCTTGCCCATCCGCTTGGACAGATCCGGGGCCGCCACTGCCTCGATGGCCGGCATCGGGTACTGGGTGCGCCCGGCCGCGGCAACCGTGTCGCCCTGGCTGCCCGCCTTGAGTTTGTCCAGCATCCCGCACATCGACTGCTTGGCCGCCGCCGGCTCGATCGACTGACCACGGGCCAGCTTGGTCGCCAGCGTGACGCGACCGGTGCGATCGGCGGTGCCCACCAGGACCAACGGGACACGCAGCCCTGTGCGCTGGATCAGGTACTGGTCGCCGGTATCGCCCTCCACCAGCTGCCCCGCGACTTCGAACTTGTCATCGCCGCCGATCTTGCGCAGCTGGTCCAGTGCGCTCTGCACCTTCAGGCCCGGCACCGTGACATCGGCCATGTACAGCGCACCGTTGCGCGCATCCCCTACCGTCTTGAAAGCCTTGTCGCAGGCCCCGGAAGCCGCCGCCGGGCCCGCAGCGGCCAACAGCACCATCGTCGTGTAGACCATTCCTTTCATGAAGCGTCCTTTCTGCTGTGAAGGTGGAAAACCGGGCAAAAGGATAGCGCGATATCCGTCAAGATCTTGACCTGATCGGATCACTTCACCCGGTGCAATCCGTCCATTTGCTAGAACGGGGGCCTCGCTTCCGACCTGATGCCGTCCATGCACCCGCCGAGCCATTCCCTCTCCAGGATCCGCAAACACATGGCGCGGCTGGAGCAGAGCTTCCCCGCCGTGCTGCTGCGCCGCTTCATCGATGCGGACGTGATGACCCAGGCCGCCGCGCTGGCCTTCTACGCCCTGCTCTCGATGGCGCCGCTGCTGGTGCTGCTGCTGTGGCTGACCGCCTCGCTGTACCCGCCGGCGCAGCAGGCGCTGCTGGGCCAGATCAATGACGTGGCCGGCACCAGCGCCGCCTCGGTGGCGGAGACCGTGCTCAGCAATGCCAACAACCAGCCCGACATCGGCACGCTGGCCGGCGTGTGGAGCACCCTGTTGCTGTTCATTGGTGCCACGGCGGTGTTCGCCCAGCTGCAGAACGCCCTGAACCTGATCTTCAATACCAGCGGCGAGCGCCTGGATGGCATCGTGGCCTGGTTGCGCAAGCGCGTGTTCTCCTTCGGCGTAGTGCTGGCGCTGGGGTTCCTGCTGATTCTGTCGATGACCGCGACCACCATGCTGCAGGTCGTGTTCGCGCACCTGCCCTCGGTACTGCCGGCGATCGGCTACCTGACCAGCCTGGCCCTGTACACCGTGGGCTTCGCCTTCCTCTACCACTACCTGCCCGACCGCCGCGTGGCATGGCGCCAGGCCTTCATCGGCGGTGCGATCACCTCGGCCCTGTTCGCCCTGGGCCGCTATGGCATCGGCCTGTACATCGCCACCGTCGCACCGGGCAGCGCGTATGGCTCCATGGGCGCCCTGGTGATCTCACTGGTGTGGATCTACTACGCCACCGTGGTCTTCTTCGTCGGTGCACTGATGACCTCGGTGATCGATGAGCGCCTGCGCGCCCATGCCGTCCTCGCCGAGGCTGGAGTGGAGCCACCGAAACCGGGCGAACCGGCCGGCAGCTAGTAGACTAGCGGTACCCCCGCTTCCGTGCGTGGCCGTGACCGGCCATGCCCCCCGCCTGCTGCCCATGGCCCGTATCCCCGACGCATTCATCGACGACCTGCTGGCCCGCTCCGACATAGTCGAGGTGGTGGGCAGTCGCGTGCCGCTGAAGCGCCAGGGCAAGGAATACGCAGCGCGCTGCCCGTTCCATGACGAGCGCTCGGCCTCGTTCACGGTCTCGCCGACCAAGCAGTTCTATCACTGCTTCGGCTGCGGCGCGCATGGCACGGCGATCAGCTTCCTGATTAATTACGACCGCCTCGAGTTTCTCGACGCGGTCGATGAGCTGGCCAAGCGCGTGGGCATGGAAGTGCCGCGCGATACCCAGCCGCGCACCGCACAGCAGCAGGACGACAGCCGCGATCTGTACTCGGCGCTGGACGCGGCCACGCGCTTCTTCCAGACCGCGCTGAAGGGCAGCGACAAGGCACGCGCCTACCTGGACCAGCGCGGAGTCGATGAAGAGAACCGCGAGCGCTTCGCCATCGGTTACGCACCGGACGGCTACAGCGCGCTGAAGGATGCCCTGGGCAAGGACGAGCGGCGGATGAAGCTGCTCGACCGCGCCGGCCTGTTCTCCAAGAACGACCGCGGCCACGTCTACGACAAGTTCCGCGACCGGGTCATGTTCCCGATCTTCGACCGCCGTGGCCGCGTGATCGCCTACGGCGGTCGGGTCATGGAAAAAGACGACGGCCCGAAGTACCTCAACTCACCCGAGACCGCGCTGTTCCACAAGGGCCGCGAGCTGTACGGCCTGTGGCAGGTGCGCCAGGCCAACCAGAAGATCGAGCGGCTGATCGTGGTCGAGGGCTACATGGACGTGGTCTCGCTGTTCCAGTTCGGCGTCACCCAGGCGGTGGCGACACTGGGCACGGCGACCACGCCGGACCACGCCGAGCTGTTGTTCCGCAATGCGCCGGACGTGTTCTTCTGCTTCGATGGCGATGCCGCCGGCCGCCGCGCCGGCTGGCGTGCGCTGGAGTCGGTGCTGCCGCGCATGAAGGACGGCCGCCAGGCCTTCTTCCTGTTCCTGCCCGATGGCGAAGACCCGGACACCATCGTGCGCAAGGAAGGCCGCGAGGGCTTCGATGCCCGCCTGCAGCAGGCCACGCCGCTGTCGCAGTTCTTCTTCGACGAGCTCACCCGTGAGGTCAACATGGGCACGCTCGACGGCAAGGCGCGGCTGGCCGAACGGGCCAAGCCGATGCTGGCGCAGATTCCCGATGGCGCCTTCGGCGACCTGATGAAGCAGCAGCTGACCACGCTGACCGGCCTGGGCGCCAAGCCCAGTGCGTCCGCGCAGCCCTCACGCCAACCGCAGCGCGCGGTGGCACCGGCCCAGCGCCGCAGCCTGGTGCGCGCGGCCATCGCGATCCTGCTGCAGCAGCCCTCGCTGGCGATGACCCTGGACGGCCATCACTTCACCGGCCTGCGCCTGCCCGGCATCGAACTGCTGACCGAACTGCTGACCCTGGTCGAGCAGCGCCCGGACATCAGTACCGGCGCGCTGCTGGAGCACTTCGAAGGCCGCGAGGAACAGGAGTCGCTGCACAAGCTGGCCGCGCAGACCCTGCCCGGCGACGAAGCGATGTGGACCCAGGAGCTGCATGACGCGGTGGCCCAGCTGGAGAAACAGCTGCTGATGCAACGTCTGGACGAGCTTCAGGCAAAGCAGAGCCAGCAGGGTCTGGACGATACTGACAAGTACGAGCTGCGCGAACTGCTCAAGGCGCGCAGCACCCTCCGCTTCTGACCAACGGAGCCGCCGTGGCATCCCACCTCGCGAACCCCGCTGCAGCGATGCCGTCTTCGTTCCCCCGCTTACTTCCCTGCTCTACAGGAACCTGCCCACCATGACCCGCTGGTGGTCGCGCCTGCGACCGGACAACTTCACCCTCGCCCTGCTCTGTACCGTGCTGTTGGCGTCCTTCCTGCCGATGCACGGCGCCGCCGCGATGGTGCTCGACGATGTCACCGACGTCGCCATCGCCGCGCTGTTCTTCCTGCACGGCGCGCGCCTGCCGCGTGAATCGATCGTCGCCGGCCTGCTGCACTGGCGCCTGCACCTGACCATCCTGGCCTGCACGTTCGTGATGTTCCCGCTGCTGGGCCTGATGTTCAAACCGCTGGATGGCTGGCTGCTCACGCCCGAGCTGTACATCGGCGTGCTGTTCCTGTGCGCGCTGCCGTCCACCGTGCAGTCCTCGATCGCGTTCACCTCGATCGCCCGTGGCAATGTCCCGGCGGCGGTGTGCAGCGCCTCGCTGTCGAGCATCCTCGGCGTCTTCCTGACCCCGCTGCTGCTGGCCCTGCTGGCCGGCACCGAAGGCGGCATGCACAACCCCGGCCAGGCCATCGTCAGCATCATGCTGCAGTTGCTGGTGCCGTTCGTGGCCGGCCATCTGCTGCGCCCGTGGATCGCCCGCTGGGTCGAGAAGCAGCGCGCGCTGCTGCGCTATACCGACCAGGGCACGATCCTGCTGGTGGTCTACTCCGCCTTCGGCGAAGCGGTCAGCGAAGGGCTGTGGAGCAAGACGCCGCTGTTGTCGCTGCTCAGTGTGGCGGTGGTGGCGGCGGTGCTGCTCGGCATCGCGATGCCGCTGATCCGCTTCATCGCGCGCCGGCTGGGCTTCAACCGCGAAGACGAGATCACCATCCTGTTCTGCGGCTCCAAGAAGAGCCTGGCCACCGGCGTGCCGATCGCCAAGGTGCTGTTCGCCGGCGGCAGCCTCGGGGCGATCGTGCTGCCGATCATGATCTACCACCAGATCCAGTTGATCGTCTGCGCGATGATCGCGCAGCGGTATGCGCGTGATCCGGTCACCCCGCGGTAGGGTCGCTCGACAGACGCCCGCCGATATCGCAAGTCATCTGTCGAGCGACCCTACCGGAGGACAGCCCGTGGAAGCGTTGCGCTGTTATCGCCGTCGTATCAATCTTTCACACCAGCGGCGATCTGTTGCAACACGATGGCTTTTTGCTCCACGTCGCCTTCCCCGATAGCGATCAGCGAGTAGGCCTTGTTTTCCCCTGCCCATTCCAACGTTGCGCGGCTGCGCCCAAGATCATCCGAGACTTGTTCCAGCTGCGCAGGCACACCGTTAACGCGGATGTTCTGAAACTCTGCGATCACCTCTACTTTGCTGCCTGGGGCACGAACGTTGTGTTCATTGAACTCGACGATACCCACGCCATTCACGCGATAGAAACGGGTTAGACCGGTGGATTTGAGCCCATCCAGTGCGCCGCTTGGCTCCATTCCGATCAGCTCCGCCGCACCGAGAATTGTGCGTTGGAGATCGGATGGCGGCGAAGGCAATCGCCGACGCAGTTCTGCGTTGGAACGTACGGTTCTCGGAAGCGAAGAGATCAGCTGGCCCTGCGATGGGATCTCGCCATTGGAAACCCGTCGCACTCCGGCTCGACTTAGCGCTATTTCGGCACGGAAGTGTTGCTTGACTTCTTCGGGTGCATCCAACTCAGACAGGGGAATGACCTGATAGGTACCCTGCTCCGACGAGCGGCGCACTCCATTGCTGCTGTCTTCCATTGCGGCGCGCATGGTTCGCTCATTCAACCACTTTCCTACCGCATCCACGTCGTTCTGGGCACTGAAGCTCGGGGCACTGTACAGCGACGCGACAATCAGCAACGACACGGCCAAAGAATTCATGAAGGTCACACCTTGCGCATGATGTGTGCTCGCTGCTGATCCCGGCATTCTCCTGAAAAGCGGCCTGTCATACGTGATTGATTCATTGACGGACAACAGACAGTTGGCACGACTCAGGGTTTTCATCGCAGCAGATGCTTCTGCACTGATGAGCAGGCCAGTAGCCGTAGCGGCTACGACCCCGATGTCTCTTATGGACGTCACTTGAGCACCATGAGATTGAGCGAGCAAAGTCTCGCGACGTCATTTCTACGGGGTTGTTTCTGATGAAAGTGAGCGCTGTGTATCGTTGCAGGTCGTGCAATCTGTCCCCCCCCCTCGACGCGGGGGTTCCTTACAAGAGACCGTGCCTCAAGCGCCATCCATGTGAGGGGAGTGCCGGGAGGTCGTCTCCCAGATGACACCGCGCATGGATGCAGCGCGGCGCGGTCGCAGGATGCGGAGAAGCGCCCCGCCGGTATCGATGATTGGCGGAGGGTAAGCGCGGTCGCAAACGTAACGGCGCTTACAAAGCCGAACTCCGGTAAAGGTCATGCCTTGCCGGGCTGGTGGTGTCTGCGTGCGGTCGTTTGGGAAGCGACCCTACCAGGGCACCGCATCGTCGGCATTCGGCCTCGCTACGGGTCCGTCAGCGTCCCCACGCTCAGCGCCGGCAGATGCACCCACACGTCGTAGGACCGTTCCGGATCCGTTTCGACGACCGGATCCTGCGCCGGCAATTCACGCAGCGTGAGCGCGCGGCAGGGGTTCATGCAGCCCCAGAACTGCCCACGCAGCGCTTCCACACGCACGCTGTACAGCGGAAGGTCCAGCAGGTACGACGCCATGGTGCGGTGCTTCATCTCCGGCGGGGCGTCCGCGAAGGGGTGGCGCATCGCGTGCACGTTACCAGTGAGCACCACCATCCGCGCCCCGGCCGGCAGTGCGTTGAACTGCTGGCGCAAGTGCGTGGCCATCGCAGCGTCGCGATCCATATCGCTGTCGTACGTACTGATTTCAATGTCATAGCCGGCCACGCCTACGTCGCGCCCCTGCAGGCGCAGCACGCGCAGCGTCTCGATCAGCGCCAGCATGTCCCGGCTGCGGCGCCCGTCGTGCTGGTCGTCCTTTACCTGCCAGAACGGCGAGGTGCGCAGTGCCGCCCGCGCATCAGCATCGCCGCTGGAGCGCAGGTAACGCGCCAGCGCGGCGTTCTCGCTCATCGGCAGTTCCAAGCCCAACCGCACCGGTGCGTTGTCGCGGCTGTAGCGTTCCATCAGGTCGGTCACCAGCAGCGGTGTCTCGGCGGTGCCGTGGTATTCGCCCAGCATCACCAGCCGGTGGTTGCCCGCCAAGGTCACTATCTGCGTTGCGGTGTCAGCGACACTGCCTGCCGGCACGGCAGCGGCTGTGCCGCACACCATCGAAGCCACCATTACAGCCATCCAGAGCCATCGCTTCATACCGTCACGTCCTGTTGGGGTCATGAAAGCAATGGCGATGCTATGGCCGGTTTCAAGGCCGGCGCAGGAAGCTCACAGGAACGGCAGCATCCAGTGGTCCACCATCAGGAAGGCGAACAGCGCCATCAGGTAGACGATGGAGTAGCCGAACATCTTCATCGAGAACAGTTCGTCCGGCGGATTAAGCATGCGCCAGGCGTACCAGAGGAAGACCGCGTTGAGCACGATCGCACCGCCCAGGTAGAACATGCCGCTCATGCCGACCACGACCGGCAGGAGGCTGACGATGGCCAGGGCAATCGAATAGACCATGATCGACTTGCGGGTGTACGCCACGCCGTGGGTGACCGGCAGCATCGGGATTTCCGCCTTGGCGTAATCCTCGCGGCGGAAGATCGCCAGCGCCCAGAAGTGCGGCGGGGTCCAGATGAAGATGATCAGCACCAGCAGCGACGCGTAGGCCCAGTCCCACGGGCCCTGCATGCCGGTGATCGCGGCCCAGCCGAGCATCGGCGGGGTAGCACCGGCGAGGCCGCCGATGACGATGTTCTGCGAGGTCGCGCGCTTGAGGTACACGGTGTAGATCACCGCGTACCCGATCAGCGAGGCGAAGGTCAGCACGGCGGTGATCACGTTGACCCAGACCACCAGGATCGTCATCGACAGCGCGATCAACAGGCCGGCGAAGACGAGCACCTGCCACGGCTTGACCTTGCCCACCACCAGCGGGCGCCACGAGGTACGCGCCATCTGTGCATCGATGCGCGCGTCCAGCAGCTGGTTGATCGCGGCGGCGGCCGAAGCGGCCAGCCAGATGCCGAGGAAGCCGAGGGCGCCGTCCAGCGCCTGCTGCGCGGTCGGCACGCCGGGGATGGCCAGGAACATGCCCACCAGCGCGGTGAACACGATCAGGGCGACGACCTTGGGCTTGGTCAGATCCCAGTACTGACGGTAACTGGCCATGCCGTCAGCCTGCCTGCACGGCAGTGGACGCAGCGCTGGCCTTGCCACCCTCGGCATCCGGCGCACGCAGGCGCGCCAGCAAGGTCACCAGCACGAACAGCAGGGCCACGGCGCCCCCGCTGTGCGCGACAGCCACTTCCAGCGGCACCGCCAGCTTCACGTTGAGGATGCCCAGTGTGATCTGCAGCACCACCAGCAGACCCAGGGCGCTCGCCCAGCCGCGCATGCTCGGCAGGCGGAACAGGCGCACCGACAGCCACAGCAGGTACACGGCGACCACGATCGCCATCAAGCGGTGCGCCATCTGGATCGCGATGCGCGAGGCGCCGTCGAGCACGCCCCCTTCGTAATCCACGCCGATGCCACGCCACAGGGTGAAGCCTTCCTTGAAATCATGCGGCGGCCACCACTGGCTGACGCAGCGCGGGAAGTTGTCCAGCGAGGCGCTGCCGCCACCGCAGGCGAGTGCGGCGTAGTTGGCGCTGACCCAGCCGCCGAGCGCGATCTGCGCGACCAGCACGGCCACGCCGGCGCGGATCAGCCACTTCAGCTTGGGCGCCTCGGCCAGGGTGATCGGCATATGCGTGGCGCGCCACGCCATCCACACCAGCAGGCCGAACATGAGCATGCCGCCGAGCAGATGGCCCATGACCACGATCGGCTTGAGCAGCCAGGTGACCGTCCACATGCCGAGCAGCGCCTGGAAGATCACCACCGCCAGCGTCAGCAAGGCGGCACGGGCCAGGTCGATGTTGGTCCAGCGCAGCGCGGCGATCAGCAGGATCGCTTCGCCGATCAGGGCGATGATGCTCGCCGGCACGTGCATGCCCATCATGTACAGCGGTATGCCGGTCGCCACCAGCACACAGGCGGTGATCACCGCCGTACTGCCCCAGCGACGGCGGCGCGTGGCCAGCAGCGCCAGGGTGAGGATCTCGATGCCGAGTGCACCGGCCAGGAAACGGTGCACCTGCTCGCGCCACGCCTTGTGCGTTTCCAGCGGGCGGATCTTGGCGGCCTCGTGGCCGATCACTTCCTCGGCGTGCTGCGGCCAGGTGACACGGCCATAGCAGGTCGGCCAGTCCGGGCAGCTCAGGCCCGCATCGGACAGGCGCACGAACGAACCGAACATGATCGTGCTGGCGGTCATGATCAGCGCAAACCACGCCAGACGGTGGAAATTGCGGTGCAGCACCGGGCGTGCGGAGAGGCTCATCTAAACGGAACTCACTTCAGTTTCAGCAGCGTGGCCAGGTCTTTGCGCAGACCGGCCATATCGAATCCCGGCGCGTACCGCATGATCACGAATCCATTGGGATCGATCACATACACAGGCGTGCCGGCGGCGTCATCCACGGCGGGCAAAGCGGCACGCAGGTCCGGTTGGGCGCGCAGCGCGCGCAGTGCGGGCATGCCCTGGACCTCGGCCGGCGGCGTGCCCAGCCACAGGATCTCGACATTATCGGCGTTATGGCCGAACAGCTGCCACACCTTGCCCAATCCCTGCGACAAAGTGACGCACTCGCTGGTACAGCTGGCAGACGGGGCCACCAGGATCCGCCAGGTGCGATCGTTGGGGTTCCACGGGTACGGCTGACCATCGGCCAGGGTGGGCGGCAGCGCGCGCAGATCGGCCGGCGGCTGCAGCAGCTGCCCGGTATTGCGGTGCGAGGTCGGCTGCCAGCCGGAGAAGCGCAGCACGCCCGCCAGCGCCATGGCGCCGAAGAACACGCCGAACAACGCGATCAGGGTCCAGCGGCCGCGTGAACGGGACGGCAGCCGGGCCGGGGAAGTGGCATTCATGGGCGGCATTTTCTCATGTTGAGCCGGTCAGCGCCGGGGAGTGCCACGCCGGCGGCGATGGCGACGGAGTTCCAGGACCAGCGCGACCACCAGCACGGTCAACGCCAGGCCGAACCATTGCACGGCGTAGCCCAGATGGCGACTGGGCGGCAGGGTATTGGGCAGCAGCTCCAGATCGCGCGCGTAACCGCCTGGCAGTGCCGGATCGAGCCGCAGCACGCGCGCGCCCAGGCTGCCCGTCGGCAGTGACAGCGCGCGGGCCATGTCGTCGGGTGGCATCCGGCTGGCCAGCCACACGCCCGGCTGTGGCGCGGGCGACAGCGCCGGCCCCAGGGCCAGCCCGGTGGCCGGTGACGGCGCCAGCAGGCCGCTGATGGCCGTATGGCCGGCAAGCGGTGTGATCGGTGGGATGACACGATCCGGCGGCATCGGCAGCCAGCCCAGATCGACCAGCACGCGTGCGCCGTCGTCACTCTGGAACGGCTGATACACCTTGAGGCCGGCGCGGCCTTCGCGGGTCTGGTTGTCGAGCAGGATCGTGCCGGGCAGGACGCGACCGTGATCCTCCACCCAGCGCAGCAGCGGCGGGGCGGCCAGGGCCTGGCGCAGCGTGAGCGACTGCGCGCGGGCGGGTACCTGCTGGGCCAGCAACGCCTCTTTGGCGTGCATGCGCTGCAGTTGCCAGCGGCCCAACTGGCAGAAAGCGAGGATGACCAGCACCGCGGCGATCCAGCCGATCAGGCGTGTGTGCTTGCGCATCATGACAACGCCGGCAAAACGCGGTGATATAGGCGCACCCGCCACGCCATCGAGCCGCGCATGAATGATTCGTTGAAGACCCTGCTGGTAATCGCGTTTCTGATCGTCATCGTCTGGAATCTGGGCGCCGGGCTGTATTACCTGCTGGTCGATCGCGGCCAGACCAAGCGCACCGTCAATGCCCTCACCCGCCGCATCGCGGTATCGGTGGCGCTGATCGTGCTGGTGGTCATCGGCATCTACAGCGGTTGGATCAAGCCCCACGGCATCGGCGGCTGAGGCCGCACCGGCGTCGATGCGGCAGGACGTCGCACCGACGCTACAGCACGTAGACGAACAGGAACAGCATCAGCCACACCACGTCGACGAAGTGCCAGTACCACGCGGCGGCTTCGAAACCGAAATGGTTGTCGCGGGTGAAATGCCCTTTCGACGAGCGCAGCCACATCACCGCCAGCATGATCGTGCCGAGCAGCACGTGCGCGCCGTGGAAGCCGGTGAGCATGAAGAAGGTCGAGCCGTAGATGCCCGAGCCCAGGGTGAGGTTGAGCTCCTTGTAGGCGTGGATGTACTCCTCCACCTGCAGGGTGAGGAAGCCCACGCCGAGCAGCACGGTGATGCCCAGCCAGACCAGCAGCTGGCGGCGATGACCGGCCTTGAGCGCGTGATGCGCGATGGTGAGGGTGACGCCGGAGGTGAGCAGGATCAGCGTATTGATCAGCGGCAGACCCCAGGCCGGAATGGTCTGGAAATGGCCGCCGATCGCACCCGGGCCATTGGTCGGCCACGCCGCCGAATACCCGTCCCACAGCAACTCATTGGTCATCACGCCATCGCCCGCGCCGCCCAGCCACGGCAGGCCCAGGTTGCGGGTGTAGAACAGCGCCCCGAAGAACGCGCCGAAGAACATCACTTCGGAGAAGATGAACCACACCATCCCCATCCGGAACGAGCCATCCACCTGGCGGTTGTAGCTGCCGGCCTGCGATTCGCGCACCACGTCGCTGAACCACCAGAACAGGGTCAGCACCAGCATCGCGATGCCGGCGTAGAAGGTCCACTTGCCCCAGCCGGAATCGTTGAGCCAGCTGGCCACGCCGACCATGGTCACCATCATCGCAATGGAACCGATGAACGGCCATTTGCTGTGCGTGGGCACGAAGTACACGTTCGCATCGGGGCTTTGCTGGGCCATGGTCTTGGGTCCGGTCCGGATCAGGGAGCTGCACGCGCGCCGGTCGGCAGGCTGGCCGGAGCCAGCTGCGCGGACAAGGCGTCGTTCTTGTAGAAGGTGTAGGACAGGGTGATCGTGGTGATGTTGGCCGGCAGGTCAGGATCGACGATGAAGCGCACCGGCATGTCGCGTTTCTCACCGGCCTGCAGGGTCTGCGCGGTGAAGCAGAAGCACTCGGTCTTGCTGAAGTAGCCCGACGCCTTGGCCGGTGCCACCGACGGCACGGCGCTGCCCACCAGCGCGCGATCGCTGTCATTGCGCGCGTAATACAGCGCCTCGTTGAGCTCGCCGGGCACCACGTCCATCGTCAGCTGTTCGGGATGGAACGCCCACGGCAACTTGGAATTCACGCCACCATCGAACTCCACCCGCACCGTGCGCTTGCCGGTGGCGGCTGCAGTGCCTGCCGCCGCGCCGGGGCCACGCTCCAGGCGCACGCCGAACACCTTCTCGCAGGCGATGCGGTACAGCGGCACCAGCGAGAAGGTCAGCACGAACACCGCCAGCGCCACCCCGATCAGGCGGGGCAGGCCCGCATGACGCGCGGGTGCCGGGCGCGGATCGCTCATCGCCCGATCACCCCGCTGAGGATGAAGCCGCCATAGACCATCAGCGCGACGATCCCGACCGCCCACGCGGTGCGATGCGCGCGGCGACGCTGCAGGGCCTGCTCATCCGGCGTGCGGGTGGTACTGGTCATGAGCGGCCTCAATGGGTGATGTCGTCATGGGCCAGATCACCCGGACGGATGGTCGGCGGCGTGGTGAAGGTATGCGCCGGTGCGGGCGAGGGAATCGTCCACTCCAGGCCACGTGCGCCTTCCCAGCAGCGGTCGGCGGCCTTCGCGCCGTGACGCAGCGAGTGCCACAGGATCGCGGCCATCATGAAGGGCGTGACGAACATGCCGAACGCGCCGATCGAGCTGATCAGGTTCCAGTCCGCGAAGGCCACGCTGTAATCGGGAATACGCCGCGGCATGCCGGCCAGGCCGAGGAAGTGCTGCGGGAAGAACAGCAGGTTCACGAACACGATCGACCACCAGAAGTGCACCTTGGCCCAGGTTTCGCTGTACATGCGCCCGGTCCACTTCGGCCACCAGTAGTACACCGCGGCGATCAACCCGAACACCGCACCGGTGACCAGTACGTAGTGGAAATGTGCGACCACGAAGTAAGTGTCGTGGTATTGGAAATCGGCCACCACGATCGCCAGCATCAGGCCGGAGAAGCCGCCGATGGTGAACAGGATCACGAAGGCCACCGCCCACAGCATCGGCGCTTCGAAGGTGAGCGAGCCGCGCCACATGGTGCTGACCCAGTTGAACACCTTCACCCCGGTCGGGATGGAGATGAGCATCGTGGCGAACATGAAGTAGATCTCACCGCCCAACGGCATGCCCACGGTGAACATGTGGTGAGCCCAGACGATGAAGGACAGGAACGCGATCGCGGCGATCGCGTAGACCATGGCCTGGTAGCCGAACAGCGGCTTGCGGCTGAAGGTGGGGATGATCTCGCTGACCACGCCGAACGCCGGCAGGATCATGATGTAGACCTCCGGGTGCCCGAAGAACCAGAAGATGTGCTGGTACATCACCGGGTCACCGCCACCGGCGGCGTTGAAGAAGCTGGTGCCGAAGAACTTGTCGGTGAGCAGCATCGTCACCGCACCGGCCAGCACCGGCATCACCGCGATCAGCAGGAAGGCGGTGATCAACCAGGCCCAGCAGAAGATCGGCATCTTCAGCAGATCGATGCCGGGCGCGCGCATGTTGAGCACGGTGGCGATGATGTTGATCGCGCCCATGATCGAGCTGATGCCGGCCACGTGGATGGCGAACACGCTGAAGGCCACGTTGTAGCCCCCCTGCAGCGACAGCGGCGGGTACAGCGTCCAGCCACCGGCCGGTGCGCCGCCGGGCAGGAACAGGGTCAGCAGCAGCAGGCTGAAGGCCACCGGCAGCAGCCAGAACGACCAGTTGTTCATGCGCGGCAGCGCCATGTCCGGCGCCCCGATCTGCAGCGGGATCATCCAGTTGGCCAAGCCGACGAAGGCCGGCATCACGCCACCGAAGATCATCACCAGCGCATGCACGGTGGTCATCTGGTTGAAGAACTCGGGCTTGACGAACTGCAGGCCCGGTTGCGCCAGCTCAGCGCGGATGATCACACTCATCGCCGCACCGATGATGAACATGATGAAGCTGAAAAGCAGGTAGAGCGTGCCGATGTCCTTGTGGTTGGTCGAGAAGAACCAACGCTCGAAGAACCCCTGCTGATGCCCGTGATGCCCGTCGTGGTCAACTGCGGAATGCGCCATCGCAACTACACCTCACTGTATCCGGTGGTACCCGCATCCGCCGGCTGGCGGACGCGGCTCGATTTCAGGCGTTGCTGTCTGTTGCTGCCGCGGCAGGCTCGCTGGCCGGTGCCGGGGTGGCCTCGGCCGGGGCAGCCGGCGCAGGCGCCGGAGCGGCCTGCGGCGCAGGGGCCGGCGCAGGCTTCCTGGAGGCCAGCCATTTCTGGTAATCCTCCTTGGAAACCGCCTCGACCACGATCGGCATGAAGCCATGGTCCTTGCCACACAGCTCGGCGCACTGGCCGCGGTACACGCCGACCTGTTCGATGTTGGTCCAGGCCTCGTTGATGAAGCCGGGAATCGCATCCTGCTTCCAGCCAAGCGCCGGCACCCACCATGCGTGGATGACGTCGTCGGAGGTGATCACGAAGCGCACCTTGGTATCGACCGGCAGCACCAGGCGGTTGTCGACATCCAGCAGGTAATGCGGATGGCTGTCGCGGGTCGGCACCACGCCACTCTGGCGCACACGGTCGGACTCACGGTCCAGGCGGCTGGTGAAGCTGACGTTCTCGCCGAGGTATTCGTACTTCCACATCCACTGATACCCGGTGACCTTGACGGTCATTTCCGAATCGCGGGTGTCGTAGAACTTGATCAGATTGGCCGTGGCCGGCCAGGCCATCACCACCAGGATGATCACCGGGATCACCGTCCAGATGATCTCGGCCTTGGTGTTGTGGCTGAAGGTGGCGGCCACCGCGCCCTTGGATTTGCGGAATTTGAAGATCGCGTAGAACAGCGCGCCGAACACCAGCACCCCGATCACGGTACAGACCCACAGCGAGAACAGGTTGGACTCCCACGCCAACCGCGAGCTCTGGGTCACCCCCTTGCCCATGTTCAATTGCCACGGTTTGGGGTCGGCCGCCTGGGCCCACGCCATGGCCGGCGCCAGCAGCGCAGCCCCGCCCAACACTGACTTCCCGAACGTCCTGCCCCACTTTCTGCATTGCTTCATTGCCTAGACCCTTAGCGTCGTCGGTTGCGGCCGTCATTGGCCGCGAGCAAGCCTTCTAGTTTCTGAGCCAGTACCTGACGTTCGGCCGGTGCGAGGAAACTCCCCACGTCCACCTGCCGACCGCTGGATGCCAGCCGGACTCTGCGTTCGTCGGCGATCAGCCTCACCCAGTGCGGGTGGGCGCTGAACACCGGCGAATGCCCGGGTGCGGGAATCACTTCCACGCACGCCGGCACTACCCGGATCTCTTCCTGACGTTCTCCACTGCGCCACACCGTGCGCAGCGCCACTGCCAGCAACACGCTGTACAGCAGAGCAAACACGGGGGCGAATACATTGCCGGTGAACCAGCCCAGGCCGGCCGCCAGCCACATCACCCCCGCCAACACCACAAACAACAGGACGAACTGCCGGGCATCGAGCGCCCGTGGGGGGCGCAGCCGCAGTTGCGTCCCTGATCCGTCCGGAGCGATGAGCACCTCGATCATGTCGCAACCGCGTTTTTCCTGCCGCGGGAAACGTCTCGATGGTAGCCCCGCTCTCCAGCGAGTAGCAAGGGTCCATTCACAGTTTCAGAAATGTTGCAATACAGCATTGCCTGCGGCGGCGGTTTTGACGAAAACAGCATAATAAATGGCAGCCGGGTCGAATCCGCCGAATCCCCCTGTATGAAAGGCTATGCGCCGCATGGGCGCGACCATGAAAACCCCTTGACTCGCCAAAAAAACGATTAAAATGGTCAAGTTCTCCACGAGCCGACCGGCATGACTGCATCCTCTGTCCTTCCCCCTGCCCCGGCATCGTCCGGCGCCGCCCGCCCGCCGCTGCTCGCCCCCGAGCTGCCGGCCGTTCCCAACGCGTTCCGCCAGGCGATCACCGATGCCTGGTTGAAGGACGAGGCCACCCATGTGCGCGAGCTGCTCGAGCAGGCACGTCTGCCGGCCGCCGAGCAGGCCAAGGTGCAGGCCACCGCTGCCGATCTGGTCAAGCGCGTGCGCGTGCGCGCCCAGGACCAGGGCGCGATCGAAGCCTTCATGCGCCAGTACGATCTGGGCAGCGAAGAAGGCGTGCTGCTGATGTGCGTGGCCGAAGCCCTGCTGCGCATTCCGGACCAGGAGACCGCCGACAAGCTGATCCGCGACAAGCTCGGCGATGCCGACTGGAAGAAGCACATGGGCGGCAGCGACTCGGTGCTGGTCAACGCCTCCACCTGGGGCCTGATGCTGACCGGCCGCCTGGTCCAGATCAACGATGCCACCCGCGCCGATGTGCCGGGCGCATTCAAGCGCCTGATCGGCCGCGTGGGTGAGCCGGTGATCCGCCTGGCCGTGCGCCAGGCGATGAAGATCATGGGCCACCAGTTCGTCATGGGCCGCACCATCGACGAAGCACTGTCGCGCTCGCACAAGGGCGACAACGCCAGCTACCGCTATTCGTTCGATATGCTCGGCGAAGGCGCGCTGACCATGAAGGACGCCAAGCGTTACCTGGAAGACTACCGTCGCGCGATCCACTCGATCGGCGGCGACCACAAGGCCCGCGGCGGCCGTCCCGATGGCGACGTCAATTCGGCACCGGGCATCTCGATCAAGCTCTCCGCGCTGTACCCGCGCTACGAGCACGCCAAGCGCGCACGCGTCATGGCCGACCTGGTGCCGGGCGTGCTGGAACTGGCGCAGCTGGCCAAGTCCTACGGCATCGGCTGCACCGTCGATGCCGAAGAAACCGACCGTCTGGAACTGTCTCTGGACATCATCGAGACCGTGGTCAGCGATGCCTCGCTGGCCGGTTGGGAAGGCTTCGGTGTGGTCGTGCAGTCGTACCAGAAGCGCACCCCGTACACGATCGACTATCTGGCCGACCTGGCCCGTCGCATCGGTCGCCGCCTGCAGGTGCGCCTGGTCAAGGGCGCGTACTGGGATGCGGAGATCAAGCGCGCGCAGATCGACGGCCTGCCGGCCTACCCGGTGTTCACCCGCAAGCAGAACACCGACGTGTCTTACCTGGCCTGCGCCAAGCGTCTGTTCACGCACAGCGATGCGATCTACCCGATGTTCGCCACGCACAACGCGCACACCATCGCGGCCGTGCAGGCGATCGCCAAGGGCGGCCAGTACGAGCACCAGAAACTGCACGGCATGGGCGATGACCTATATGCCGAAGTGGTGCCGGCCGACCGTCTGAACGTGCCGTGCCGCGTGTATGCGCCGGTCGGTTCGCATGAGGACCTGCTGCCGTACCTGGTGCGTCGTCTGCTTGAAAACGGCGCCAACTCCAGCTTCGTCAACCGCATCACCGACGAGAACGTGGCCATCGACGACCTGATCCGCGATCCGGTCGAGGTGGTCTCCTCGTTCGCGTCCATCCCGCATCCGAAAATCCCGCTGCCGGTCGATCTGCTGCGCAGCCAGAACCATGACAGGAAGAACTCCATGGGCGTCAATCTCGCCAACGACAACGATCTGCGCGCCCTGGCCGAGCAGCTCAACGCCGCCGTGCCCGCGCCGGGTAAGAGCGGGTGGCACGCCGCGCCGCTGGTGCCGGGTGCCAACCCGACCGGCGCACTGTTGAACGTGACCAACCCGGCCGACACGCGCCAGGTGGTGGGCCAGTGGCAGCCGGCCGACAGCGCCACCGTCGAGAAGGCGCTGGCCAATGCCGTGGCCGCGCAGCCGGCCTGGAACCGCACCCCGGCCGCCAGCCGCGCGGCGATCCTGGAACACGCCGCCGACCAGCTGGAAGCGCGCATGCCCGAGTTCATGGCGCTGTGCGTCAAGGAAGCCGGCAAGAGCCTGCCCGACGGCATCGCCGAAGTGCGCGAAGCAGTCGACTTCCTGCGCTACTACGCCAAGCAGGCGCGTGAGCAGTTCGGCCACGCCGAAAAGCTGCCGAGCCCGACCGGTGAATCCAACGAACTGCAGCTGCACGGCCGCGGCGTGTTCGTCTGCATCAGCCCGTGGAACTTCCCGCTGGCGATCTTCCTGGGCCAGGTCAGCGCCGCGCTCGCCGCCGGCAACAGCGTGATCGCCAAGCCGGCCGAGCAGACCAACCTGATCGGCTATTACGCGGTGAAGCTGCTGCTCGATGCCGGCGTGCCGGAAGGCGTGCTGCAGTTCCTGCCGGGCGACGGCGCGACCGTCGGTGCCGCACTGACCGCCGACCCGCGCGTGGCCGGCGTGGCCTTCACCGGCTCGACCGACACCGCCCGTGCGATCAACCGCGCGATGGCCGCACGCGAAGCTGCGATCGGTGTGCTGATCGCCGAGACCGGCGGCCAGAACGCCTTCATCGCCGACTCCTCGGCGCTGCCGGAGCAGCTGGTCAAGGATGCGATCGGATCGGCCTTCACCTCCGCTGGCCAGCGCTGCTCGGCCGCACGCGTGCTGTTCGTGCAGGACGACATCGCCGACAAGGTGATGACCATGCTGTCCGGCGCGATGGCCGAACTGAAGGTCGGTGACCCGGGCCTGCTGTCGACCGATGTCGGCCCGGTGATCGACGCCGACGCGCTGCAGATCCTCAAGGATCACGCCGTGCGCATGGAGAAGGACGCCCGCCTGATCGCCGCTGCCACGCTCAGCGACGCCGCCGCGCACGGCACCTTCTTCGCCCCGCGTGCGTACGAGCTGAAGAACCTGGACCAGCTGCACAAGGAGATCTTCGGGCCGGTGCTGCACGTGATCCGCTGGAAGGGCGATCAGCTCGATGCGGTGATCGACCAGATCAACGCGACCGGCTACGGCCTGACCCTGGGCGTGCATTCGCGCATCGATGAAACCGTGGACCGCATTTCATCGCGCATCAATGTCGGCAATGTGTACGTCAACCGCAACCAGATCGGTGCAGTGGTCGGCGTGCAGCCGTTCGGCGGCCAGGGCCTGTCCGGCACCGGCCCGAAGGCCGGCGGCCCGCACTACCTGCTGCGCTTTGCCACCGAGAAGACCGTCACCGTGAACACCACGGCAGCCGGCGGCAATGCCTCGCTGCTGACCCTGGGCGACTGATCTCCGGCGTCCTGCGGTAAACAAAAAACCCCGCGAAAGCGGGGTTTTTTGTAGGTCACGGGCTTTCGATGGACTCGATCTGGTCCTGCATCAGCAGCTCGTTACCCATGTAACGCTCGAACTTGATGCGCCCGAAGCCGGCGGCGTACCACGCCTCGATGCGGTTGTCTTCGAAGGTCGCGGTGACGTGGCAGGTGTCCTTGAACGTGCGCGGCTGGTTGTCGACGTCCGCGTCAATGTCTTCGAATCCGACGAAGGTGTAGTCGGAGAAGCCGTCGTAGTCGACCGGTTCAACGGTTTCGTCGACATGGTTCGTGCGCTCGCCCGTGCCGGTGACCTCGAAACGATCGCCCGGCTTGGCGCTCTGCGGGAACGTCGGCGCCGGCTTGAAGGTATCGGTCCGCGTGGGGCCGTCGCTGGACATGCTGTAACGCTCCTGGCCCAGCAGCTGGCGGCCGCTGATGTCATGGAACGTGGCCATCCCGATGCCACCACCAGCACTGTGCATCTTGATGGCGTTCTGGCCGGCGAAGGTGACTTTTTCGATGGTCAGCGTTTCATCGGCGTTGGACCAGGACAGCCCCGGGGTCAGGGTGAAACAGGCAGCGAAATCCGGCGCGGCCGCTGCGGGCAGCGAGATGGCGGCGAGTGCCATGGCAAGGGTGGAGCGGAGCAGAGCAGACGTCATGGGAGAACCCGTGGGGAGAAGAGTGGAGGCGAAACGGCATTGCGCTGGCGACCTGCGTCGCCAACGGGAGGTTGATTCAATGGAGATACCTAGGCCGGCAGTGATGCCAGATCGAGGTGGCGCAGCTGCGCTTCCAGGGTCTGCAGGCTGGTCCACGGCAGGATGGGCGAATTCTGACGCTCATCCGGCGGATGCGTCCGCAACGTATCGGACCAGCCACCGCATCCTTCCAGCGGCAACAACGGCCGCTTGTGCAGCCACGCCAGGCAGACTTCGGAGATGGTGCCCGCGCGACCGCCAATGACGATGCAGGCATCGCCGGCCAAGGCCATCATCAGGTTGCGGGCATCGCCCATGCCACACGGCAACACGACGGTTGCCGGCCAGTCAGCCGCCGGCATCACATCAGGGGGAATGATGCTGACCACCAGGCCGCCTGCGGCTATCGCGCGCTCGGCGGCCACACGGGTGGCAGGACTTCCACAGCCGCTGACGACAGTGATGCCGAGTCTGGCCATCAACGCGCCAGCGTCTCCAGCCAATTCGTACGCGGCGGAACCCGGTTCGGCGCTGCCCAGAATGCAGACCTGCGGTCGTCGATGCGGAGACTTCATTCATGTCCTTTTAAATGATCGTGCCGGTGTAGCGGTCGGCACAGGAGTGCGATCCTATCGCGTCACGCCTTCGACGTGAACGCCGATACCGTGGACGCTGCGCGCAGCGGATGCCGCACGAGCAGGGCGCAGACAACAAAAAACCCCGCTTTCGCGGGGTTTTCTGCTGCTGCATTCAACCGATCAGTGCTGCGTTGATCAGAACTTGTAGTTGAACGAAGCGGCCAGCACGTCGCCACGGACCTTGTACTTGCCGGTCAGCGAGTTGCCCTGGTTGTTGGTGGTACCGGCGATGTTCACGTCCGGATCCTTGGTGAACAGGTGGGTGTAACCGAAGTTGTACTCGGTGTTCGCCGACGGGGTCCAGCCCAGGCCCACGGACAGCCACTTGCGGCTGGTGTCCGGCACGCGCACGTCGCGGTGTGCGTTGGTGGTCGGGGTCTGATCCAGCGCGATACCGCCACGCAGGGTCACGGTGTCGCTCAGCTTGAAGTCGGTACCCAGCGAGACGAAGGTCGTATCGCGGTAGCCGAACTCCAGCACCGAATCGGGCTGGTTGGAGGCGTAATCGATGGTGACCTGGTCAAACGCGGTCGACCAGGCGGTACGGGTGACATCACCCATCACGGTCCAGCGGTCGTTGACGTTGTGAGTGACGCTCAGCGTGGCCGAAGCCGGCAGGGTCAGCGTCGCCTTGCCCGAGGTGCTGGTGAAGCGGCCCGGCTGAGCGACAGCCAGCACGGCAGCAGCGTTGGTCGGGACATCGAAGGTGGCATCGCCGCCGGTGATCTTGTGCTCGACCTTGGAGCGGTAGCTGATGCCGATGTGGGTGTTCTCATCGGGGCTGAACAAGCCGCCGACGGTCCAGCCCACCGCATTGTTGTCGCCTTCCACGGTCAGCTTGCCATCGGCGCTGCCCGGCGCGAAGCCCGGCACGCGCGACTGCGCCAGTGCGGTACCGAAGTCGATGTTGTTGCTCAGCTCGATGGTCAGGTGCTCGACGAACACGGACGCACCGAAGGACACGTACGGGTTGACGTCATAGGACGCGGCGAAGCCCAGGTCGATGGCCTTCATGTCGGTCTTCATGCCGCTGTAGCGGCCGACCCAGCCATTGTCGTAATCGGTCTTGAAACCGAACGGCGCGGTCAGCGAGACGCCGAAATGGGCCTTCTCACCGATCGGCATGTGGAAGTACGCGGCCGGAACCGGAGCGATCATGCCGGCGTCGCCGCCGTCACCGCCGGTCTGCGGCTGGCCGGTCGGCTTGCGGCCGGTACCGTTGAACTTGGCCGAGAAGCTGATGGCGCTCAGGTCACCCTGGACCTGCATGCCTTCGAGCTGGCGCATGCCAGCCGGGTTGACGGCCATGATGGAGGCATCGCCGGCGGCGCTGCCGGAACCGGCGAAGGCGCGACCGAGGCCCTTGGCGCTGTTTTCCTTCAGCTGGAAGGCGGCGGCGTGGACGTGGCCGACGGCCAGGACGCCGGCAATGCCGACAGCCAGGGCGGTGACGCGGGCAAGCGTGGAAGCGGTATGCATTGTTGGTTCTCTCCGGATAGCGATCATGTTTGGCAACGCGCGCCTGCGTTTCCCTTCCCTTTTCAGGTCAGGACAACGCGCCGGATTCCCCTCCCGACATACGACGCCGTATGCGAGTATACCGAGAGCGGTTAATGAAACAATAACGCGGTTGGCCGTTATGGCTATTCATGCTGAACGCGACATATCCCCGTCAGGTCGGCCTCCGCGCTAGGCTAGTGCCGCATGTTCGTGTCCACCCCCTCCCGCAAGAAAGCCGCCTACCGCTGGGCCACTCCCCTGCTGTTCGCCGCGCTGTGGGTGGCCTTCCTGTGGTCGATCTCGCGGCCGGATGATGCCCGCCGCAGCCTATGGATGGACTGGGGGGCGCTATCGACCGGTCTCACCCACCCGCTGGACTGGTGGGCGACGCTGCAGGATGGCAGCGTGCTGCGGCTGTTCACCGCGCTGTTCCTGCACGCGGACTGGTCGCACCTGCTGGGCAACCTGGTGTTCCTGCTGATCTTCGGGCTGCCGGCCGAACGCGTGCTGGGGCCGTGGCGGCTGATGCTGCTGTTCCTGGTCGGCGGAGCGATCTCGAATCTGACCGCGATCTACACCATGGGCAACCCGGACCAGATCATCATCGGTGCCAGCGGCGCGGTGTCGGCCTTGATCGGCGCCTACCTGGCCCTGTTCCCGGGCGCGCGGCTGGGCGTGGTGATCCCGCTGGGCCTGTTCCTGGAATTCGTCCGCGCCCCCGCCTATCTGCTGATCGGGGTCTGGGCGGCGCTGCAGGTGGTGTTCGCCTACATCGGCCCGACCTTCGGCATGGTGGCCTGGTGGGCGCATATCGCCGGCTTCGTGTTCGGTCTGGGCTACGGCGTGTATGTGCGCGCCGCGATCGCGCGGCGGCTGCGCAAGCGGCATGGGTTCTAGAAGAACAGCCATGGCCTACGGGTAGTGCCGGCCGTTGGCCGGCTCCACGTACGGTTGGATTTCTGCTGAGCCGGCCAGCGGCCGGCACTACCGTTCAGGGCTTGACCGGTGCTGTCGACGCCGGTGCATCCGGCTTGGCAGGCGCGGGAGGAGCCGGTGCACCCGCAGGTGCTTCGGCCGGCTTCGTCTCTGACGGCTTCGTCTCTGACGGCTTCGCATCTGATGACTTCGCGTCGGCCGGCTTCGTATCTGCCGGCTTGACCGCTGCCACCGCCGGCTTCTTCGCCGCGTCCGCCTTCTGCCTGGCCAGCACCGAACCGGGCTGCTTCAATTCGGCCAGCGCGTCATTGATCGGGCCATCGCCGGGCAGCACGTCACCGGCCTTGTAGCCTTCGGTGCCTTCTTCGTCACCGCGCAGGTGGCCGGGCAAGGTGGCTTCGCTGTAGTCCGTCAGGCTGGCTGGCAGGTCGTCATCGCCGGCGCGCTTTTCCGGCTGCAGCAGCACGTCGGGGATGATGCCGGTGGCCTGGATCGACTTGCCGCTCGGCGTGAAATACCGCGCGGTAGTGAGTTTCACCGAGTCCCCATTGTCCAGCGGCAGCACGGTCTGCACCGAGCCCTTGCCGAAGGTGCGGCTGCCGACCACGCGGGCGCGGCCGTTGTCGCGCAGCGCGCCGGCCAGTACTTCGGAGGCACTGGCCGAACCGGCGTCGGCCAGCACCACGACCGGCGCACCCTTGAGCAGATCGCCCGGGGTCGCATCGAAACGGGCATCGCTGATCGAGATGCGGCCGCGGGTGCTGACGATGTTGCCCTTCTCGAGCAGATCGTCGGCCACCTGCACAGCGGCGGTGAGCAGGCCACCCGGGTTGCTGCGCAGATCCAGCACCAGGCCCTTGAGCTTGCCACCGGCCTGCTGCTGCAACTGGCCAACGTGCTTCTGGAAATCGGCACCGGTGTCGGCCTGGAAGGTGCTCAGGCGGATGTAGCCATAGCCGGGTTCCAGCATCCTGCTGCGCACGCTGGTGACGCGGATGGTCTCGCGGGTGACGGTGACATCGAACGGCTTGGGCTTGCCTTCGCGCACCAGGGTCAGCACCACCTTGGTGCCGGCCACGCCGCGCAGCGGTTCGGTGGCTTCGATCGCGCTGATCGGTTTGCCGTCGATGGCGATGATCAGATCGCCGGCGAGAATGCCCGCGCGTGCGGCCGGGGTATCGTCGATCGGCGAAATCACTTTCAGGCTGCTGTTGTCGGGCTGCTGCTGCAGCTCCACGCCGATGCCATCGTAGGCACCGTTGGCCTGCTCATCGAAGGCTTCGGCGTCTTCCTTGTCGAAATAGGTGCTGTGCGGATCCAGGTCCAGCAGCAGGCCACGGATGGCGGACTGCATCAGCTTCTTGTCGTCGACCGGATCCACATAGGCGGCGCGCACCGCGTTGTAGACGGCGACGTAGCGGCGGATCTCTTCCAACGGAACCCGTGAGGTCACCGCTTCTTCCGTGGTGGCCGCATCGGCCCCGCGTGCCGGCGCTTCGGCGGTCTGCTGCGCCCAGGACACCGCGGGCAACAGGGCCAGCAGCAAGGTGGCGGAACGGGCTACGCGCATGAAGCACTCCAGGATGAGCGGGGGACGGTTGACCACGCACAGGGGCGCGTCGCCCGATTATGCGCGAAGCGACGATAAATTCCCGTTGAACCCCGTGCCTGGCGGCGCGCCCGTGTTGGGCGCGGTTTATCGCCGCTGCAGCCAGCTGCCCGGGTCCACCGGCTGTCCATTGCGGCGCAGTTCGAAGTACAGCGCGGTCACGCCTTGGCCACCGGAATTGCCGACCTTGGCCACCGCCTCGCCCTTCTTCACCGTGGCGCCGGCATCACGCAGCAGCGTGTCGTTGTGCGCATAGAGGCTCATGTAGCCGTTGCCGTGATCCACGATCAGGATCATGCCGTAGCCGGTCATCCAGTCGGAAAACACCACCGTGCCATCCGCCACGGCGGTGATGGTGCTGCCAGCGGGTGCACCGATCAGCACGCCACTGCTGGTGCGTCCATCGGGCAGCTTGCCACCGTAGCGGGCGAGCAGATTGCCCGACAACGGCCAGCCCAGACCGCCCACCTTGGGGGCAGGCGCAGAGGCAACGGGAGGGGGCGTCTTGGTCGCTCGCGGCGGCGGGCGGGTACCGCTGGCAGCCGCCGCGCGATCGGCTTTGTCGGCAGCCGCTTTCTCCGCAGCGGCACGTCGCGCGGCAGCACGACGCTCGGCTTCGGCACGGGCGGCGGCCGCACGCAGGTTCGCGAGCAGGGTTTCCAATGCCTTGGCGTCCTGACCCAGCGCCTTCTCACGCTCGCTGCGGTCCTTGTAGCGTTCGTCCAGCGTGGCCACGGTGGCCGCGCGCTCACGGCGGTCATCGGCCAGCGTGGCGACCTGCTGTTTCTGTTGCTGCCGTGTGCCTTCCAGCGCCTTGCGGCGCTCGACGATCTCCGTCTCCACGCGTTGCAGCTCGGTGAGGTCGGCCGTCAGCGACTGGATCCGCTGCGCGCGCTCACGCTGCAGGTAGCGGTGATAGGCCAGGCTGCGGTTCGCATCGGCGACGCGGTCCTGCGACAGCAGCAGTTTCAGCGGTGCGTTGTTGCCGATGCGGTAGGCCGCGCGCAGCAGCGAGGCCAGCTCGGTGCGCTGCTGCTCCAGGCCGGCCTGCAGCGCATCGCGCTTGGCCTGCAGTTCGTTCATCGCGCGGGTCTCGCGCTGCAGCGCGGTTTCGGTCTGGGCCAAGACGCGCCCGGTGCGGGCCACTTTTTCGTCGGCTTCGCGCAGCTGGCGCGAGGCCTGTCCCCGCTGCCCTTCCAGATTCCGCCGTTCCTGCGCCACGCCCTTGAGCTCGCTGCGCAGTTTCTGCAGCTTGCGCTCGGCTTCCTTGGAGGACTGCGCGGCCAGCGGGCTGGCCCCCAGAACGGCCACCGCCAGCAGCAGTGCACGCAACGCCGGGGTCAGCCACTGCGTGCGACCGCGTCCATCGGTCGGATTGTTATCCCGGCGTGAGGAAAAAGCGTTGTGGCGCAAGGGCTTTCCAGTGACTTCAGGCAGATGCGGATTGCAACGATGCATGGTGACATTCCTGCAGGCGGCCTGCCAGCCGCGCTCCACCATCGAGGTCCTCATGAAACGCTCCCTGCTTCCGCTGTTGCTGGCCCTGACGCTGCCCTGTGCGCCGGCCATCGCAAACGACAACATCAGCAAGGTCAACGGCAGCATCTCCGCCGAGGCCGGCCAGACCTACGGGAACCTGGAGACCGTCAATGGCGGCATCAAGGTCGCCGAAGGCGTCGTCACCGGCCGCATTGAAACGGTCAACGGTGGCATCCGCGTCGCCGATCGCGCACGTACCGGCGGCATCTCCACCGTCAACGGCAGTGTGCGGGTCGGGCGCGAAGTGATTGCCAGCGGCGGGGTGGACACCGTCAATGGCGGCATCTTCCTCGATCGTGGCACCCAGGTCGACGGCAGCCTGGAAACCGTCAATGGCAGCATCGGCCTGGTCGAAACGCGCGTGGCGCGCGGCATCGAGACGGTCAACGGCGACATCACCGTCGGCGTGGGCTCGCAGGTCGAGGGCGGGATCGAGGTCAAGAAGCCGAACTTCAATCTGTCGCTGACGCCCGGCCGCAAACCGCGCGTGATCATCGGACCGAACGCGTCGGTCAATGGATCCCTGCAGTTCGAGCGCGAGGTCACCCTGTATGTGCACCGCACTGCCCGCATCGGCCCGATCAGCGGCGCCGTGGCCGTTCCCTTCGATACCGACACCGCGCCACAGGATTGATATGGTGGTCGCTGGTGCGCTGCGCACCCGCCTTTCCCGTTCCAGGAACCGATGATGCCCCGCAAACTTCTGTTGTGCCTTGCCGCTGCCGCTGCGTTGACCGCGTGCAAGGGCGAATCCACCGCGCCCACCGCGGCACCCGCCACTGACGCGGCACCGACCGCGCCGGGCCATGCCTTCTCGCCCGAGATCAACGCCGGCGACTTCGCCGAGCTGGTCAAGACCCTGGCCTCCGATGAGTTCGAAGGTCGTTCGCCGGGCAGCAAGGGCGAAGAGCTGACCGTCAATTACATCCGCGACCAGATGCAGCGCATCGGCCTGCAGCCGGGCAACGGCGACAGCTGGTTCCAGGACGTGGCGATGACCGAGACCACGGCCGATGAGTCGACCGTGTTGACGCTGGACCAGGCCGGCAAGACCCGCGAGCTGACGTTCGGCACCGACATGGTGATCGGTACCCGCAGCGGCCAGCCGGACGTCAAGGTCGAGGCCAGCGATCTGGTCTTCGTCGGCTACGGCGTGGATGCGCCCGAGCAGAAATGGAACGACTATGCCGGCCAGGACTGGAAGGGCAAGACGGTCGTGATGTTCGTCAATGATCCCGGCTTCCACGTCAACGATGAGAAGCTGTTCGACGGCAAGCGCATGACCTACTACGGGCGCTGGACCTACAAATTCGAAGAGGCCGCACGCAAGGGCGCCGCCGCCGCGCTGATCGTGCATGACACCGCCGGTGCATCCTACGGTTGGGACGTGGTCAAGAACTCGTGGGCCGGCCCGCAGTACGACCTGCCGGCCAAGGACGACCCGGAAGCGCGTCTGCCCGCACAGGGCTGGCTGAGCGCCGATGCCGCCCGTCAGCTGTTCGCTGAGGCCGGCCTGGATCTGGACAAGGCCTACAAGGACGCCAGCAAGCGCGGCTTCAAGCCGGTCCCGCTGAAGGCCAAGGTCTCCTTCGATCTGAAGAGCACCATCGCCGAGAAGAAGTCGCGCAACGTGGTCGGTGTCCTGCCGGGCAGCAAGCGTGCCGATGAAGCCGTGCTCTACATGGCGCACTGGGATCACCTGGGCAAGCACGAGGGTGAGCAGGGCGACAACATCTACAACGGCGCTGTCGACAACGCGACCGGCGTGGCCGGCATCCTGGAAGTCGCTGACGCGATGGTGCACCAGCAGCCAGCACCGGAGCGTTCGGTGGTGTTCCTGGCAGTGACGCTGGAAGAGTCCGGTTTGCTGGGCTCGAAGTACTACGTCAGCCACCCGACCTTCCCGCTGGACAAGATCGCCGGTGTGATCAACATCGATGCGATGTCGGTGGCAGGCCGTGCCAAGGACATGACCGTGACCGGCTTCGGCAGCTCCGAGCTGGAAGACATCCTCAAGCCGCTGGCGGCCAATCAGGGTCGTACCCTGCACGGCGAAACGGCGGTGCAGAGCGGCTTCTACTTCCGTTCGGATCACTTCAACTTCGCCAAGGCGGGTGTGCCGGCGCTCTATGCGGACGGGGGTGAGGATCTGCGCGACGGCGGTGTCGAGGCGGGCCGCAAGGCCGCCGAAGACTATGGCAGCAACCGTTACCACGGCCCGAAGGACGAGTTCGATCCGGCCACCTGGAAGCTGGATGGCACGGTTGAGGACCTGCAGCTGCTGTACGGGGTTGGCAAGGAACTGGCTGGCGGCGACCGGTGGCCGAACTGGTATGAAGGCAATCCGTTCAAGGCGGCACGCGATGCGATGATGAAGGGCAAGGGCGTTGAGGCGCCGGCCGCGGAGTCTGCACGCTGAGCGGTTGATTGCTGTGACGTGATCTTTGCTTCATGAAAACGGCGCCTTTCTAGGCGCCGTTTTTTTTGGGTCGGCGGCTGGGTTGGTCGGGCTTTGGGGCGCGATACCCTTGCCGGTGACGCCCCCGGCCGCCGCCTTGCGGCGACGCCCTCCTCCTTGATTTCGCCCACAAGGGCATCGCGCCCCACGTGTGGAGACCACTGGCGCCTCAAAGCAAGCTCCGGTTAGCAGTGCGCGTACCGCATCCGAGCGTCGTAGCGGCCGGTAGGTCCCTGGGCAGAATCAACGAGGAGGGCGTCGCCGTCAGGCGGCGGCCGGGGGACCGGGGGACACTGGCCGCATACGCATGGCCGTGCTCATCTGCTGTGGCACATGAAATGAGGCGCTCCCATCCGTTGGGAGAAGGACAAAAAAAACCCCGCTGCGTGAGCAGCGGGGTTTTGGGTGTAAACCCTGGCGATGACCTACTCTCGCATGGCTTAGGCCACACTACCATCGGCGCAGCTGCGTTTCACTTCCGAGTTCGGGATGGGATCGGGTGGTTCCACAGCGCTAATTT